>NZ_JAFLXF010000011.1:0-198281 GCF_019891575.1 Pseudomonas sp. MIS38
GCCAGCTCCCACAATTTGACCGAGTGTATTCAGTTGGGGATTGGTCGACTGTGAGGCCGCTTTCGCGAGCAAGCCCGCTCCCACAGTTGGATTGCGTGCATTCAGGTGGGAGGTTGGTCGGCTGGTAGGCCGCCATCGCTGGCAAGCCAGCTCCCACAATTTGACCGAGTGTATTCAGTTGGGGATTGGTCGACTGTGAGGCCGCTTTCGCGAGCAAGCCCGCTCCCACAGTTGGAATGAGTGCATTCAGGTGGGAGTTGGTCGGCGGGTAGGCCGCCATCGCTGGCAAGCCAGCTCCCACAGTTGGAACGAGTGCATTCAGTTGGGAGGTTGGTCGGCTTCTGGGCCGTCATCGCTGGCAAGCCAGCTCCCACAGTTGGAAAGCGAAAAACAGGGACGGGTTCATGACCCGTCCCTTTCGATTTTTGCACTTCAGGCACGAGCCCGGCCAATCAGCTTCGGCAATCAGTCCCGCGCCAGCGCCTCGATCGGATCGAGGCGCGATGCATTGCGCGCGGGGACGAAGCCGAAGACGATGCCGATCAGCGTCGAGCAGATCACTGCCGTCAGCACCGAGGCCATGGAGAACACCATCTCCCATTCCTTGATGAACAGCGAAAACAGATGGCCGATGGCATACGACAGGGAAATGCCGATGGCCCCGCCGAGCAAGCAGACCATCACCGCCTCCACCAGAAACTGCTGACGGATGTCCGACTGCCGTGCGCCGACCGCCATGCGAATGCCGATCTCGCGGGTACGCTCGGTGACCGACACCAGCATGATGTTCATCACGCCGATGCCGCCGACCACCAGCGAAATCACCGCGATCAGCGACAGCAGCAAGGCCAGCGAACGGCTGGTTTTCTGCACGGTCTGCATCACGCTGTCGAGGTTGTTGGTGTAGAAGTCCTTGATGCCGTGGCGTTGCAGCATCAATTGGGTGACGTGATTTTCCACCACTTTGCTCGACTGGCCGTCCTTGATCCGTACGCTGATGCTGTCGAGAAAACGTTGGCCCAGGATACGCCCGGCGGCGGTTTCATAGGGCACCCAGACGTTGAGGGTTTTGCCCGAGGCAAACAGGTTCTTGTTCTCGGCGGCCACGCCGATCACGGTGCATGGCAGGTTACCGATCAGGATCACCTGCCCCAGCGGATCGACGCCCTCGCCGAATAACCGATGCCGGGTGTTGTAGTCGATCACCACCACCTGCGCCTGACGCCGCGCGTCGCTCTCGCTGAAGGTGATGCCCGCCTCCAGTTTGATTCCGCGAACCTGGAAATACTGATCACTGACCCCGTTGATCTGCGCATCGAGGTCGATGTTGCGGTAACGCAGAAGCATGCTGCGACCGACCACCGGGGTGGCGCTGTCGACGTAATACAGCTGATTCAGCGCGGTGACGTCGGCCGGCACCAGTGTCTCGATCGACGCGGCGCGTTTGTCGCCGAAACTGCTGCCGGAATAGATGTCGATGGTGTTGCTGCCGATCGCCGAAATGTCCTTGAGCACGTAGTTTTTCGCGCCCTCGCCGATCGCCGAAATCGACACCACCGAGGTGATGCCGATGACAATCCCGAGCATGGTCAGCAAGGTGCGCATGCGGTGCGAAATCAGCGCCACCCAGGCCATGTTGAAGGCTTCCTTGAACAGCCCGAGGCTGGCCACCAGGCGGCGGGTCGCCGGGGGTTTTGGTGGCACGTCTTCGTCCGACAGTTGCCCGGTGTCGCGCTGGTTGCGCCGGTCGCTGAGGATTTCACCGTCGCTGACTTCGATGATGCGTTCGGCGTTGGCCGCGACTTTCGGGTCGTGGGTCACCAGAATCACCGTGTGCCCGGCCGCGTGCAGCTCCAGCAGGATGCGCATCACTTCCTTGCCGCTGGCGGTGTCGAGGGCGCCGGTGGGTTCGTCGGCGAGAATCACTTCACCGCCATTCATCAAGGCCCGGGCGATACTCACCCGCTGCTGCTGACCGCCGGAGAGCTGACTCGGACGGTGCGTCAGATGCCCGTCGAGACCCAGACGCGCCAGCAGCTCGCGGGCGCGGGCGTGGCGTTGCGGCGCGGGGATGCCGGCGTAGATCGCCGGCATCTCGACGTTGTGCATCGCGCTCAGGTGCGGCAGCAAATGATAGCGCTGGAAGATGAAACCGAAGTAATCGCGGCGCAGCTCGGCTAGCGCCTGATCGTCAAGGTCGCGGGTCTCCTGGCCGTTGATCCTGTAGCTGCCGGCAGTGGCGTAATCGAGGCAGCCGAGGATGTTCATCAGGGTTGATTTTCCGGAGCCGGAGGCGCCGATGATCGCCACCATTTCTCCGGCATTGATCGTCAGGTTGATGTCCTTCAGCGCGAGAAATTCGCGGTCGCCGGCAGTGAAACTGCGGGTGATGCCAGTCAGTTGCAGCAACGCTTGCGTCATGCTCAAGCCCCCGCCACGGCGGGCAACGGATCACCGATCACCACCCGCTCGCCTTCGCTGAGGCCCTGATTGATCTGCACTTTGACGTTGTTGTTGATCCCGGTCTGCACGTTGCGCGACTGCGCCTGGCCCTTGGCATCGAGCACCCGCACCGGAAAGCTGCCATCGGCGTTGCGTGGCCCAAGCGCGGCCACCGGCACGGTCAGCACCGATTGCGCGGTATCGAGGACGATGCGCACTTGCGCGGTCATCGAGATGCGCAAGCGATGGTCGGGATTGGGCACCTCGAACAGCGCGTTATAGAACACTGCGGTGTTTTGTTTTGGGGTGCCGGCCGGCGGCGTTTCGAGGAAGTTCTGCGGCGCCGGCTCAGTGCCGCGCAGCTTGCCGTAATAGCGTTTGTCTTCGCCGAGAATGGTGAAATACACCTGCTGCCCCGGCGCGATATGAATCACGTCGGCTTCCGACACTTGGGCCTTGATGGTCATGGTGTCCAGATCCGCCAGTTTCAGCAGGATCGGCGCCAACTGGTTAGCAATCACGGTCTGGCCTTCCTGGGTGACGATGCCGACCACGTCGCCGTCGATCGGCGCGACGATCCGCGTATACGCGAGGTTGACCTTGGCGGTGTCGATCTGGATGTGCGCGCTCTTGATCTGCGCATCCAGCGACAGCAGATTGGCCTGCTGCACCTCGTAGTCCGATTGCGCGGTTTCGAAGTCCTGACGCGAGATCGACGCATCTTCCTGCAGGTTCTGATAGCGCTGGTAAATCGCTTTGGTCTGCTTGAGCTGGGCTTGCGTGGCGCGCTTTTGCGCCTGCAGGTTTTCCTCATCGACCTGCGCCTGCCGCAGGGTGTTCTGCAGCACCAGCGGATCGATCTCGGCCAGCCACTGGCCCTTCTTCACCTTGTCGCCAACCTTGACCTTGAGCGACTTCAATTGCCCCGACACCTGGGCACCGACGTCCACTTGCTTGACGCCTTCCAGCAAACCGGTAGCTAGCACAGTGTTTTCGATATCCGAGCGTTCGACCGGGGCGGTCTGGTATTTCGGCGCTTCGGCCGGTGCCTGCACCGTGTACAGCACCAACCCGGCCACCGCCGCCAATGCCAACCCCATACCGACTTTGCGCAACTTCGACTTTTCCATAAATAACCACAAGTCCGTTCAGGGATGAACCCGGCCAGCGGCCGGGTCTTGATAGAACAACCACACTCAGGACAGCACTTCGCCGACCGTCAGCGCCAGGCCGTCATGCCACCACGCGGCGAAACTGAAGACGTTGGGCGCCTTGAGAATCGTGAAGTGGTTGCCCGGCCCGTACCACACCGCCAGATCGCTGACCTGCCGCTGCCAGCCTTCGAGCATCGCCGCCTGCTCGCGCTGATTGCCCCACTCGTCCAGCGTCGGGTCATCGACCAGCACCAGCCGCACCGGCCCGCTGTAGGCCAGACGCGGTTGATAGACCGTGCGCAAGGCGCTGGCGAAGGTGCGTACCGGGCCATGCATCGCGTCCGGCGCCGCGCGCTCCGACAACACCCCGGCGCGCACCATGCCGGCGTGCAGCAGTCGCAGTTGCGTGGTGTCGTCGGCGTTGGCGAAGGTCGCAGGATCGATGCCCAGCGATTTGCCACAGGACAACTGCAGGGTGTCAATCAGCCGTTGCAGCGCGGCAGTGGCCGTGTACGGCTTGCCCGCCGTGCCGTCACCGCCCGGTGCCTCGCTGTCGATCAAGGTCAGCGAAGCCACCTCGCGCCCGGCCGCCTGCAACTGCGCCGCCATGGCATGCGCGACCCAGCCGCCGAACGAATGGCCGATCAGGTGCAGCGGCCCCTGCGGGTGGATCTGCTCGATGGCCTGCAGGTAGAACGCGGCAGCGGCTTCGACCGCGCTGTGCGGCACACTGACGCCGTCCAGCCCGCGCGGTTGCAGGCCGATGATCGGCCACTCCGGGCCGATGGCCTCGGTCAGGTGAATGAACCCGGTGACGCTGTCACCCGCCCCCGGCACACAGAAAATCGGCGCATACCCCGGCTGCCCGGTCTGAATCGTCAGCAGCGGTTGATACAGCGCCGGTTCCGGCGTCACCAGGGTTTCCAGCGCCTGGGTAATGGCCTGGCCAAGCGCTTGGATGTGCGGGTGCTTCATCATGGTCCGGTGATCGCCGGGGATGTCGATGCAACGCAGCAAGCCAATGTCGAAGCGCTCTTCCCAGCCGCGCGTCGGGCTCGGCAATGACTGGCCTTCCATCAGTTCCTGTGCACGGAACAGGTGGATCGGCTGGCTCGCCGGGCTGACTCGGTAATGCGCCAGCGCCAGACGATGCGCCGCTTCGCGATCAAAGTAATGCCAGGCGTCCGCCGCGCTGACCGTGGCCAGTTCCGGATCGGTCAGTTGCTGTGCCTGGCAACGCTTGAACAGCTCGGGGAAATCCAGTTGTTCGACTTGTGCTTCCAGCACTTGCACCGCCGCCAGCGCCGCCTCGCTTTCGGCACCCAGCATCAGCGAACGCCCTCGGCAATGGCCGAGCAACTGGCGCTTGTCGAGGCCCTCGCCGCTCCACATTGCCTTGTCCTGGGCGAGCGGGTTTGGCGCATAGCTGTCGAGCATGCCGATGAAATCCACCGGCTCATCGAGGCCGAGCAATTGCTGCGCGACCTCATGCGCCAGCACCCCGCCGAACGACCAGCCCGCCAGCCGATACGGCCCGTGAGGCTGTACCGCGCGGATGATCCCGACCATGCGCTGCGCCATGCACTCAAGCGTGCGCAATTGCGCTTGCCCCAGCGGCACACCGGGCAGGCCGTAAATCGGGAACTCGCCACCGATGTGCTGGGCCAGCGTCGGGAAATACACGTCCCTGCCGCTGAATTCATGCAGCAGGAACAGCGGCGTACCGTGCGTCCCGGCACGCACCACGACCAGCCCGTCAGGCTGACTGACCGCCTCGCCCTGACTGAGCAGCGCGGCGGCAGACTCGATGCTCGGATGCTGGAACAGTTCGGCCAGCGACAGCGACAGCCCGGCCCGTTGCATCAGATTGACCAGCTTCACCGCCAGCAACGAATGCCCGCCCAGTTCAAAGAAGTTGTCATGGCGACCGACCTGTTCGACGCCGAGGACTTCACCCCATATCTGCGCCAGCGCGGTTTCGACGTCACCCTGTGGCGCCACGTATGGGCGGTTGATCACGGCGTCCGCTCCCGGCTCCGGCAGGGCTTTGCGATCAATCTTGTCGTTTGGTGTCAGCGGCAAAGCGTCGAGCAACACGAACGCGCCCGGCACCATGTATT
This sequence comes from Pseudomonas sp. MIS38, assembly GCF_019891575.1. Taxonomy (NCBI): domain Bacteria; kingdom Pseudomonadati; phylum Pseudomonadota; class Gammaproteobacteria; order Pseudomonadales; family Pseudomonadaceae; genus Pseudomonas; species Pseudomonas sp. MIS38. The sequence goes on from NZ_JAFLXF010000011.1 coordinate 5,717, forward strand.
CCGGCAGGCGCTCCAGCACATGGCTGCGCAACGTCTCAAGACTCGGTGCTTCCACGCCGGAACGCACGGTGTACCAGGCCACCAGACGCTCATCACGGACCATCACCACCGCCTCGCGAATCGCCGGATGTTCGATCAGCCGCGCCTCGATTTCCCCCGGCTCCAAGCGCAAGCCCCGCAGCTTGATCTGGAAGTCGTTGCGACCAAGGAATTCCAGCTCGCCGTGATTGTTGTAGCGCGCCAGATCTCCCGTACGGTAAAGGCGATCACCCGCCACAAACGGGCTGTCGATGAAGCGCTCGGCCTGCATCTCCGGCAGTCCGTGATAACCACGCGCCACGCCGACGCCGCCAATGTGCAACTCACCACTGACGCCTTGCGGCACCGGCTGACCGTACGCATCGAGCACGTACAGCCGAGTGTTGCTCAAGGCTGTGCCGATCGGCACCACGTTGTCCGGCACCGGCATATGCGGCTCCAGCGTCCAGCCCGTGCTGTCCACCGTGGTTTCAGTCGGGCCATAAACGTTGTGCAAACGCACCCACGGCAGGCGATCACGCACCTGTCGCGCCAGTACCGCACTGAGTTCACCACCACCGTTGAGCACATCGGTCAGGCTGGTGCATTGCTCGACACCGTCCTGCTCAATGAACTGCTGCAACAGCGCCGGAACGAATTTGACTACGGTGACCTGCTGCTCACGAATGGTCTGCACCACATAGGCCGAATCGCGGTTGCCGTTCGGCCGCGCCAGCACCAGACGCATCCCGGAACACAGCGGCCAGAAGATCTCCCACACCGAACTGTCGAAGCTGAACGGTGCTTTTTGCAGCAACGCACCGTGTTCGGTCGGCGGCGAAATCTGCGAACCCCAATGCACCATGTTGCAGGCGCTGCGGTGTTCGATCATCACGCCCTTCGGCAGCCCGGTAGAACCGGAGGTGTAGATCATGTACGCAAGGTTCGAGGCGCTGAGGCCCGGCACTGACGAATCGTGATCCGGCAGGTGCTGCCAGGTACTGCGGTCAAGGTCGATCACCGTGGCGACCGCGTCATCGAACAACCCGCGAGTAGCGGTCTGCACCAGCACCGCAGTCGGCGCGCTGTCCTTGAGCATGTAGGCCAGACGCTCCACCGGATACCCCGGGTCCAGCGGCACATAGGCACCACCGGCCTTGAGGATGCCGAGCAGACCGACCACCAGATCCAACCCGCGCTCGACGCAGATCGCCACCCGCGCATCCGGCTGCACACCGAGTTCGCGCAGGTGCTGGGCCAAGCGGTTGGCGCGCTGATTGAGCTCGCGGTAGGTCAGGTTGCCTTGCGCGGACTGCAGCGCGACAGCGTCCGGTTTGCGCCGCACCTGCGCTTCGAACAAGCCATGCAACGGCTGCTCCAGCGGACAATCAACGGCGCTGGCATTGAAATCGACCAGCAAACGCTGCTGCTCCTGCGGTGCCAGCAACGGCACTCGCGCAAGCACCGCCTGATCATCGTTGACCAGCGCCGCCAGCAGCCGCTGGAAGTAGCCGACAAAACGCTGCACCGTCGCTTCATCGAACAACGCCGTGGCATAGCGCAACGAACCGCGAATCCCGTCGTGGGAATCGCCAAGACTCAGCGACAGGTCGAACTTCACAAAATGGCTGTCGCCGGCCACCCCTTCCAGGGTCAGGTCGCCGAGGGTCAGGCTCGGACCGTCGTTGTTGTCCCAACTGAGCATGGTCTGGAACAACGCGCTGTGCGACAGGCTGCGGACAGGCTTGCTGATGTCCACCACTTGCTCGAACGGCAGATCCTGATGCGCCTGAGCGTCCAGAGTCTGCGCCTTGACCCGCGCCAGCAGCGCCTCGCCGCTCGGCTCACCCGAGGTGTCGATGCGCAGCGCCAGGGTGTTGACGAACATGCCGATCAGGCCTTCGATCTCGGCGCGGGTGCGGTTGGCCACCGGCGAGCCGATCACCACGTCGCTCTGCCCGGACAACCGACTGAGCAACATCGCCCAGGCGCTCATGATCACCATGTACGGCGTCACCGCGCGACGCTGACACAAGGCTTTCAAACCGGCGCTCAAGTGTTGATCGAGCAGCAGGTCGACGCGGCTGCCGGAATAGTCCTGCTGTGGCGGACGCGGACGGTCGGTGGGCAGGGTCAGCAGGGCTGGCGCGCCGGCCAGGGTCCGCTGCCAGTAATCGCTCTGACGCTGCAGCACCTCGCCACTGAGCCAGCGCCGTTGCCACACCGCGTAGTCGGTGTATTGCAGCGCCAGCGGCGGCAGCGGATCGTCTTCGCCACGGCTGAACGCTTGATACAACGCGGCCAGCTCACGGGTCAGCACGCCCATCGACCAGCCATCGGCGATGATGTGGTGCAGCGTCAGCAACAGCACATGATGATCATCAGCCAGACGCACCAGACGTCCGCGCAGCAGCGCATCATGCTGCAGATTGAAGGAGGCGCAGGCCTGCTCCTCGATCAGGCCGCGCAAGGCGTTATCAGCCTGCGGGTGCCGGCGCAGGTCTTCTACCGGCAGCAACAGACCGGTGTCGGCCGGCAGAATCCGCACCTGCGGCTGATCGTCGATCTGGCTGAAGCGGCTGCGCAAGGTTTCGTGTCGGGCGACGATGCGTGCCAGTGCCCGTTGCAGCGCGTCTTCATCCAGCCGACCGCGCAGGCGCAGACCGACCGGGATGTTGTAGGCGCTGTTGCCGCCATCCATCTGCGCCAGGAACCACAGACGTTGCTGGGCGAAGGACAGCGGCAATAGCTGATCACGCGGCGCCGGCAAAATCTCCGGCAAGGTGCTGCGCCCCGCCCGGCTCAGTACCTCGGCGACAGCGGCCAGCTCGGGGTTGGCGAACAGCTCGGCGAGTGTCAGCTCGACGCCCAACTGCTGGCGCACCTGCGACAGCATGCGCATCGCCAGCAACGAGTGCCCGCCCAGTTCGAAGAAGTTGTCGTGACGACCGACCTGTTCGAGCTGCAACAAGCCAGCCCAGATCCGCGCCAAATGGTCTTCCAGCGCCGAGATCGGCGCCACATACACCCGGCTGAGCAGCGCTGCCTGCGTCGGTGCCGGCAGCGCCTTGCGGTCGACCTTGCCGTTGTTGTTCAACGGCAGCACATCCAGTTGCACCCACGCGGTCGGCACCATGTATTCCGGCAGTCGTGCCAGCAACTGCGCGTGCAGATCGGCGCTGTCCAGGCGGCCGGCGTGCGCGGTGTAGTACGCCACCAGACGGGTGATGTCCTGACCATCGCGGCGCGCCAGTACCACGGCTTCCTTGATCCCCTGGCAGTTGAGCAGGCGGTTTTCGATTTCACCCAGTTCGATACGGAAACCACGAATCTTCACCTGATCGTCATTGCGCCCGATGCAATCGAGCTGCCCCGGCGCCAGCCAGCGTGCGAGGTCGCCCGTGCGATACAGCAGCGCGCCCGGCTGATCGCTGAACGGATCGCGCAGGAACTTCTCGGCGGTCAGATCGGCGCGGTTCAGGTAACCCAGCGCCACGCCCTGCCCGCCGATGTACAACTCGCCGGTCACGCCCATCGGCACCGGTTGCTGATGCGCGTCGAGCACATACACCTGGGTGTTGGAGATCGGCCCGCCAATCGGCACGCTCTCGGCGTTTTCCGCCACTTCACGCACTTCGAAGGTGGTGGCGTAAGTGGTGGTTTCGGTCGGGCCGTAGCAGTGCACGATGCGTAACTTTGGCGCCTCGGCCAGCAGTCGACGGAACGCCGCCGGGTCGCCGCGCTCACCGCCGCACAGCAGAATGCGCAAGCCTTTCAGCGCCTGCGGAATCAGCTGCACATACTGGTTGAACAGCGCCGTGGTGACGAACAGCACGGTCGCCCTGGAGGCGCTCAATTCATGGCCGAACGCGTTCGGATCAAGCAAGGTCTGGTGATCGATCACCACCACACGCCCGCCGTTGAGCAGCGGTCCCCAGATGTCCATGGTGCTGGCGTCGAACGCCGGGTTGGAGGCGAACACCACGCGGTCCTGCGCATTGAAATCGGCGTAACCGTTGTTCAGCACCAGGCGGCCGATGGCGCGGTGCGGCACCATCACGCCTTTCGGGGTGCCGGTGGAGCCGGAGGTGTACATGATGTACGCCAGCGCTTCCGAGGATTGCAGCAGGTTCGGGTTGTGCGTCGGTTGGCCGCTGAGGATCAAGCGGTCAAGGTCAATACGTGGCGCAGCGTAGTCGATGTCTTCACGGCTGAGGGTCAGCAATGCCGCGGCCTGACAGTCCTCGACCATGAATGCCTGACGCTCGCTCGGGGCATTGATGTCCAGCGGCACATACGCCGCCGCGCATTTGGCAATCGCCAGTTGCGCCACCAGCAGTTCCAGCGAACGCGGCAACAGGATCGCCACGTGATCGCCCGGCTGCACGCCCTGGCTGATCAAGTGATGCGCCAGACGGTTGGCCTGGGCGTTCAGCTCAAAGTAGCTCAGCGAATGCTCGCCATGCACCGCCGCCACCGCTTTGGGATGCGCCGCTGCCTGTTGCTGGAAAATCCCGTGTACGGTCAGCGTTTGCGGATACTCGCGCGCCGTGGCGTTGAAGTCGTACAGCAAGCGCTGACGCTCAGACTCGGCGAGTAATTGCACCCGCTCCAGGACTGTCAGCTCATCGCTGACCATCGCCGCCAGCAGGCGCTGCAAGTAGCCGACATAACGCTCGACGGTCGCTTGATCGAACAACGCCGTGGCGTATTCCAGCGAACCGCGAATCACCCCGTTGACCTCACCCAGGGTCAAAGTCAGGTCGAACTTGGCCACCCGGCCCGGTGCGGCCACACCTTCGAGGCGCAGATCGCCCAGCGCCAGGTTCGGCCCCACGTTGCTGTCCCAGCTCAGCGTGCTCTGGAACAACGGGCTGTGCGCCAGACTGCGCGCTGGCCGGGTGATTTCCACCACTTGCTCGAACGGCAGATCCTGATGCGCCTGCGCCTCCAGCGTGCGCGCCTTGACCCGTGCCAGCAGCGTGGCCACGTTCGGTTCGCCTGAGGTGTCGATGCGCAGGGCCAGGGTGTTGACGAACATGCCGATCAGGCCTTCGATTTCGGCGCGGGTGCGGTTGGCCACCGGCGAGCCAATCACCACGTCGGACTGCCCGGACAGACGACTCAGCAACAGCGACCAGGCACTCATCAGGGTCATGAACAGGGTCACGCCGTGACGCTGACTCAAGGCTTTGAGCCCGGCGCTCAGGCGCTCGTCCAGCCGTACTTCGACGCTGCTGCCGGCAAAGTCCTGCTGCGCCGGGCGCGGACGGTCGGTGGGCAAGGTCAGCAAGGCCGGCGCGCCGTCGAGGGTCTGCTGCCAGTAATCGCTCTGGCGCTGCAGCACTTCACCGCTGAGCCAGCGCCGCTGCCACACGGCGTAGTCGCCGTATTGCAGCGCCAGTGGTGGCAATGGATCCGGCTGACCGTGACTGAACGCCTGATACAGCGCCATCAGCTCACGGGTCAGCACACCCATCGACCAGCCATCGGCGACGATGTGATGCACGGTCAGCAACAGCACATGATGATCGTCAGCCAGACGAATCAGGCGATCGCGAATCAGTGGATCATGCTGCAGATCGAAGGCCGTCGCGGCTTCCTGCGCGAGCAGTGCCTGCACGCAGGCTTCGGCCTGCGGGTCTTGGCGCAGGTCTTCAATCGGCAACAGCAGACCGCTATCGACCGGCGCAATCAGCACCTGCGCCTGATCGTCGATGCTGACGAAACGGCTGCGCAGGGTTGCGTGCCGCGCAACGATCTGCGCCAGTGCGCGTTGCAGCGCTTCGCCGTCGAGTTGCCCGCGCAGGCGCAGGCCAAGCGGAATGTTGTACGCCGAGTTGCCACCGTCCATTTGCGCGAGGAACCACAGGCGCTGCTGGGCGAAGGACAGCGGCAGCGCTTGATCCGGCGCGGCCGCGACGATCTCTGGCAGCGTGCTGCGCCCGGCGCGGGTCAGCACCTCGGCCACCGCGCTGAGATGCGGATCGGCAAACAACTCGCTCAGGGGCAGTTCGACGCCCAGACGCTGGCGCACCTGCGACAGCATGCGCATCGCCAGCAACGAATGACCGCCGAGTTCGAAGAAGTGGTCATGGCGGCCGATCTGTTCGACTTGCAGGGTCTCGGCCCAGATCTGCGCCAGCGCGGTTTCCAGTTCACCTTGCGGCGCAACGTATTCACGGGTGAACAACGCCGCAGCATCCGGTTCGGGCAAGGCTTTGCGATCAACCTTGCCGTTGTTGTTCAGCGGCAAGGCATCGAGCTGCACCCAGGCACTCGGCACCATGTATTCCGGCAATTGCGTCTGCAAATGCTCACGCAGGCCAGCCAGTTCCAGCGTGCCGTCGTGCGCGGTGTAGTAGGCCACCAGCCGCAGCGGTTCCTGACCATCGCGCCGGGCGAGCACCACCGCTTCGTTGATCCCCGGATAGCTCAGCAAACGATTTTCGATCTCACCGAGTTCGATGCGGAAACCACGGATTTTCACCTGATCGTCATTGCGCCCGATGCAATCGAGCTGCCCCGGCGCCAGCCAGCGCACGAGGTCGCCAGTGCGGTAGAGCAACGCGCCCGGACGGTCGCTGAACGGATCGGGCAGGAATTTTTCCGCCGTCAGATCGGCACGGTTCAAGTAACCGAGGGCCACGCCCTGCCCGCCGATGTACAACTCGCCGGTCACGCCCATCGGCACCGGTTGCTGATGCGCGTCGAGCACGTACACCTGCGTGTTGGAGATCGGCGCGCCAATCGGCACGCTTTCGGCGTTTTCCGCCACTTCGTGCACTTCAAACGTGGTGGCGTAAGTGGTGGTTTCGGTCGGGCCGTAGCAATGCACGATGCGCAGCTGCGGCGCCTCGGCCCGCAAGCGGCGGAAGCTTGTCGGATCGCCGCGTTCACCGCCGCACAGAACCATGCGCAAGCCTTTCAGGGCCTGCGGAATCAGTTGCACGTACTGGTTGAACAGCGCGGTGGTGACAAACAGGATTGTCGCGCCGCTGGCGCTCAATTCGCGACCGAATGCGTTCGGATCCAGCAGGGTCTGGTGATCGATCACCACCACGCGTCCGCCGTTGAGCAGCGGCCCCCAGATGTCCATGGTGCTGGCGTCGAACGCCGGGTTGGACGCAAACGCTACGCGATCCTGCCGGTTGAAATCGGCGTAGCCGTTGTTCAGCACCAGACGAGCGATGCCACGGTGCGGCACCATCACACCCTTCGGCGTACCGGTGGAACCGGAGGTGTACATGATGTACGCCAGCGCGTCCGAGCTTTGCGCCAGATTCGGATTGTGCGTCGACTGACCGCTGAGCTTGAGCCGGTCGAGGTCGATGCGCGGCGCGGCGTAGTCGATGGCTTCGCTGCTGAGTGTCAGCAACGCCACGGCGCGGCTGTCCTCAAGCATGAACGCCTGGCGCTCGCTCGGCGCGTTGATGTCCAGCGGCACATAAGCCGCCGCACACTTGGCAATCGCCAGCTGCGCGACCAACAGCTCCCGCGAGCGCGGCAGCAGGATCGCCACCTGAGCGCCCGGCTGTACGCCTTGAGCGATCAGGTAGTGGGCCAAGCGGTTGGCCCGATCATTCAAATCGCCATAACTCGACGTTTGCCCGCCATGCACCACAGCGATGGCGTGTGGATCTGCCGCCACTTGCCTTTCGAATAATGCGTGCACGGTCGGCGCACGCGGGTATTCCCGCTCGGTGGCATTGAACTCGACCAGCAATTGCCGGCGTTCGTCTGGGGCCAGGATCGACACCTGATCAACGCTCAATTGTGGTGTCTGTTCCAGTGCCTGCAGCAGGTTGCTCACCGCCCGTTGCAGGTACTCGCAGATGCGTGCGGGATTAATGCCGGGAGCGGCCAGTGCAGTGAAGGCGAAACCTTCGCCGAGGTCATCGACACTCACGCTCAACTGATAGTTGGTGTGCTCCTGGGTATTGAGCAACTGCATGCCTTGCCACGCGTTCGTCGCCTCCGCAGAAGGCGTGCCGGCAGTTGCGCTGTGGCGATAGTTGAACAGCGTACTGAATAACGGCGTGCCGGCGGGCATACCACTGCAACGCTGGGCCAGCGCCAATTGCGCATGCTCATGTTGCAGCAGCGCGTTCAACTGTTGGTGGGTGGCGAGCGCGGCTTCCTGCGCCGAGCGTTGCCCGAGATCGACCCGCAGCGGCAAGGTGTTGATGAACACCCCGAGCGCGCGCTCGGCGCCCTCGCCCGCCTGCAACCGCCCCAGCAACACAGTGCCGAACACCACTTCGTCACGCCCGGAGAGTTTTCCCAACACCTGCGCCCAGGCCAGATGCATCAGGCTCGCGGCGCTGATCCCCAGCCGTCGGGCCTTGGCCCTGACGCGCTGACTCAGATCGAGGTCGAGTACCCGTCGTGCTTCTGCGGCGTGGCCCTCGGCAATGCTGTGCAGGCTGTACGGCGCGCTCGGTTCGCTGATGTCACTGAGCATTTTGCGGAAGAACGCTTCATGCGCCTGATCACTGATTGCGCCACGGCTGTGCGCCACATAATTGCGATACGGCACCGGCTCGGCCAGACGCTGCGGCTGGCCGCTGAGGAACGCCTGCATCTCGTGTTGCAGCACCTCCAGTGCCACGTGGTCCATCACCAGGTGATGGAACAGCAACAACGCTACTACCCGCTGATTGGCTGAATCCCAGGCGTGCACCACGCGCATCAGCGGCGCCTGATTGACGGCCATGCGGTACTGCGCAGCGTCGAAACGCCGGCGCAATTGCTCCAGTACATCGCCGTCCGTGCCATTCAGCTCCAGCGCTTCGCACGCCAGCGGCGCCTCACGCCAGACCACTTGCACCGGGTCTTGCAGCCCGTCCCAGAACAGCGAAGTGCGCAGGATGTCGTGGCGCTGGATTACGTTCTGCAAGGCTTGGGTGAAGCTGTTCAGGCGTTGCTCATCGGCAAACGCGAACTGCGCCTGCAACACATACGGATCGCCCTGGGCGGCGGACAGGTGATGAAAGAGGATGCCGGTCTGCAACGGCGCCAACGGGTAAATATCCTGCACGTTGGCCACGCCGCCGGGGATGCTGGCGACGATGCGGTCGATGCTCGGCTGGTCGAGCGCCACCAGTGGCAACAACTCGGGAGTGATGCGCGTGCAGTCCGCCGGGATGAGGTTGGCCGGGACTTCGGCTTCCGGTTCACCGCCCACGGCAGCGGCCAGCGCGGCGAGGGTCGGTTGGTTGAACAGCACGCGAATGTCGGCGCTCAGGCCGGCACGGCGCATCCGCGCCACCAGATTCACCGCCAGCAGCGAGTGACCACCGAGTTCGAAGAAATGGTCGTGGCGCCCTACCCGCTCAACCTTGAGCAATTCAGCCCAAAGCTGCGCGAGCGCGGTTTCCACTTCGCCGACCGGCGCTTCGTATTCACGGGCGGTCAGCGTCGCCAGATCCGGGGCCGGCAGTGCCTTGCGGTCGAGTTTGCCGTTGGGGCTCAGCGGCAATGCATCGAGATGCACGAACACGGCGGGCACCATGTAGTCCGGCAGGTTTTCCAGCAAGTGGCCGCGCAGTGTTTCAATTTCCAGCGGTGCGCCGGTGTAGTACGCCACCAGACGCTTGTCGCCCGGAACGTCTTCGCGGGCCAGTACGGCGACTTCCTGAATGCCGTCGATCTGGGTCAGGCGTGCCTGGATTTCACCGAGTTCGATGCGCAGGCCACGGATCTTCACCTGATCGTCGTTGCGGCCCAGGTATTCGATATTGCCGTCCGGCAAATAGCGGGCGACGTCGCCGGTGCGGTACATCCGTCCATTACTCTGGAACGGATCATTGAGGAAGCGTTCGGCGTTCAGTTCCGGGCGATTCAGATAACCGCGCGCCACCTGCACGCCACCGATGTACAGCTCACCGACCACACCGTGCGGCACCGGTTGTTGCTGGGCATCGAGGATGTACATGCGGGTGTTGGCGATCGGTTTGCCGATCGGCGTGTTGTCCGGGGTGCTTTCCAGCGGCCCGGCGCAGTTCCACGCGGTCACGTCCACCGCGGCTTCGGTCGGGCCGTAGAGGTTGTGCAATTGGCTGCCCGGCAGTTGCTGCTTGAAACGCCGCACCACGCTGCCCGGCAACGCTTCGCCGCTGCACATGACTTGCCGCAGGCTGGCGCAACGCGCGGTGTCGGCGTGGGCGAGAAAGACGTCGAGCATCGACGGAACAAAGTGCAGCGTGGTGATGTGTTCGCGTTCGATGATTTCGCTGAGATACAGCGGATCCTTGTGTCCCTCGGGCCGGGCCATGACCAATCGGGCGCCAGTCATCAACGACCAGAAGAACTCCCAGACCGAGACGTCGAAGCTGAACGGGGTTTTCTGCAACACCGTGTCGCTGGAGGTCAGTTGATAGGCGTCTTGCATCCACAGCAAACGGTTGACCACCCCGCTGTGTTCGTTGATCACGCCTTTCGGTTGGCCGGTGGAGCCGGAGGTGTAGATCACGTAGGCGGTGTGCTGCGGGGTCAGTTCGGCTACTGAAAGGTTGTCGGCAGGCAGCGATTGCCATTGCGACTGATCCAGATCGATCACCGGCACGGAAGTGTCACCGAGCAACGAACGCGTGGTTCCCTGCACCAATACGGCCAGCGGCGCGCTGTCCTCGAGCATGTAAGCCAGACGCTCCAGCGGATACGCCGGATCCAGCGGCACATAACCGCCGCCAGCCTTGAGGATCGCCAGCAGCCCGACCACCATGTCCAGACCGCGTTCGACGCAGATCGCCACCCGCGAATCCGGCCCTACGCCCAATTCACGCAGGTGCCGCGCCAGTTGATTGGCCCGGGCATTGAGCTCGGCATAAGTCAGTTGCTGTTCATCAGCAACCACCGCGGGAGCCCAAGGCGTACGCGCCACTTGCGCTTCGAACAGACCATGAATGGTCTGCTCAAGGTTGTAATCGACCGCCGTGGCATTGAACTCGACCAGCAAACGCTGCTGTTCTTCCGGCGCCAGCAGCGTCGCCTGTTCCAGCAGCGCCTGATCGTTGGCGACCATCGCCTGCAACAGGCGCTGGAAATAACCGACGAAGCGCTCGACCGTGCTCTGGTCGAACAACGCCGTGGCGTATTCCAGCGCACCGCGAATGATGCCGTTGGACTCACTGAGGCTCAGCGACAGGTCGAACTTGGCGAAGTGGCTCGGCTCGGCCACGCCTTCCAGCGTCAGTTCGCCGAGGGCCAGCGCCGGGCTTTCGAGGCCATCCCAACTGAGCAAGGTCTGGAACAACGGGCTGTGCGCCAGGCTGCGCACCGGCCGGGTGATTTCCACCACTTGCTCGAACGGCAGATCCTGATGCGCCTGCGCTTGCAGGGTTTGCGCCTTGACCCGCGCCAGCAGCGCTTCGACGCTCAGCTCGCCCGAGGTGTCGATGCGCAGCGCCAGGGTGTTGACGAACATGCCGATCAGGCCTTCGATCTCGGCGCGGGTGCGGTTGGCCACTGGCGAACCGATCACCACTTCCGCCTGCCCGGACAAGCGGCTGAGCAGCATCGCCCAGGCACTCATCAGCGTCATGTACAGGGTCACGCCGTGGCGCTGGCCCAAGGCTTTGAGCCCGGCGCTAAGGCGCTCGTCGAGCACGACGGCAACGCTGCTGCCGGCATAGTCCTGCTGCGCCGGGCGCGGCCGATCGGTCGGCAGCATCAGCAGTGCCGGGGCACCAGCGAGGGTCTGTTGCCAGTACTCGCTCTGACGCTGCAGCACTTCGCCGCTGAGCCAGCGCCGTTGCCACACCGCGTAGTCGGTGTATTGCAGCGCCAGTGGCGGCAGCGGATCCGGCTGGCCATGACTGAACGCCTGATACAGCGCCATCAGTTCGCGGGTCAAAACACCCATCGACCAGCCGTCGGAGATGATGTGGTGCAGGGTCAGCAACAGCACATGGTGATCGTCGGCCAGACGTACCAGTCGCCCGCGAATCAACGGATCGTCCTGCAAGTCGAACGGCCCGGAGGCTTCGCCCTGAATCAGCGCCTGCAGGGTTTCCTCGGGTTGCGGGTGCTGGCGCAGGTCTTCGACCCGCAGCAGCAGACCGGTATCCACTGGGGCAATCAGCACTTGCGCTTCGTCGTTGAATTGCGCGAAGCGGCTGCGCAGGGTTTCGTGGCGGGCGACGATCCGCGCCAGTGCGCGTTGCAGCGCCGCGTCGTCGAGACGGCCACGCAGACGCAGGGCCACGGGAATGTTGTAGGCGGTATTAGCGCCTTCCATTTGCGCGAGGAACCACAAGCGTTGCTGGGCGAACGACAGCGGCAACGCGCCGTCACGCGGGACCGGCACGATCTGCGGTTGCGCACAGCGTCCGGCCTCGCTCAGCACTGCCGCGACCGCCGCCAGTTCGGCGTTGGCAAACAGATCGCTCAGCGCCAGCTCGACACCCAGACGCTGGCGCACTTGCGAGACCATGCGCATCGCCAGCAACGAATGCCCGCCGAGTTCGAAAAAGTGATCCTGCCGCCCGACCCGCTCGACCTGCAGCACGTCGGCCCAGATCTGCGCCAGCGCGGTTTCCACCTCGCCTTCGGGCGCTGCGTACTCGCGGGTGAACAGCGCCGCCAGATCCGGCGCCGGCAAGGCCTTGCGGTCGACTTTGCCGTTGGCGGTCAGCGGCAGCGCGGCGAGTTTGACGAACGCCGTCGGCACCATGTATTCCGGCAAACGGCTGAGCAATTGCGCGCGCAACTCGCCCACCGGCAGCGCTTCGACCTGCGGCTGCTCGGTGAAGTAGGCCACCAGGCGCGGCTGGCCGGGTTGATCTTCGCGAGCGAGCAGCACCGCTTCCTGAATCCCCGGCAACTGGTTGAGGCAGGTTTCGATCTCGCCCAGCTCGATGCGCACGCCACGGATCTTCACCTGATCGTCGTTGCGCCCGAGGTACTCGATGTTGCCGTCCTCGCGCCAGCGTGCAAGGTCGCCGGTGCGGTACATCCGCGCGTTCGGCGCGCGGCTGAACGGGTCACGCAGAAAGCGTTCGGCAGTCATGTCCGGGCGATTGAGGTAGCCACGGGCAACCCCGGCACCGCCGACGTACAGCTCACCGGCAACGCCAAGCGGCACCGGGCGCTGTTGTTCGTCGAGCAGGTACACCGTGGCATTGCTCAGCGGTTTGCCGATGTGCAGCGCGTCGCCGCTTTGCACCAGACCTGAGGTCGCGACCACCGTGGCCTCGGTCGGGCCGTAGTTGTTGATCACGTCGAAATGCTGATTGCGATTGAACTGCCGCAAGCGGTCGCCGCCGATCAACAACGTGCGCAGGGTCGGGTGTTCGAGGTTCTGGCTGAAGGCGTATTCGGCCACCGGGGTCGGCAGGAAGCTCACGTCCAGCGGCTGCGCGCACCACCACGCGAGCAAGGCATCGATGTCTTCGCCGCCCTCGTGAGTCGGCGCCAGATGCAGGGTCGCGCCCGCGCAGAGCGCCGGCCAGACTTCCCAAGCCATCGCATCGAAGCCGAACCCGGCCAGGCTTGAGGTGTGACGCCCGGCACACAGGTCGAACGCGGTGCAGTGCCAGTCGACCAGATTGCTCAAGGTGTGATGCTCGACCATCACGCCTTTGGGCAAACCAGTGGAGCCGGAGGTGTAGATCACGTAGGCCAGGTTCGCGGTGCTCAGGCCCGGTACCTGCGGGTTTTGCGTAACCGTCAGCGGCCAGTTGCAGTGATCGAGGTCGAGCACCGGCACGTTTAGCGCCGGCAGTCGCTCGCGCAGATGACTTTGGGTCAGTACGGCGACTGGCGCGCTGTCGTCGAGCAGGTAGTTCAATCGCTCCGCCGGGTGCGCCGGGTCAATCGGCACGTAACCGGCGCCGGCCTTGAGGATCGCCACCAGCCCGACCAGGGTGTCCAGCCCGCGACGGGCGACGATGGCGACACGGTCGTCGGGTTTCACGCCCAAACCGATCAGATGCTGCGCCAAGGCATTGGCTTGCTGATTGAGTTCGGCGTAGGTCAGTTGCGCGTCGGCAAACACTGCCGCCAGCGCGTCCGGCCGTTCGGCCACCTGTGCCTCGAAACGTTGCTGGATGGTCTGTGCAGCCGGGAAATCCACTTGAGTGGCATTGAACTCGAGCAGTACCTGCGCAAGCTCCGCCGCCGGCAGGATCGGCAGTTGGTTGACCGGTGTCTGCGGCGCCTGCTCCAGCGCAAGCACGAGGTTTTCCAGCGCGCAGTGCAGGTAGTCGCAGATGCGCTGTGGATCGGTCTGGGTGCTGGCCAGCAGGGTCAGGCTGAAACCGTCACCGAGGTCATCGACACTCATCGTCAGCGGATAGTTGCTGCGCTCTTCTGAGTGCAGGGTGGTGATGCCCTGCCACGCCGCGAGGGTCTCGGCGCTGGCAGTGGCCACGTTGTGGCTGTGACGATAATTGAGCAGTGTGCTGAACAGCGGGGTCGGCGCCACGACGTGGCTGCAGCGCTGAGCCAGGGCCAGCGGTGCGTGTTCGTGCCGCATCAGCGTGGTCAACCGGGCGTGGGTGGCGTTGACCGCCGCGCGCACGTCCTGCCCGTCGATGTTCACCCGCAACGGCAAGGTGTTGATGAAAATCCCCAGCGCCCGATCAATCGCTTCAGCGCCTTGCATGCGGCCCATCAGCACCGTGCCGAACACCACCTGCTGCTTGCCGGTCAGCGCGGCCAGCACCTGCGCCCAGCCGAGGTGGAACAGGCTCGCGACACTGACGCCGAGCGACCGCGCCTGCGCCCGCAGACGCTGGCCCAATAGCGCCGCGACCGGCACGCTGAGTTCGACGATTTCGCTGCCGTCACCCTGCACGTCCTGCAGGCCGTAAGGCAGCGTCGGTTCGTCGATGTCGCTGAGCATCTCGCGGAAAAACGCCTCGTGCTCGGCCTCGCTGACGCCCAGACGCGCCTGCGCCACGTAGTTGCGAAACGGCACCGGGCGCCCGAGCCGTTCACGCTGCCCGGTGAGGCACGCGCGCATTTCGTGGCGCACCACGTCGAGGGCCGAGTGGTCGAGCGCCATGTGATGGAACAACAGCGTGGCGATCACCCGTTGCCCGGCCTCATCCCAGGCGTGGGCCAGACGCATCAGCGGCGCCTGGGTAACGTCGAGGCGGAAATGCCGGGCGTCGAAGCGCTCGTGCAGATACGCCAGCACGTCGCCATTTGCATCAGGCAACGTCACCTCTTCCACCGGCAGTTCGGCGCGGCGCCAGACCACCTGCACCGGTGCATCCAGCCCTGCCCAATGCACAGCGGTGCGCAGAATGTCATGGCGATCGATCACCGCTTGCAGCGCATGAGCGAACGCTTGAAAACGCTCGCGGCTGGCAAAGGCGAAATGCGATTGCATGACATACGGATCGCCGTCACCGCCACTGACGTGGTGATACAGGATGCCTTCCTGCAGCGGCGCCAGCGGGTAGATGTCCTGCACATTGGCTGCGCCGCCGGGGACTTGTGCGACGAGGTGGTCGATGGTGGTTTGGTCGAGCTCGACCAGCGTCAGCATCGCCGGGGTGATGTGCGTGGTGCCCGCAACGATGCCGTTGGCTGGCACTTCGACCTGACCGTGCTTGCTGGCCGAGTACTGCCCGGCCTTGATCAGTTCGATCAGCGCCGGTTTGTGCTCGCGCAACAGCGCCAGCAACGCCGGGTCGTTCAACGCCTGCTTGTTGCCATTGACCCGCAATTGGTCGTCCGCGACCGCCAGCTGGATATCTTTAGCCTTCAATGTGGCCAACAGTTCGATCACGTTCACAGGACGATCTCCATTCGTTCGGTAATTGCGGCGTAGCCTGCCAAGGTCGGATGTTCGAACAGCGACCTGACATCGGCTTCCATGCCTTCCTGACGCAGCCGGCCGATCAGACTGACCGCCAGCAGCGAGTGACCACCCAGTTCAAAGAAATGATCGTGGCGCCCTACCCGCTCGACGTTGAGCAACTCTGCCCAGAGCCGTGCGAGGGTGATTTCCACTTCGCCCACCGGGGCTTCGTATTCGCGGGCGGTCAGCGCCGCCAGATCCGGGGCCGGCAGTGCCTTGCGGTCGAGTTTGCCGTTGGGGCTGAGCGGCAATGCATCGAGGTGCACGAACAGCGCGGGCACCATATAGTCCGGCAGGTGCTCCAGCAGATGGCTGCGCAGCACGTCGATTTCCAGGCGTGCGCCGGTGTAGTACGCCACCAGACGCTTGTCGCCGGATGCATCTTCGCGGGCCAGTACGGCGGCTTCCTGCACGCCATCGATCTGGGTCAGGCGTGCCTGGATTTCACCGAGTTCGATGCGCAGGCCACGGATCTTCACCTGATCGTCGTTACGGCCCAGGTATTCGATATTGCCGTCCGGCAGATAGCGGGCGACGTCGCCAGTGCGGTACATCCGCCCATTGGCCTGGAACGGATCGTTGAGGAAGCGCTCGGCGTTCAGCTCCGGGCGATTCAGATAACCGCGCGCCACCTGCACGCCACCGATATACAGCTCGCCGACCACGCCGTGCGGCACCGGTTGTTGCTGGGCATCGAGGATGTACATGCGGGTGTTGGCGATCGGTTTGCCGATCGGCGTGTTGTCTGGCGTTTGTTCCAGCGGCCCGGCGCAGTTCCACGCGGTCACGTCCACCGCAGCCTCGGTCGGGCCGTAGAGGTTGTGCAATTGGCTGGCCGGCAGTTGCTGCTTGAAGCGCCGTACCACGCTGCCCGGCAACGCTTCGCCGCTGCACATGACTTGCCGCAGGCTGCTGCAGCGTGCGGTGTCAGCATGAGCGAGGAACACATCGAGCATCGACGGAACAAAGTGCAGCGTGGTGATCTGTTCGCGTTCGATGATTTCGCTGAGGTACTGCGGATCCTTGTGCCCCTCGGGCCGGGCCATGACCAGACGTGCGCCGGTCATCAGCGGCCAGAAGAACTCCCAGACCGAGACGTCGAAGCTGAACGGGGTTTTCTGCAATACCGTGTCGCTGGAGGTCAGTTGATAGGCGTCCTGCATCCACAGCAATCGGTTGACCACCCCGCTGTGTTCGTTGATCACGCCTTTCGGTTGGCCAGTGGAACCGGAGGTGTAAATGACGTAAGCGGTGTGCTGCGGGGTCAGTTCGGCTACTGAAAGGTTGTCGGCAGGCAGCGATTGCCAGTGCGGCTGATCCAGATCGACCACCGGCACTGAGACTTCGCCGAGTAACGAACGCGTGGTTCCCTGCACCAGCACCGCCAACGGCGCGCTGTCTTTCAGCATGTAGGCCAGACGCTCCAGCGGATACGCCGGGTCCAGCGGCACATAACCGCCGCCAGCCTTGAGGATCGCCAGCAGCCCGACCACCATGTCCAGACCGCGCTCGACGCAGAGCGCCACCCGTGAGTCCGGCCCTACGCCCAATTCGCGCAGGTGCCGCGCCAGTTGATTGGCCCGGGCATTGAGTTCGGCGTAGCTCAGTTGCTGCTCACCCGCGACCACGACGGGTGCCTGTGGCGAGCGCTCCACTTGCGCTTCGAACAAGCCATGAATGGTCTGCTGAAGATCGTAATCGACGTCCGTGGCATTCAGGCCGAACAGCAACTGCTGGCGCTCGGCATCCGCCAGCACCGGCAGGCGGTTCAAGGCCTGCTGCGGTGCCTGCTCCAGCGCCTCGACCAGCCCCGCCAACGCCTGCTGCATGTAGCCACACACCCGCGCCGCGCCAATCGGCGCAGGGGTCATGGCCGTGAGATCAAAGCCCTGCCCCAGGTCATCGACGTTGAAGCTCAGCGGATAGTTGGTGCGCTCCTCGCTGGACAGATTTTCGATGCCTTGCCAGGCCAGGCGATTGGCTTGCAACTGTTCCGCGCTGACGCTGTGCCGGTAGTTGAGCATGGCGCTGAACAGCGGCGACGGCGCCGCCACCCCGCTGCAACGCTGGGCCAATGCCAGTGACGCATGTTCATGGCCGAGCAATGCGGTCAGTTGCGCATGGGTGGCGCGCACCCCGGCACGCACCGGAACATCGCCCAGATCCACCCGCAGCGGCAGCGTATTGATGAACATTCCCAGACCGCGATCAGCACCGGTACCGCCCTGCATCCGCCCCAGCAGCACGGTGCCGAACACCACGCGCTCATGTCCGGAAGTCGCCGCCAATACCTGGGCAAATGCCAGATGGAACAGGCTCGCGACGCTCACGCCCAGCTGCCGCGCCTGGCTGCGCAAGCGCTGCGCCAAGACTTCCGGCACGCGCTGACGGACTTCTTCGATGTCATGGCCGTCACCGTGCACGTCCAGCAGACCGAACGGCAGCGTTGGCTCGTCGATCTCGCCGAGCATCGCGCGGAAGAACGCTTCATGCTCCTGCTCGCTGACGCCCAGCCGGGTCTGCGCCACGTAATTGCGATACGGCACGGCGGGTATCAGGGCTTCGCCGTGACCGAAGAGCAGCGCCTGCAGTTCCTGCTGCACCACTTCCAGCGCCGTGTGATCCATGGCGATGTGATGGAACAGCAGCATGGCGACCACCCGGTGGTTGGCCGGATCCTGCGCATACACCAGGCGAATCAGCGGCGCCTGACTGAGGTCGATGCGGAAATGCCGCGCGTCGAAACGCTCAAACAATTGCGCGAGTACGTCACCGCCGGCCGGGTCGAGTGCGACTTCCTGCAGCGGCAGTTGAGCTTCGCGCCAGACCACTTGCACCGGCGTCGCCAACCCTTCCCAGACCACTCCGGTGCGCAGAATGTCGTGACGTGTCATGACCTGGCGCAGCGCGGCGGCGAAGGCCTGCAAGCGTTCAAGGCTGTCGAATGCCAGGCGCGATTGCAGCAGGTATGGATCGCCGTGCGCGGCGCTCAAGTGATGATAAAGAATGCCTTCCTGCAACGGCGCCAGCGGATAAATGTCCTGCACGTTGGCGGCACCGCCAGGCACCGTGGCAACGATACGCTCGATGCTCTGCTGATCCAGTTGCACCAGGGTCAGCATGTCTGGAGTGATATGCGTGCAACCGATTGGAATCAGATTGGCCGGCACCGCGACTTCGCGACCACTGCCGACGGCGGCGGCCAGTGCGGCGAGGGTTGGCTGGCTGAACAGCACGCGCACATCGGTGCTCAGGCCGAGCTGACGCATGCGCTCGATCAGGGTCACCGCCAGCAGCGAATGGCCGCCCAGTTCAAAGAAGTTGTCGTGACGACCGACCTGTTCGACTTGCAGCACCTCGGCCCAGACCTGCGCCAATGCGGTTTCCACCGGCCCTTGCGGCGCGGCGTATTCGCGGCTGAGCCAGGCGTCCTGATCCGGTTCTGGCAAGGCCTTGCGGTCGAGTTTGCCGTTGGCGGTCAGCGGCAGCGCCTCAAGCCGCACGTAAGCTGCCGGCACCAGTGCCTGTGGCAGACGCGCTAGCAAATGCGCGCGAAGATCCTCGTTATCGACTGTTGTGCGAGCAGTAAACCAGGCGATCAACCGCGCCTCGCGCACCAGCACCACCGCGTCCTGCACCGCCGGATGGCTGGACAGCGCGGCTTCGATTTCACCCAGCTCCACCCGCACGCCGCGCAGTTTGACCTGATCGTCGTTACGCCCCAGGTATTCGATATTGCCGTCGGCCAACCAGCGCGCGAGGTCGCCGGTGCGGTACATGCGCGCCTGCGGTTCGTCACTGAACGGGTCTTCGAGGAAGCGTTCGGCGGTCAGCTCGGGACGGTTCAGATAACCACGCGCGACACCCGCGCCACCGACGTACAGCTCGCCCGCCACGCCAACCGGCACCGGACGCTGCTGTTCATCGAGCAGGTAGATCCGGGCGTTGCTGATGGGCCGGCCGATGTGCAGCAATTGCCCGGCATGGATTGAACCGGAAGTCGCAACCACCGTGGCCTCGGTCGGGCCGTAGTTGTTGATGACGTCGAACGTCTGCCCACGCGAAAACTGCCGCAACTTGTCGCCACCGATCAACAGCGTGCGCAAGGTCGGGTGACCCAACTCACGACTGAAGGCGTATTCGGCAATCGGCGTCGGCAGGAAGCTCACTTGCAACGGTTGCGCGCGCCACCAGTCGAGCAGTTCATCGAGGTGTTCGTTGCTGATCGACGGCGGCGGCAGGTGCAGGGTCGCGCCGACACACAGCGCCGGCCAGACCTCCCAGGCCATCGCGTCGAAACCGCAACCGGCGACGCTCGCGGTGTGGCTGCCGGCGCGCAGGTCGAATGCCTCACAGTGCCAGTGCACAAGGTTTTCCAGGGTCGCGTGTTCGACCACCACGCCTTTCGGCTGGCCGGTCGATCCCGAAGTGTAAATCACGTAGGCCAGATGCGCCGGGGTCAGCGTCGGCAGTTGCGGATTGGTCTCCGGCAGGTGTTGCCAGAGGGCGTTGTCCAGATCGATCACCGGCACTCGACCCAGCAGCTCGCGGGTCGCGCCCTGCGCCAGCACCGCCACCGGATCGCTGTCCTGCAACAGGTAGGCGATGCGCTCCGCCGGGTACGCCGGGTCGATTGGCACGTAACCGGCGCCGGCCTTGAGAATCGCCAGCAGCGCCACCAGCATCTGCGGGCTGCGTTGCAGGCACACGGCAATCCGGTCGTCCGGCTGCACGCCGAGGCCGAGCAAGTGATGCGCCAGGCGATTGGCCTGCTGATTGAGTTGCGCATAGGTCAGTTGCTGCGTGCCCTGCACCACTGCCAGTGCCTGCGGCTGCTGCTCGGCCTGCACTTGCACCAGCGCCTGAATCGTTGCGCCGCGCGGGTATGCCGCCGCAGTCGGGTTGAAACCGACCAGCAGGCGCTCGTATTCCTCGACCGCAAGAATCGGCAAACGGTTGAGCGCACGCTGTGGCGTCTGCTCCAGTGCGTGCACCAGATGCTCCAGCGCGGTGTGCATGTAGCCGCAGATCCGTTGCGCGCCGATCTGCGCCAACGCCAGCACGGACAGGGAAAAGTCTTCGCCGAGATCGTCGACGCTGAGGGTCAGCGGATAGTTGCTGCGCTCTTCGCCGCCAAGCAATTGCACGCCTTCCCAGATGCCCTGACCGTCATGCGGCTGCGCTTCGGCAGCGGTATGCCGGTAGTTGAGCAGTGCGCTGAACAGCGGCGCCCCGGACACCGCGCTGCAACGCTGGGCCAGCGCCAATGGCGCGTGTTCATGGGCCAGCAACGCGGTCAGCCGTGCGTGGGTAGTCTTGACCGCAGCGCGCACGCCTTCGCTGACATCCACCCGCAGCGGCAAGGTATTGATGAACACGCCGAGGGTGCGATCCGCGCCCTCACCGCCCTGCAAACGCCCCAACAGCACCGTGCCGAACACCACGTCGCGGCGGTTGGCAAGCACGCCCAGCACCTGTGCCCAGGCCAGGTGCATCAGGCTCGCCGGACTGACACCCAGCTGCCGCGCCTGTTCACGCAGGCGCAGGGTCAACCCGGCATCCACGGCTTGCTGCGCCTCCTCGATGTCGCCGCCATCGCCTTGCACATCGTGCAGGCCGAACGGCAGGGTCGGTTCATCGATATCGCCGAGCATGTCGCGGAAGAACGTTTCGTGTTCCTGCTCGCTGGCACCCAGACGCGCCTGCGCCACGTAGTTGCGATACGGCATCGGCGTGCCGAGGCTGTCGGCCTGATTGAACATGAACGCGCGCATTTCCTGGCCCACCACCTCCATGGCGGTGTGGTCGAGAATCAAGTGCTGGAAGAGGATGATCGCCACCACCCGTTGCTGCGCCGGGTCTTCGGCGTAGACGATGCGCATCAGCGGCGCCTGGCTCAGGTCGAGGCGGTTGTGCCGGGCATCGAACCGCGCGTGCAACTGTTCGAGGACGTCGCCCTGCGCCGGATCCAGCGGCACCGCTTGCACCACCAGCGGCGCCTGACGCCAGACCACTTGCTGCGGACTCGCCAGCCCTTCCCAGACCACACTGGTGCGCAGAATGTCGTGGCGCGCGATGACCTGCTGCAAGGCTTGGCTGAACGTGCGCAGGCGCTCGACGCTGTCGAAGATCAGCCGCGATTGCAGCAGGTACGGATCGCCCTGTTCGGCGCTCAGGTGGTGGTAAAGAATGCCTTCCTGCAGCGGTGCCAGCGGATAGATGTCCTGCACGTTGGCGGCCCCGCCCGGCACGGTGGCGACGATACGCTCGATGCTGGCCTGATCGAGTTCAGTCAGGCTGAGCATGTCCGGAGTGATGCGGGTGCAGCCCGGCGGAATGCGGTTGGCCGGCACCTCGATTTCGCGACCGCTGCCCACAGCGGCCGCCAATGCGGCCAGGGTCGGCTGATTGAACAGCACGCGCACGTCGGCCGCGAGGTCAATCTGGCGCATGCGTTCGATCAGGCTCACCGCCAGCAGCGAATGCCCGCCCAATTCGAAGAAGTTGTCGTGACGCCCGACCCGCTCGACTTTCAGCACGTCGATCCAGATCTGCGCCAGCGCGGTTTCCACCGCACCGTGGGGCGCTTCATATTCGCGGCTGAGCCACGCGCCCTGCTCCGGTTCCGGCAAGGCCTTGCGGTCGATTTTGCCGTTGGCGGTCAACGGCAACGCATCCAGACGTACGTAGGCCGCCGGCAGCAGCGCATCCGGCAAGCGTGCCTGTAAATGCGTGTGCAACTGCTGAATATCGACCGCCGTGCGCTCGGTGAACCACGCAATCAGCCGCCCATCGCGAACCAGCACCACCGCTTCCTGCAGTGCAACGTGACTGCCGAGCGCGGCTTCGATTTCACCGAGCTCGATACGCACGCCACGCAGTTTGACCTGATCATCGTTGCGCCCCAGGTACTCGATGTTGCCGTCGGCCAGCCAACGCGCCTGATCGCCGGTGCGGTACATGCGCGCCTGCGGCTCATCGCTGAATGGGTCGAAAAGGAACTGCGCAGCGCTCAGCTCGGGGCGATTCAAATAGCCGCGCGCCACGCCTGCCCCGCCGACATACAACTCGCCCGCCACGCCCACCGGCACCGGACGCTGCTCGGCGTCCAGCACATAGATTCTGACGTTGGCGATCGGCCGGCCGATATGCAGCGGCTGATCCAGTTCGACCGGCCCCGAGGTGGCGACCACCGTGGCTTCGGTCGGGCCATAGTTGTTGATCACTTCGAAGGTTTGCTGGCGACTGAACTGACGCAGTCGGTCGCCGCCGATCAGCAGCGTGCGCAAGGTCGGGTGCTGCAATTGCCGGCTGAACGCGTATTCGGCCACCGGCGTCGGCAAGAAGCTGACCTGCAACGGCTGCGCGCACCACCAGTCGAGCATCTCGTCGAGGTGCTCGTTGCGGATCGACGGCGGCGGCAGGTGCAAGGTCGCGCCGACACACAGTGCCGGCCAGACTTCCCAGGCCATCGCATCGAAACCGAAGCCGGCGACACTCGCGGTCTGGCTGCCGGCCTGCAAATCAAAGGCTTCAGCGTGCCAGTGCACAAGGTTTTCCAGGGTCGCATGCTCGACCATCACCCCTTTCGGTTGGCCGGTGGAGCCGGAGGTGTAGATCACGTAAGCCAGATGCTTCGGCGTCAATGCCGGCACCTGCGGATTGGCATCCGACAGGTGCTGCCAGAGGTCGTTGTCCAGATCAATGACCTGCACGCCACCGAGCAGATCGCGAGTCGATGCCTGCGCCACCACCGCCACCGGGGCGCAGTCCTGCAACAGGTAGGCGATGCGTTCCGCCGGATACGCCGGATCGACCGGCACATAACCGGCGCCGGCCTTGAGGATCGCCAGCAGCGCCACCAGCATGTCCGGGCTGCGCCGGGCACATAGGGCGACCCGGTCATCGGGCTGCACGCCAAGGCCAATCAGGTGATGTGCCAGGCGATTGGCCCGCTGATTGAGTTCGCCATAGCTCAACTGCTGCGCGCCTTGCACCGCCGCCAATGCCTCGGGGTGCGCGGCCGCCCGGGCCTCGACCAAACGCTGCACGGTTTGCGCCGGCGGGTAGTCGCGACCGGTGATGTTAAAGCCGACCAGGACCCGCTGGCGTTCGCTCGGCGACAGCACCGATATCTGCCGCAGCGACGTTGCTGGCGAGTGCTCCAGAGCGGTCAGCAAGTTGTGCAGCGCGGTTTGCAGGTAATCGCAGACCCGCGCGCCATCCACTTGCGGCACCGCCTGCACGCTCAGGCGGAAACCGGTGCCGAGGTCGTCGACGCTGACCACCAGCGGATAGTTGCTGCGCTCGCGCGAGCTGAGAATCTCGATCCCGTCCCAGGCCACGCCTGTCGGTTCCGCCGCGCTGTGGCGATAGTTGAGCAAGCTGCTGAACAGCGGCAGCGACGCGGCAACACCGCTGCAACGCTGGGCCAGCGACAGCGAGGCCTGCTCATGCGCCAGCAATTGCGCCAGACGCTCATGAGTAGCGCGCACGCCTTGCTCTACCGAGGTAGCGCCAACACTGACCCGCAACGGCAAGGTGTTGATGAACATGCCGAGTGCGCGATCGGCGCCCTCGCCGCCCTGCATGCGCCCGAGCAGCACGGTGCCGAACACCACCTCTTCGCGCCCCGAAACCTGCGCCAGCACCTGGCCCCAGGCCTGGTGCACCAGACTGGCCGCGCTGATGCCGAGGCGGCGCGCCTGCTCGCGCAAGCGCTGGGCCACGCTCGAATCCAGCGCCTGCTCGCTGTCGACAATGGTGCTGCCGTCGCCATGTACGTCCTGCACACCGAAGGCCACGGTCGGCTCGTCGATGTCGCCGAGCATGTCGCGGAAGAACGCTTCATGCGCCTCGGCATTGGCCTGTTGCTGCGCCTGCGCCACGTAGTTGCGGTACTGCACCGGCATCGGCAAATCGGCGCCGCTCGGGTACAGGCTGTCGTTCATTTCCGCCAGCAACACTTCCAGTGCGGTGTGGTCGAGCACGATGTGGTGCAGCAACAGGATGCCGACCCAGCGCTGTTGTTCACGGTCTTCGGTGTAGGCCAGACGCATCAGCGGCGCCCGGCGCAGGTCGAGGCGGTAGTGCCGTGGATCGAACCGCGCCTGCATCTGCTCCAGCACATCGCCCTCCAGCAGGTCGGCATCGACCCGTTCCAGCGCCAGCGGCGCCTCGCGCCAGACCACTTGCACTGGCTCCTCAAGCCCTTCCCAAACCACGCTGGTGCGCAGAATGTCGTGGCGCTCGATCACCGCATTCAACGCACGGACGAAAGCCTTGATCTGTGCCAGACCGGCGAAGGCGAATTGCGCCTGCAGCACGTACGGATCCCCGGCGCTGGTCGCCAGATGGTGGTAGAGAATCCCCGCCTGCAACGGCGCCAGGCCGTAAATATCCTGCACATTGCCGACGCCGCCGGGCACACTGGCGACCACGCGGTCGATGGCGGCCTGATCCAGCGTGGCCAGCGGCAGCATGTCCGGGGTGATCCGCGTGCAATCGGCGGCAATCAGATTTTCTGGAACCCGTAGGGCGTGACTGTGACTCAAGGTCGCCGCCAGCGCCGCAACGCTCGGCTGGCCGAACAGCACGCGCACGTCGCACTGCAAGTCGTGCTGGCGCATGCGTTCGATCAGTTTCACCGCCAACAGCGAATGGCCGCCGAGTTCGAAGAAATTGTCGTGCCGCCCGACCTGCTCGACACCGAGCAGGCTCTGCCAAATCCCGGCAATCAGGGTTTCGACTTCCCCCACTGGGGCTTCGAAACCGCGCCGGGCAAACGCATCGCTGTCCGGTTGCGGCAAGGCTTTGCGATCGAGCTTGCCGTTGGTGGTCAGCGGTAACGCGTCGAGGCGCACAAAGGCGCTCGGCACCATGTAGTCGGCCAGCGACAGCAGCAACTCGTCGCGCAATTGCGCGGCGCTCGGTTCAGTGCCTGCGGCGGCCAGCCAGTAGGCGACCAGACGCTTGTCACCGGGACTGTCTTCGCGGGCGATCACCAGCGCTTCGCGCACCCCGGCGCAGGCGGCGAGGCGAGCTTCGATTTCACCGAGTTCGATGCGGAAACCACGGATCTTCACTTGATCGTCGTTGCGACCGAGGTATTCGAGGCTGCCATCGGCGGTCCAGCGCGCCAGGTCACCGGTCTTGTACAGACGCGCCTCGGCACGGCCGCTGAACGGGTCGGCGATAAAGCGTTCAGCAGTCAGCGCTTCACGATTGAGGTAACCCCGGGCAACCCCGGCGCCACCGACGTACAACTCGCCGATCACGCCGGCCGGCACCGGCTCGCGCTGCGCGTCGAGCACGTACAGTTGCAGGTCGGGAATGCCCACACCGATCGGGCTGCGCCCGACCAGCAGCGCGTCCGCTGCCTGCAGTGGGCGATAGGTCACGTGCACCGTGGTTTCAGTGATGCCGTACATGTTCACCAGCCGCGTACCGGCATTGCCGACCCGCGCGTACCACGGTTTGAGCAGGCCCGGTTCCAGTGCTTCGCCGCCGAAGATCACTTCGCGCAACGAGTGCTGCAACGGGCTGCGGCCCTGCGCGGCGATCAGTTGACGGAAGGCGCTCGGGGTCTGATTGAGCACGGTGACGCCAGTGCGGCACAGCAGCGCGTAGCAGTCGTCCGGCGAGCGGCTGACCGCCTGCGGCACCAGCAACAACTGGCCGCCAAACGCCAGTGCACCCCAGATTTCCCAGACCGAGAAATCGAAAGCGAAGGAATGGAACAGCGCCCACACGTCTTGCGGGTTGAAGTTGAACCAGTCGTGGGTCGCCGAAAACAGTCGCACCACGTTGCGGTGTTCGACCATCACGCCTTTGGGCAACCCGGTGGAACCGGAGGTGTAGATCACGTAGGCGAGATGATTTGGGGTCAGCTCGGGAATCTGCGGATTGCTGCTGAGTTCAGCCTGCAACTGCAGGCTGTCCAGATCGATGATCGGCACGCCAAGCGCGCCAACCCGATCCAGCGTATCGGCCTGGGTCAGCACCGCCACCGGGGCGCTGTCCTCCAGGGTGTAAGCGATGCGCTCCAGTGGATAGGCCGGGTCGATCGGCACGTAACCGGCGCCGGCCTTGAGGATACCTAGCAGGCCGATGATCATCTGCGGGCCGCGCTCGACGCAGATCGCCACGCGCTGATCCGGACGAATCCCCCGCGCCAGCAGGTGATGCGCGAGCTGATTGGCGCGGCGGTTGAGCTCGCCGTAGCTCAGCGTCTGCTCTTCGAACAGCAGCGCTGCGGCCTCCGGGCGTGCCGCCGCGTGGGCTTCGAATTGCTGATGGATCAAAGGGGTTTCCGGGAACTGCGGCAACGGCGAGTTGACCCCGTGCAGCAGGTATTCGCGCTCGGCCGCCGGCAGAGTATTCAGGCGTTGCAGCGGTGCATCCGGGGTCGATTGCAAGGCCTGCAGCAGGCTGTGCAACGCGGTGTGCAGGTAAGCGGCGATGCGTTCGGCACCCAGCGCCGCATCCGCCAGCGCGGTGATGCGCAAGTCTTCGCCGAGGTCGTCGATGTTGATCGTCAGCGGGTAGTTCGTGCGTTCGCGGGCGCCCAGCACTTGCACGCCGGGGGCCAGTTCGCTGACCTCGGCGATCTCTTCACTGCTGCTGTGGCGATAGTTGAGGATCGCGCTGAACAACGGCGTCGGCACCGCCACTGCGCTGCAACGCTGGGCCAGGGCCAGTGAGGTCTGTTCATGGCCGAGCAACGCGGTCAGGCGTCGATGGGTGGCCAGCACCCCGGCACGCACGCCGTCCTGCCCGACATCCACGCGCAGCGGCAAGGTGTTGATGAACATCCCCAGCGCCTGTTCGCCGCCCTCGCCCGCCTCCATCCGCCCCAGCAGCACAGTGCCGAACACCACCGCCGTGCGCCCGGACAACTGCCCGAGCACCCGCGCCAGCGCCAGGTGCATCAGGCTGGCGACGCTGACGCCGAGCTGACGCGCCTGCCCGCGCAGTTGACGGCTGAAGTCGGTGTCGAGCATCAGCAAGGCTTCTTCGATGCCTTGGCCATCGCCCTGCACATCCTGCAAACCACAGGGCAAGGTCGGCTCGTCGATGTCGGCAAGCATCTCGCGGAAAAACGCTTCGTGCACCTGCTCGTCCAGACGCAGGCGGGCCTTGGCCAGGTGATCGCGGTATGGCACCGGCGGCCCGACCTGCGCGGTCTGGCCCAGCAGATGCGCGCGGGTTTCACGGCGCACCACGTCGAGCGCGACGTGGTCCATGATCAGGTGATGGAACAGCAACAGCGCGACCACGCGCCCGTTGGCCGGATCCATGGCGTACACCAGTCGCAGCAGCGGCGCCCGCTGGATGTCGAGGCGGAAGAACCGTGGGTCGTGGCGCTCCAGCAATTGCGTCAGGACATCCGCGCCCGGGTCGAGGGCGATTTCTTCGCAGTGCAGACGAGCCTGCCGCTGCACCACTTGCAGCGGTTCGTCCAGGCGTTCCCAGACGAACGAGGTGCGCAGAATGTCGTGGCGTTCGATCATCCATTGCAGCGCCTCGGCGAAAGCCTCCAGCCGTTCGCGGCTGTCGAAGGCGAATCGCGCTTGCGACACGTAGGGGTCACCGGCGGGCGCCGACAGGTGCA
The DNA here is from genome assembly GCF_019891575.1 of Pseudomonas sp. MIS38. Lineage (NCBI taxonomy): Bacteria > Pseudomonadati > Pseudomonadota > Gammaproteobacteria > Pseudomonadales > Pseudomonadaceae > Pseudomonas > Pseudomonas sp. MIS38. The sequence continues at coordinate 34,162 of NZ_JAFLXF010000011.1, forward strand.
GATAGAGCATGCCTTCCTGCAGCGGCGCCAGCGGGTAAATGTCCTGCAGGTTGGCGGCGCCGCCGGGTACTTTGGCGACCAGGCGATCGATGGTCGGCTGATCCAGAGTCACCAGCGGCAGCATGTCCGGGGTGATGCGAAACGCCGGGCTCAGCCAGTCGCCACCGTTTTGCGCGACCAGTTCCAGCAACTGCGCCTTGTGTTCGCTGAGGCTGTCCCACAACGCATCGTCCAGCGCGTCGTCGCTGCCCAGAATGACCAGGTCTTCATCTTCCTGTTGAAGGCGGATCGCATGGGTGGAAAGAACAGCCATCAGTTCGCTGAAATGCATGGGATAACCTGCTGTAAATACGAGAAAAAGGAGCGCGCAGCCGCGAGTCCGTGCCTGCTGTGCGCAGCCTGGAAAAACTAAAACATCGGGGCTTGCGGGGCTGACATGGGAAGCGGGGACAAGCCGCCGGCTCGGCCGCCGCAATCCCCCACAGGGTTTGGTTTACACAATCAATTCCGGGCTAGAGCCGGCGTTTGCGATTGAGGCTCGGGATGGTGGTTTGCGGGATCAACACTTGCTGCGCCTCGGGTGTGGTGCTGAGCGCCAGTGCCGCCAGCGTCGGCTGGCTGAACAGCGCCCGGGCGTCGGTGTGCAGGCCGCTCTGACGCATGCGCGCCACCAGACTCACCGCCAGCAACGAATGCCCACCGAGTTCGAAGAAGTTGTCGTGACGACCGACCTGTTCGACGCCAAGCACCTCGCTCCAGATCTGCGCCAGCGCGGTTTCGACTTCACCCTCGGGTGCCACGTATGGGCGATTGATGACTGCGTCGGCTCCCGGCTCCGGCAAGGCTTTACGATCGATCTTGTCGTTTGGCGTCAGTGGCAAAGCGTCGAGCAGCACAAACGCGCCCGGCACCATGTACTCCGGCAAACGCTCCAACACATGCGCGCGCAAGGCCTCCAGACTGGGTGCTTCTACACCCGAGCGAACGGTGTACCAGGCCACCAGACGCTCATCGCGGACCATCACTACCGCTTGGCGAATTGCCGGATGTTCGATCAGCCGCGCCTCGATTTCCCCCGGCTCCAGACGCAAGCCACGCAGCTTGATCTGGAAGTCATTGCGGCCGAGGAATTCAAGTTCCCCGTGGTGGTTGTAGCGCGCCAGATCGCCAGTGCGGTACAGGCGATCCCCCGGCACAAACGGGCTGTCGATGAAGCGCTCGGCCTGCATCTCCGGCAAGCCGTGATAACCACGCGCCACACCGACGCCGCCGATATGCAACTCTCCGCTGACGCCTTGCGGCACCGGTTGACCATACGCATCAAGCACGTACAGGCGGGTGTTGCTCAAGGCTGTGCCGATCGGCACCACGTTGTCCGGCACCGGCATTTCCGGGTCCAGCGTCCAGCCCGTGCTGTCCACCGTGGTTTCAGTCGGCCCGTAAACGTTATGCAACCGCACCCACGGCAGGCGATCGCGCACCTGGCGCGCCAGCGCTGCACTGAGTTCGCCGCCACCGTTGAGCACATCGGTCAGGCTGGTGCACTGTTCGACACCGTCCTGCTCAATGAACTGCTGCAGTAACGCAGGAACGAATTTGACTACGGTGACCTGATGCTCGCGAATGGTCTGCACCACATAGGCCGAATCGCGGTTGCCGTCCGGTCGCGCCAGTACCAGACGCATCCCCGAACACAGCGGCCAGAAGATCTCCCACACCGAGCTGTCGAAGCTGAACGGCGCTTTTTGCAGGAGCGCACCGTGCCCGGTCGGCGGACTGAGCTGCGAACCCCAATGCACCATGTTGCAGGCACTGCGATGCTCGATCATCACGCCTTTGGGCAACCCGGTGGAGCCCGAGGTGTAGATCATGTAAGCGAGATTCGAAGCATTCAGGCCAGGCACCTGCGGATTTCCTGACGGCTGCTGCTCCCAACTGCCGTGATCCAGATTGATCAGCGGCACACTCGGTTCGCCGAGCAATTGCCGCGTGGCGCCATGCACCAGCAGTGCGACCGGCGCGCTGTTCTGCAACATGTAATTCAGGCGCTCCAGCGGATAGTCCGGGTCCAGCGGCACATAAGCACCACCGGCCTTGAGGATGCCGAGCAAACCAACGATCAGATCCAGTCCGCGCTCGACGCAGATTGCTACGCGCGAGTCCGGTTGCACGCCGAGTTCACGCAGGTGATGGGCCAGACGATTGGCGCGCTGATTGAGCTCAAGGTAAGTCAGGGTTCCCTGCGCGGATTGCAGCGCGATGGCGTCCGGCTTACGCCGCACCTGTGCTTCGAACAACGCGTGCAGTGGCTGGTCCAGCGGACAATCGACCTCGGTGGCGTTGAACGTGATCAGCAAACGTTGCAACTCCTCGGCTTGCAGGATCGGCAAGCGGTTCAACAGTTGTTGCGGAGTCTGCTCCAAGGCCTGTACCAGGCCGCTCAACGCCGCTTGCATGTAACCGCAAATCCGTTGCGCGCCAATCTGCGCCACAGCCCTGCCGGTCAGGCGCAAGCCGTTGCCAAAATCATCCACGCTCATGGTCAGCGGGTAATTGGTGCGCTCCTCGTTGGCCAGGGTTTCGATGCCTTTCCAGGCATGGCTGGACGGCTCCAGCAGTTCGGACTCGTCACTGTGCCGATAATTGAGCAGCGCGCTGAACAACGGTGACGGCGAGGCGACGCCGCTGCAGCGCTGGGCCAGTGCCAGCGACGCGTGCTCATGCCCGAGCAGCGCGGTCAGCCGCGCATGGGTGGCGCGCACGGCGTCGCGCACCCCGGCATCGACATCGATGCGCAACGGCAAGCTGTTGATGAACACGCCCAAGGCCCGGTCGGCGCCCTCGCCGCCTTGCATACGCCCCATCAGCACCGTACCGAACACCACACGCTGTTGGCCCGACGTCGCCGCCAGCACCCGCGCCCAGGCCAGATGAATCAGGCTCGCCACACTGACCCCGGCCTGTCGCGCCTGGGTGCGCAGACGCTGATAGACGTCAGCCGGCAACGCCTGCTGCGCTTCGTCGATGCCGCGTCCGTCGCCCTGCACTTCCTGCAGGCCGAATGGCAGGGTCGGCTCGTCGACGTCCGCCAGTTGCGCGCGGAAAAACACTTCGTGTTCCTGCTCCGTGACACCCAGCCGCGTCTGCGCCACGTAATTGCGATACGGCACCGGCGGCGCCAGCGCCACGACCTGCCCCGACAGACTGGCCCGCATTTCGCTGCGCATCACTTCGAGGGCGATGTGATCCATCGCCAAGTGATGGAACAGCAGAATCCCCACCACCCGATCCAGCGCCGGATCACGGGCATACACCAGGCGCATCAGCGGCGCCTGGCTAACGTCGAGGCGATAACGCCGGGCACTGAAGCGCTGGTGCAACTGGTCGATGATCGGGCCGTCGGCCGGGTCCAGCTCGACCTCCTGCAACGGCAGAATTGCCGCGCGCCACACCACCTGCACCGGGGTGTTCAGGCCTTCCCAGAGCACCGAAGTGCGCAGAATGTCGTGGCGCGCCATGACCTCGCGCAGTGCAGCGGCGAAAGCCTCGACGCGCTCAAGACTGTCGAACGCCAGTTGCGATTGCAGCAGGTACGGATCGCCCTGCTCAGCGGTGATGTGGTGGTAGAGAATGCCTTCCTGCAGCGGTGCCAACGGATAAATATCCTGCACGTTAGCCGCGCCGCCCGGCACCGTGGCGACGATCCGTTCGATGTCCGCCTGCTGCAGTTGCACCAGCGGCAGCATTGCCGGAGTGATATGGGTGCAATCGGCGGCGATGCGGTTGGCCGGCACTTCGATCTCCCGACCGCTGCCGACCGAAGCCGCCAGCGCCGCCAGGGTCGGCTGACTGAACAGCACGCGCACGTCGCTGCTCAGATCGAGCTGACGCATGCGCTCGATCAGAATCACCGCCAGCAACGAATGCCCGCCGAGTTCGAAGAAGTGATCGTGACGCCCGACCCGCTCGACTTGCAGGACTTCGGCCCAGATCTGCGCCAGGGCGATTTCGACCTCACCCTGCGGCGCCTCGTATTCGCGGCGGATCAGATCGTCCGGCCCGGGCGCCGGCAGTGCCTTGCGATCGACCTTGCCGTTGGCGGTCAGCGGCAGCGCCGTAAGACGCACGTAGGCGCTCGGCAGCATGGCGCTGCTCAGGCGGGTTTTCAGCTGCGCGTGCAGCTCATTGATGTCCAGCGGCGCCTGCTCGGTGAACCACGCCAGCAATTGCCCGTCGCGCACCAGCACCACCGCTTCGCGCACCGCCGAATGGCTGGCGAGTGCGCTCTCGATCTCCCCCGGCTCGATCCGGATGCCACGGATTTTCACCTGATCATCGTTGCGCCCCAGATACTCCAGATTGCCGTCGGCGCGCCAGCGCGCGAGGTCGCCGGTGCGGTACAGGCGCGCGCCCGGTTCAGCACTGAACGGATCACGCAGGAAGCGTTCGGCGCTCAGCTCTGCGCGGTTCAGGTAACCGCGCGCCACCCCGGCCCCCCCGACGTACAACTCGCCCGTCACGCCCAGCGGCACCGGTTGCTGCTGCTCGTCGAGCAGATACACCGTGGCGTTGCTCACCGGTTTGCCGATGTGCAGCGCCTGCCCGGCGTCGATGCGTCCCGAGGTCGCCACCACCGTGGCTTCGGTCGGGCCATAGTTGTTGATCACTTCGAACGATGGCTGACGCGGGAACTGGCGCAGGCGGTCGCCACCGATCAGCAACGTGCGCAACGTCGGGTGATCGAGCTGGCGGCTGAACGCGTATTCGGCGATCGGCGTCGGCAAGAAGCTCACGTCCAGCGGCTGCGCACGCCACCAGTCGAGCAGCGCATCGATGTCTTCGCTGCCCTCGCTGGCCGGCGCCAGGTGCAGGGTCGCGCCCACGCACAGCGCTGGCCAGACTTCCCAGGCCATCGCATCGAAACCGAAACCGGCCAGGCTTGAGGTATGGCTGCCGGCATGCAGGTCGAAGACATCAGCGTGCCAATCGACCAGATTGCACAGGGTGCGGTGCTCGACCATCACCCCCTTGGGCAGGCCGGTGGAGCCGGAGGTGTAAATCACATAAGCGAGGTTGGCCGGGGTCAGCCCCGGCACCTTCGGCGCGTCGACCCGGCCAGCCGACCAACTCGGCTGATCCAGCTCGATCACCGGCACCGACAACGCCGGCAAATGCCCGCGCAGCGCGCGCTGGGTCAGCACCGCGATGGGCGCGCTGTCCTCCAGCAGATAGCTCAGGCGCTCGGCTGGATGCGCCGGATCCAGCGGTACATACGCGGCGCCAGCCTTGAGGATCGCCAACAGCCCGACCAGCGTGTCGAGCCCGCGCCGGGCAACGATCGCCACCCGGTCATCCGGGCGCACCCCGAGATCGAGCAGATGATGAGCCAGCGCGTTGGCGCGTTGATTGAGTTCGGCATAGGTCAGGCTTTGCCCCTGATCAACCGCCGCCAGCGACTGCGGCCGTAGCGTCGCCTGCGCTTCGACACGCTGCTGAATGGTGGTCGGAGCCGGGTAGTCCACCCGCGTGGCATTCCACTGTTGCAGCAGCGCGGTTTCTTCCGGCGTGCTCAGATCGAAATCCGCCACCGCCAGATTCACCGCTTCCAGCCCCTGCTCCAGAATCAGCAACCAGCGCTCAGCCAGTGCCTTGACTTCATCGGCGCTGAAATACGCCTCGCTGTAGATCAGATACAGCCGTGCGTCGTCATTGGCCAGATTGCTCAGCAAGTGCACCGCCAGCGGTGTGGCCTCCTCGACGTTCGAGGCCTTGATGATCCGTCCCGACGCCTCGCCGTAGCGATAATCGTGAGTGCCCTGCTCGTAGGAAACAGTGACTTCGAACAGCTGCGAGCGCTCCTCCCGCAGCAGGCCAAGGGCGCGGTTCATCTCACTCACGGGAAAACGCTGATGGCGGAAATCCGTGCGCAGTTCATCACGGATCGCTCTGACCAGTTCAGCGAACGTGCAGTGGCGACCGAAGCCCATGCGCACCGCACTGACCTGGGCGAACAGCCCAAGCGTGGATTTGAAGCGCGCGCCGGAGCGGTTGAGAATCGGCAATCCAACCACCCATTCGTCACGTTGTGCGGTGCGGCTGAAGTAGACATGCAGCGCCGCCAGCAACACATGGAACGCCGACGCGCCGAACGCTCGGGCCACCTGCTGCATGCGCTCGTGCAGCAATGCCGGCAAGGGCTGCGCGTAGACCTGCGTCTGAGCGGTCTGGCCGGCCAGACTCTGCTGATGCCGTGGCAGCAACAGCGGCTCGGGCAATTGTCGGTACTTGTCCAGCCAGTAGGCGCGATCCTGCGCATAACGCGGCGACGCTTGATAGCGCGCATTGTCCTCGATGAAGTCGATGTACGACGGCGCCGCGACCGGTGTCGGTTGGCCGTGCGCCAGCGCGTTGTAGATCTCGTCCAGCGACTTGAACATTTCGCCGAAGCCCCAGCCATCGACGATCAAGTGATGCGCCTGCACGGACAGCCAGTGTCGCTGGTCATTGAGACGGATCAACAGAAAGCGCAACAGGCAGCCGCCGTCCAGCACAAAGGGTTGATCGATGCGTGCTTGCACCAATGCCCGCGCCGCCGATTCCGGGTCGCTGTGCGCCGACACATCGTCGATCGGCATCGGCACCGCTACTGACCGGGCGAACTGCTGCAAAGGCAGGCCATCGGCGCCAGCGCCCGGCAGCAGAATCGTGCGCAGCGCGTCATGCCGGGCTACCAGTGCTTCCAGCGCAGCCTGCATCCGCGCCGGATCCAGCGGCCCGCTGAGGTCCAGGTAGCCGCCGATGTTGTACAGCGGCGAATCCCCGCGACTCAGCTGATCCAGCCAGATATCCAGCTGCGCAGCGGTCAGCGGATACGTCTGGAGCGATGCGGACGGCGTGGCCACCGCAGGGGCAGAAATAGGCGGCATAAGATCCTTCTCATGTGATTTTGCGCCTATTCAAGCATCGGCCCCGATGCCGACATGACACGTAAAACCCGGACAACCCCGCCCCGGGCGCTGGCCTGTCAGCGCTTGTAGCCCCTGATTGGGTGGGAACCCACTAAAAGTTCGGAGAGGAAAGACTGAAAATTCTGTAGGAAAAATGCCACACACCAGCGCTGCCATCGACCTGCGTTGTGACCTCAAAAAAACGCAACTGCCCCGGTTTTCAAGGTCTTGACGTGACCAAACAGTCACGCGATGTGCAACACCTGTCGCAAACGGCGTCAGAAGCCCGGCGCCAACTTTCAGAAATGATGGCACTTTGTGTCCCTGTTTTCCCCTACAGACGTAGGACAAATCCATAGGCTTAAATCCCGCCCCAGATCAGTTTCAAGGAGAGACGATTGCGTGGGCGGCTTTTGCATAAACAGCGGACGACTCGGTGATGACTCGGAACCAGGGATGACAAGGATATGAATCTGACCGGCAGCATTCGCAACATGGAAAACCCGCATTTCTACTGGCAACTGGGGGAACTGATTGCCAGCACCGGCGACGATCATTTCGCCAGCAACCTGTTCCAGTTGGTCGACACCCTGGTGCCGGTCAATCGCGTCGATCTCAGTGAGTGGACGCTGGACGAACGTCAGGCCAGCGTGGTCGAGATCAAGGCGCTGGGCAGCGCCGGACTGCCGCAGACCTTCCCGCCACCGGACCCGTTGAAAAGTCCGGACGATCATCCGTTGTTGCAGAAGATGATCGAGATGAATGATTCCCTGCTGATTCAACTCAAAGCGTCGCTCCAGCCGCAACATCCGCAGCACAGCGTGCACCAGTGCAATCTGGTGTCCCGCACCTCTAATCGCCGCTGTGTCATCTCGTTCTACCGACCGCATACGCAACGAGTGTTTTCCTTGCCGGAGCTGTCGTTTCTTAAAAGCCTGTCCGACACGCTGTTGCCGCTGATCGAACGGCACGCGCAGCTCAGTCGGCAGATTGTCGCCAAACAGCCGCGCCTGCCCTTGGCCGATCTGGAGCAGGCGCCGTTGCAGCAGGTGTTCGACGAACGCCTGGCGCTGGGTGGCATCGTGCTGTCGGCGCGGGAAAAGGAAGTCTGCCTGGGTCTGCTGACCGGCGGTACCGTGCCGCAACTGGCCGAGAAGCTGCGGGTCAAGAGCAGTTCGGTCGAGACCTACCTCAAACGGGCGACCGCCAAACTGGGGGTCAGCGGACGGCACGGTCTGGCGCGCTGGATGGCTGGGGCATAACCGCGCGGCCGTGGTTCAACGGTGTTTGATGATGGTGTGGGGACGCAGTGCCCGGCACGTGTTTTTTCTGCATGAGAGCGTTCGATGCTGCGCATTTCCCTGCTGTCCCTCGCCGCCCTGCTGGCCGGTTGTTCGTTGATTCCCGAGTACCAGCGCCCTGCCTCACCGAGCGCGGCGCAGTATCCGCAAGGCGCGGTTTACCCGGCACCGAAACCCGCCGCAGCGCGCACTGAAGACTGGCGCACGCTGTTCAACGACCCGGCGCTGCAACAGTTGATTGAAAGCGCGCTGGTGAACAATCGCGACCTGCGGGTCGCGGCGCTGAACGTCGAGGCGTTCCAGGCGCAGTATCGGATCCAGCGCGCCGATCTGCTGCCGGCGGTATCGGCCAATGCCAGCGAGTCGCGCCAGCGCATGCCGCCCAGCGTGACCCGCAGCAAAGCCATGATCAATTCGACCTATGCGGTGAATCTGGGCGTCAGTGCCTATGAACTGGATTTTTTCGGCCGAGTGCGCAGCCTCAGCGAGCAGGCGCTGCAAACCTGGCTGGCGACCGAACAGGCGCGGCGCAGTGCCGAGCTGAGTCTGGTGGCCAATGTCGCCAATGCCTACCTGACCTGGCGCGCCGATCAGGAGTTGCTCGAACTGACGCGCCAGACCCTGGCCTCCGATCAGCAAAGCCTGCGCCTGACCACGCGCAACCGTGAGGCCGGCAAGTCTTCGGCGCTGGAACAGGCGCAGGCGCAAACCAGCGTCGACAGTTCGCGAGCCAATCTGGCGCGATACAAACGTCAGGTGGCGCAGGATCTCAACAGCCTGACACTGCTGGTTGGCGCGCCAGTCCCCGAGCAACTGCCGGCGCAACCACTGGCCAACGATCTGGTTCAGCAATTGCCGGCCGGGTTGCCGTCGGACCTGCTGCAACGGCGCCCGGACATTCTGCAGGCCGAGTACAAACTGAAAGCGGCCAACGCCAATATCGGTGCAGCGCGCGCGGCGTTTTTCCCCAGTGTCAGCCTGACCGCCAGCGCCGGCACCTCCAGCCGCGATCTGTCCGGCCTGTTCAGCGCCGGCTCCGGGGCGTGGACGTTCCAGCCGCAAATCAACTTGCCGATTTTCAACGCCGGCAGCCTGCGCGCGAGTCTGGATTATTCGAAATTGCAGAAAGACGTCGCGGTCGCCGAATACGAGAAATCGATTCAAACCGCGTTTCAGGAAGTTGCCGACGGCCTGGCGGCGCGCAGCACTTATCAGCAGCAATTGCAGGCACAACGCGATCTGGTGCAGGCGACTCAGGACTATTACAACCTGGCGCAACACCGTTATCAGAATGGCGTCGACAGCAGCCTGACGTTTCTCGATGCACAGCGTTCGCTGTTCAGTTCACAGCAGGGGCTGATCACTGATCGTCTTGCGCAGCTGGTTGCCGAAGTCAACCTGTACACCGCGCTGGGCGGCGGCTGGCAGGCCAATGAGGCCCGGGTTCAGTAGCCCCTCGTCACTTTTTCTTACACCTTTTGTCGCCCGATCCGACGCCGCGCGGCGATCCGTGGCCGGCGTCTGCCGTCAGTTTGGTATCATGCGCCGCTTTTACGGTTAACCCCCCGCCAGTCCTGCCGACTGACGGGCTGCAAAAGGCGGTATTAGATGACGGCTTTGTTGACTCGCCGCAAGGTGCTTGCGGGAATGGGCGTGCTGGGCCTGGGCCTGCTCGCCGGCTGCGACACCCGTGGCCAACTGTCGTACAAGTACGGCAAGGACCTGAGTGACAAGATCCTCGGACGCACCTTCAAGCTGAAGAACACCGACGGCGAAACCATGACGCTGTCGAGCTTTCGCGGGATGATGCCGATGATCTTCTTCGGCTTCACCCAATGCCCGGCGGTGTGCCCGACCACCCTCGCCCGCGCCGCGCAAATCAAGAAGCTGATGGGCAAGGACGGCGACCGTCTGCAGGTGATCTTCATCACCCTCGACCCGGAACGCGACACGCCGCAGATCCTCGACGCCTACGTCAAAGCCTTCGACCCGAGCTTCGTCGCACTGTACGGCACGCTGGAAGAAACCCAGGCCACCGCCAAGGAATTCGACGTGTTCTTCGAGAAGGTGCCGGCCGGCGACACCTATACGATCTCCCACACGTCCACCAGTTACGTCTACGACTCGCGTGGCCAGTTGCGCATGGGTCTGTCTGTATCGCTTTCGGCACAAGAGTGCACGGAAGATTTGCTCACCGTTATGGAGGTCTGCTGATGCACCCCGTTTTGAACAACATCAAACGCGCCGTTTTCGCCCTGTCCCTGCTGGGCCTGGCGTTTCAAGCCTCGGCTCAGACCAAGGTCGATGATGCCTGGGTGCGTGCGACCGTGCCGACCCAATCGGCCAGCGGCGCGTTCATGACCGTCACCGCTGACAGCGACAGCAAACTGCTGAGCGTGGCCTCGCCAGTGGCCAAGGATGTGCAGATCCACGAAATGTCGATGAAGAACGACGTGATGAGCATGGGCCCGGTCAAATCGGTCGACCTGCCAGCCGGCAAAGCCGTCACCTTCGACCCGAACGGCTACCACGTGATGCTGATGGGCCTGACCGGCCAGCTCAAGGAAGGCGAAAGCGTACCGCTGACCCTGACCGTGGAAAACGCCAAGGGCGAGAAAGAAACCGTCGAAGTCAAAGCCGAAGTGCGTGCGCTGACGCACATGGAAGGCCACGATCACAGCAAGATGCATTGATCTGACTTGGCGGTAATAAAAAGGGGCGGCCTGATTGATGATCAGGTCGCCCCTTTTTTATCGCGCATGTCAGCCGCGCTTGCGGGCCAGTGCATTGCGCACGCTTTCTCTCGACATCCCCGAGCGCGATGCCGCCGCAGTTTTCTCCACGGGCGCCGCCGCCAACTGCTGCTTGCGCTTCAACACCTGACTCCAGCGATAACCGAGATAACCGGCCGCCGCGAAGAATCCCAGCCAACCAGTGATCAGGTTGACCACCGTCCACAGCCCAAGGGTGATCAGTACGGTTTTCCAGGTGAACAGCTTCAGGTTGTTGTCGACGGGCACCGTTTCAACCGGTGCCTGCTGCGCCACTGGAATCTGCTGCACTCCATCCAGATCAAAGCGCAATGAGAAGTCCGCCCCCGGCACCTGGACATTTATCTGATTGCCTTCAGCGGTATGCACCCGCACTTCTCCATTGACGACCGACACCGAGCTGAAACTGATCTGGGTTTCGTGATGAATCTCGCCGTTGACTAAGGTCACGACCGTTCGTTGTTCGCCATTGGGGGTGTCGCGCATGTCGATTCCTTGAGAACTCCACGTCGGACGACGTGCGAAGGGAAAATCCGTTGGGCTCGAATGCTACTGAGTGGCCATCAGGCTGTCCAGAAACAACCCGGTCGAGGTTTATGGAAAGCTTGCTTTACATAAGGAAAAATTTTAGCAAGTATGTAAAGGGTCTTTTACACAGGAAGTTGAAGAATGAACCGGTACTACCTTGAAATGGGCGCGGCGTTGATCCTCTATATGCTGGTGTTGACGGCCTCAGTGATCGCTACGCAATACCTGACGGATGCCAACATGATTCTGCGTTCAGCCGTCGCGCTGACACCGATTATCCCGGCAGGATTGATGTGCTGGAGCATCGTGCGCAACATGCGGCGCATGGACGAAATGCATCTGCGTATACAGTTCGAAGCGCTGGGATTTGCCTTCGCCGCCTCAGCGCTGCTGACCTTCAGTTACGGTTTTCTGGAAAACGTCGGCGCCCCACACATACCGTGGACTTGCGTGTGGCCTGTGATGGGCGCCATGTGGATTCTCGGCCTGCAAATCGCGCGACGTCGCTACCAATGAAAAATCGCCTCAAGGCACTCCGCGCCGAGCGCAACTGGTCGCAGGTCGATCTGGCTGAACGCCTCAAGGTGTCGCGCCAGACGATCAACGCCATCGAAAACGAGCGTTATGACCCTAGCCTGCCACTGGCGTTTCAGATTGCCCGGGCGTTCGAGTTACCGATTGAAAGCATCTTCGACGACGGTTTGGACTGATCGCCGAATTGGCTGACGGTGGGCGATGCCTCAGAGTTGTCAGCTGCCGGCATCGCCATGCACTTCTTCGATTCCAGCTGCCGTCGTGGTGTGGCTTTCATACAGTGCGGGCGACTTCCTTAAACAGCCTGAAACAATAAATCTGCCGTCGATAGCAGCGCGCCCATTCGCCGCTATCGAGCTGACACGAACGCCGGTCATGGCTTCAGGCCCTTTACCGCGCTTGCGAGAGCAGATCAGCCGCGTGTTTAAAAGGGCGATCAGACAGCCCACCCTTGGTATCATCGCGCACACTTTTATGACGGTTTGATGGCTGGAAGGTCTTTGTTTGTGAGCGTTTTATTGCGTTGGTTGCGGCAGCCGCATGCCCGCCTGTTTTCCCTGATTCTGCTGGTGCTGATCGTACCGGTGTGCCTGCGCGCGGCGTTGGGCTGGTCGTCGTCGCTGGGCTATTTGTCCGACCTGGCGAGTGGCAGTTTGCTGGTGCTGTTGCTGCATCGCCGCGCGTGGTGGCTGGCGTTGCCGTTGCTGCTGTTCTGGGGGTTGCTGGCGGTGGCGACGGCGGAGTTGGTCAGCGCTGTCGGCCGGTTGCCGACCCCATCCGACCTGCATTACCTGATTGACCCGCAGTTCGTGGAGAACTCCACCGGTGGCGGCTTTGCCCATCCGGCGCTGGGCGCGGCCCTGTTGCTGGCGCTGCTGCTCTGGTTGCTGACGCGTTTCGCCAATCGCGCGCAGCCCGCTGCTGCCCTGCCCCGTGCCGTGTGGGCCGCACCGGCGCTGCTGTTCGCCGCGCACTGGGGCGTGCAAAACCAGTGGCCAAGCGAGGAAGATCCGTGGCGCCTGTACAACCTGCCGCATCAGTTGCTCGCCTCGCAAGTCGCCGAGCTGCAGTTGCAGGCCGAGGAATGGCTGGACGGTGACGTCGAAGAGCCCGCGCCACAGATGGCCGGGTTGACCGATCTGGATCTCAATGGCCACAAGCTGCTGGCCGCACCGGGTCAGGCGCGCAATGTGCTGATCATCGCCCTGGAAGGCATCCCCGGCGCGTACATCCGCGCCAATCGCGAGGCCATCGGCAGTCATTATCAGGAAGACCTGATGCCCCATCTCAGCCGCTGGGCCGAGCGCGGCATGAACACCCCGGATTACGTGCTGCATACGCACCAGACCATTCGCGGCCTGTACGCCATGCTCTGTGGCGATTACGACAAGCTCAACAACGGCACGCCCAAAGGCGTGGAAATGCTCACCCAGCAGGAGCGCAATCAGGCCTGCCTGCCGGCGCAGCTGCGGCAGAACGGATTCAGCACTCATTACCTGCAAGGCGCCGGTCTGCGTTTCATGGCCAAAGACAAGATCATGCCGCACATCGGTTTCGATGCGACCCATGGTCTGGAATGGTTCACTAACGCCAATTATCTGGAGTTCCCGTGGGGCAAGGATGACAAGGCGTTCTTCGAAGGCGCGCTGGATTACGTCGGCCAACTGAAGAAGCAGAAGCAACCGTGGATGCTCACCCTGTTGACCGTCGGCACCCACCAGCCCTACTCCGCGCCGGAAGACTACCTGGCGCGTTACGAGACGCCGAAACAGGCGGCTGTCGGTTACCTCGACGATGCACTGGAGCAGTTCCTCAGCGGCCTCGAACGTCAGGGCGTGCTCAAGGACACGCTGGTGGTGATCACCTCGGACGAATCCCACGGCATCGACGGCGTGCGTCTGGCGTCGTCCTGGGGTTTCAACCTGACCCTGGCCCCGGAACATGAGCAACTGCCGCGACTGAATGCCGGGGTCTACGGGCATGTCGATCTGAGCGCGTCGATCCTCGATTATTTCGACCTGCCGGTGCCGTCAGCGCTGAGCGGCCGTTCGCTGTTCCGCGACTATGACAGCGGGCGTGAAATCATGTCCTACACCAACGGCAAACTGCGCTACCACAACGGCCAGGGGATTTTCTCCGAGTGCGACATGCCGCGCCGTTGCCGCTACTACGAAAGCCCCGGCTTCATTGCCGAGCGCGCCACCTTCAAGGGCAATGAAAGCAGCCAGCAGGCCCGACAAATTGCCGCGCGGGCCATGGCGCTGGACCTGTCGCTGCTGCGCACCCCGCTCAATCAGCGTTACCAGTTCGGCAGCAACAACGTCATCCCGCTGCAAGCGCAGATCAAGGATGACTGGGCCGATAACCTGATCGGCGCGCAATACCTGGAAATGCCCAAGGGCTCGCACACCCGCGTGCGCCTGACCGTGCGCTCAGTAGATCCGCAGCAGGCGGCGTACATTCAGCTCAAGGCCAAGGAGTTCGAACAGGACGTGCAACTGGGCCTGCCGACCGAGATGGTCGCCACAGCCGATCAGCCGCTGGAGATGGATTTCAGCTTCGACAACCCGCAGCAACGCAAGGCTTTCTCGTTTCATTTGCTGGGTTATGGATTGGGTGCGGTCGAGGTCACGGATTTCAGTGTGATTACTGAATTGCCGGGGCAGGAAGATCCGCTGGATGCGTTGCCCGATGATGAGACTGTGCAATCGAGTTGAAATCAGGGAAGGGACGGATTGGCTGGATCCGTCCCTTTACGTTTGCTAAACAAGCTTGATATTAAAATCCCCCTCTATTTCCCCTCCATCAGGAAAATCAAAATAGATCTTTCCTGTAACGCCGACTCGCGCATGTTCCTTTTTCAAGAACGTCAGTTTTGCCCGTCCTGATTTAATAAGTTGATAATTGTCATTGTCAGCCGCGGTCCAACTCAAGTCACCTGTGTAGCACGTCACCTCATGAGGTCCGTCACCAACCAGGCTCTTTGGAACGCAGAAAGCTACATGCCCTCGATTGTTGTCATCAGCTCCAATAATCATGAAGTCATTTGCTGCTATATAAAAAGTCGCATTCTCCTTCGTCGCCGACAAGAAATTTCTTCCACCAATAGATGCACTGAACTCACCATTAGAGCCGCGACCAATCTCCTGCAGCAACGCATCAAGTTGCTCTTTTGTATTAATTGATTTGTTCATCCGAATGCATTCCAAAATAGTTTTATAGTGATGATTGGCTCTCAAAAAATCTTGAGACCGTTGCTTCCGCTGACAAAGCTAATGCGCCATTACTTCGAGCGCTACTGTCATATCTGACAGGCCGCTAGCCCAATTCGAAATAAAAAGTTCAATATTTAAAATCATTAACGGCGTTATCAAACCAGTTTTCGGCAAAGTATCAGCCAGCTATGGAATAGACCCGCGTTACCAGGGTCTCGAAAGACTGCGCCTATCACGCTCCAATAGTCGGCCTATTAGCTGACTGCCCAAGTCGGGTCTAGCCTTACTAGTCCGAAGTCGGCATGAGCCGGCCGCACAAGACCTGATAAGGACTCGAACATGGCAAACGAATCGAAATGCCCGTTCAACCACGCCGCCGGTGGTGGTACGACGAACCGTGACTGGTGGCCGAATCAACTGAACCTGAAGATCCTCAGCCAGCACTCGCCCAAGTCCGATCCGCTGGGCAAGGACTTCGACTACGCCAAAGCCTTCAAAAGCCTGGACTTCCAGGCGCTGAAACAAGACCTGCGCGCACTGATGACCGACTCCCAGGACTGGTGGCCAGCCGACTTCGGCCACTACGGCCCGCTGTTCATTCGCATGGCCTGGCACAGCGCCGGCACCTATCGCACCGCCGATGGCCGTGGGGGCGCCGGGTCCGGGCAACAGCGTTTCGCTCCGCTCAACAGCTGGCCGGACAACGTCAGCCTCGACAAAGCGCGGCGACTGCTGTGGCCGATCAAACAGAAATACGGCCGCAATATTTCCTGGGCCGACCTGATCGTGCTCACCGGCAACGTCGCGCTGGAGTCGATGGGCTTCAAGACCTTCGGCTTCTCTGGTGGACGTCCCGATGTCTGGGAACCGGACGAAGACGTGTATTGGGGTTCGGAACGCGAATGGCTTGGCGGCGACAGTCGCTACGGCAAAGACAAGTCGGCCATGCAGGAACCGGGTGACGGTACGCTGGTGGCCGAACCGGACTTGCACGGCAAAGAGCAAAGCCGCACCGATCAGGGCGAACGCAATCTGGAAAATCCATTGGCCGCCGTGCAGATGGGCCTGATCTACGTCAACCCGGAAGGCCCTGAAGGCAATCCCGACCCGGTCGCCTCCGGTCGCGATATCCGCGAAACCTTCGGCCGCATGGCCATGAACGACGAAGAAACCGTGGCCCTGATCGCTGGCGGTCACGCCTTCGGCAAGACCCACGGCGCCGGCCCGGCCGATAATGTCGGGCCTGAGCCGGAAGCGGCCGGGCTGGAAGAACAAGGCCTCGGCTGGCGCAACGCATTCGGCACCGGCAAAGGCGCCGACACCATCACCAGCGGCCTCGAAGTCACCTGGACCACGACCCCGACTCAGTGGAGCAACAACTACCTGGAAAACCTGTTCGGTTTCGAGTGGGAACTGTTCAAAAGCCCGGCCGGTGCGCATCAGTGGAAACCAAAAAACGGCGCCGGGGCTGGCACTGTTCCCCATGCGCACGATCCGAGCAAAAAGCTCTCGCCGACCATGCTCACTTCCGACCTGGCGCTGCGTTTCGACCCGATCTACGAGCCGATCGCCCGCCGTTTCCTGGCCAATCCTGATCAATTGGCCGACGCCTTCGCCCGCGCCTGGTACAAACTGATCCACCGCGACATGGGTCCGCTGTCGCGCTACCTCGGCCCGGAACTGCCGAACGAAGAACTGCTGTGGCAAGACCCGATTCCCGATGCCACTCACCCACTGATCGACAGCAACGATGCGGCAGCGCTGAAAAGCAAAGTGCTGGCTTCCGGCCTGTCGGTGTCGCAACTGGTGTCCACCGCCTGGGCCGCGGCATCGACATTCCGTGGTTCGGACAAACGGGGGGGCGCCAACGGCGGACGTCTGCGTCTGGCCCCGCAGAAATTCTGGCAGGCCAACCAGCCGGAGCAACTGGACAAGGTGCTGAAGACCCTTGAGGGCATTCAGAACGAGTTCAACGCCGGATCATCCGGCAAGAAAGTCTCGCTGGCGGATCTGATCGTGCTGGCGGGTAACGCCGGGGTCGAGCAAGCGGCGAAAAACGCCGGGCACTCGGTCTCTGTGCCGTTCAATCCAGGACGCACCGACGCGACTCAGGAGCAAACCGATGTCGAGTCGTTTGGTTTCCTCGAACCGATTGCCGATGGTTTCCGCAACTACAGCAAGGGCAAATACACCGTGTCGGCCGAGGCGCTGCTGATCGACAAGGCGCAACTGCTCACCCTCTCCGCTCCGGAAATGACCGTACTGGTCGGTGGTCTGCGGGTATTGGGGGCGAATGTCGGGCAGAGCCGGCATGGCGTGTTCACCTCGCGCACTGAAACGCTGAGCAACGACTTCTTCACCCACCTGCTGGACATGTGTGTGGAGTGGAAGCCGACGTCGGCGGCAGCGGACGAGTTTGAAGGACGCGACCGTAAGACCGGTAGCGTGAAGTGGACGGCGACGCGGGTTGATCTGGTGTTTGGTTCCAACGCGATCCTGCGTGCGCTGGCCGAGGTGTATGCGAGCTCTGACGCGAAGGAACAGTTCGTCAAAGACTTCGTGGCGGCGTGGGCCAAGGTGATGGATCTGGATCGATTCGACCTGAAATAACAGAAAACGCAAAAACCTGTGGGAGCGGGCTTGCTCGCGAATGCGGTATACCAGTCGACATCTCCGTGTCTGACACACCGCTTTCGCGAGCAAGCCCGCTCCCACATTTCGTTATGCGTTACGCCAGGCTTTTGCTCACCACTTCATATACATCGCTGGACAGCTGCCCCGAAGCCAGAATCCGCTCCAGCTCAGCCTTCATCAACGCCTGACGGGCGCTGTCGTATTTACGCCAGCGGGTCAGTGGCGCCAATTGCCGCGAAGCGATCTGCGGGTTGAAGCCGTTCAGTTCGATCACCAGATCCGCGAGGAAGCGGTAGCCCGAACCGTCGGCGGCGTGGAAGTTGATCAGGTTCTGCCCGGCAAACGCACCGACCAGCGCACGCACCTTGTTCGGGTTCTTGATGTTGAACGCCGGGTGCTGCATCAACGCCTTGACCCGCGCCAGACCGCCCGGCAGTGTGCTGCCGGCCTGCACGCTGAACCACTGATCCATGACCAGCGGGTTGTCCTTGAAGTGCTCGGCGAAAGTCGCCAGCGCGTTGGCCTTCTGTTCTTCGAACGGCGAGTTGACCAGCACCGCCAACGCGGTCAGACGCTCGGTCATGTTGTCGCTGTTTTCGAACTGTTCCTGCGTAGCGGCCAGCACTTGCGGCTTGCCGCTGAGCATCAGGTACGACAGCGCAATGTTCTGCAGCGCACGACGGGCAAAGTGCTCGGCCTCGGCCACATACGGCGTCTGCTTCGACAAATCGCGGTTGGCCTGATAACGCAGCCACAGCGCTTCGAACAGGTTGTCCGTCAGTTGCTTGCGGGCAAACTCGCGAGCGGTGTGGATCGCCTCGACATCCGCCACTTCGCTGATTTCGGTCAGATACGCTTCGCTCGGCAGCGAAAGCATTTCGGCGACCATGGCCTGATCCAGCGACTCATCGGACAGCACGGTTTTCAGCGCCGAGATCAGACGCGGATCGAGCACCAGGCTCTCGCCCTTCTGCTGCTGGGCGATCAGCTCCTGCAGGACCTGCACCGACAGTTGCTGACCGGCATCCCAGCGGTTGAAGCCGTCGCTGTCGTGCTGCATCAGGAACATCAACTGGTCACGGTTGTACGGGAAGCTCAGTTTCACCGGTGCCGAGAAACCACGCAGCAACGACGGCAGCGGCTGTTCAGCGATGTCGACGAAGGTGAAGGTCTGCTCAGACTCGATCACCGAGATCACGCGGGTTGTGCCTTGCGCCGACGCTTCACCGGCCAGACGCAGAGCAATCTCGTTGCCTTTGCTGTCGAGCAGACCGAGTTCGACCGGGATCACGAACGGCAGTTTTTCCACCTTGTCCGGGGTTTCCGGGCAGCTCTGGCGGAAGGTCAGGCTGTAGGTTTTCGCCGCGGCGTCGTAGGACTCGCTGACCGCCAGACGCGGCGTGCCGGCCTGGCTGTACCAGCGCTTGAACTGGGTCAGGTCGACACCGTTGGCGTCTTCCATGGCCTTTACGAAATCGTCGCAGGTCACGGCCTGGCCGTCGTGGCGTTCGAAGTACAGGTCACTGCCCTTGCGGAAGCCTTCGGCGCCCAGCAGGGTGTGAATCATGCCGACCACTTCCGAGCCTTTTTCGTACACGGTCAGGGTGTAGAAGTTGGAAATCTCGATGAAGCTGTCCGGGCGCACCGCGTGGGCCATCGGGCCGGCATCTTCGGCGAACTGGTGGGTACGCAGGTACGCCACGTCCTGGATGCGCTTGACCGTGGCCGAGTTCATGTCCGAGGAGAAACCGGCGTCGCGGAACACGGTGAAGCCTTCCTTGAGCGACAGCTGAAACCAGTCGCGGCAGGTCACGCGGTTGCCCGACCAGTTGTGGAAGTATTCGTGGGCGACGATCGCCTCGACCCGCTGGTGCGCGGCGTCGGTGGCGGTTTCGGCGCGGGCCAGCACGGCGCTGGAGTTGAAGATGTTGAGGCCCTTGTTCTCCATCGCGCCCATGTTGAAGTCGTTGACGGCAACGATCATGAAGATGTCCAGATCGTACTCGCGACCGTAGACCTCTTCGTCCCAGCGCATCGACTTCTTCAGGCTGTTCATCGCGTGCTGGCACTTGTCGATGTTTTCCGGCTCGACGTAAATGCGCAGTGCAACATTGCGATTGGTCATGGTGGTGAAGGTGTCTTCGACACACCACAAATCACCGGCCACCAGCGCGAACAGGTACGCCGGTTTCATGAACGGGTCTTCCCAGGTCGCCCAGTGTCGGCCGTCTTCGCCCGGGCCGGAGGCAATCGGGTTGCCGTTGGACAGCAGCACCGGATAGCTGTGCTGCTCGGCGACCACCGTGGTGGTGAACTTGCTCATCACGTCCGGGCGGTCGAGGTAATAGGTGATCTTGCGGAAGCCTTCGGCCTCGCACTGGGTACAGAACATCGTGCCGGACTTGTACAGGCCTTCCAGCGCGGTGTTGGTTTCCGGGTGGATCCTGACGCTGGTGTCGACCGTGAAGCTGGCGCTGGCCGGTTGCAGGGTCAGGGTGTTTTCGCTCAGCTGATAATCGCCGGCGCTCAGTTCCTGGTCGGCCAGGGTTACCGACAGCAGTTCCAGCTGCTGGCCGTCGAGCACCAGCGGCGGCAGGCCCGGGCCACGCTCCGGGTTGCGGCGCATCACCAGTTGCGCGTGGACCAGGCTGTGGTCCTCGAACAGCTCGAAGGTCAGGTGCGTCTCGTCGATCAGGTACTCGGGGGCCTGATAGTCCTTCAGGTAAATCATCTTCGGTTGTTCGGTGCGCATGCTGGAATCCTTATTGATGCACGGCGAGCTGATAGGCCGTGTATTTACGAATGTTGATCACGCCGGTGTCAAAAATCAGGTACTGACCCTTGATTCCCAGCAGCGTGCCTTCGGCAATCGGGTTCTTGTCCAGGTTGAAGCTGACGATTTTGGCCGGGTATTGCTCGACCGGATAGCGGATTTCGAGAGGTTCTACATCGGCAATCGTCTGAATTGCCTGTAGGCCGAATCGCTGTTGCAGGCCTTGCAAGCCCTCGGCGCAGCTTTCAAACAGCTGGTCGCGCACCTGGGCCAGATCCACCGCCGCCGCATCGCCCTTGAGCAAGGCGCGCCAGTTGGTCTTGTCGGCCACCTGGCTGCGGAACAGGTCTTCGACGAAGCCCGACTGCTGGCGCGTCGATACGCGCATGATCGGCAGCGCCTGACTCGCGCCCTGATCCAGCCAGCGGGTCGGCAACTGCGTGGCGCGGGTGATACCGACCTTGATCCCCGACGAGTTGGCCAGATACACCACATGATCAGTCATGCAGAACTTCTGCCCCCACTCAGGCTCCCGGCAGGTACCGGCCTCGAAGTGACAACGCTCCGGGCTCATGATGCACAGATCGCACTGCGCCAGTTTGGTCATGCACGGGTAGCAGTAACCCTGACTGAAACTGGTTTTGGTCTTGCGCCCGCAATGGGTGCAATGAATCGCCCCCAGGTACTCCAGACGCACCGTGGTGCCGATCATGGGGTTGACCGGGACCTCGACGTCATCCAGACGAAACGCGTATTGCACATTCGGCCCGTCCAGGCGCGCCGACATTTTGCTGATTGCACCGCGGCCAATCTCGATCAATGGATGGCATCCGACTTGAACAGGATGTTCGGTACTTCGATCGACTTCGACGCACATTCCTGCGGGCCCATGTAACCGGTGCGCTGGTCTTCAGGCAGGTTCTGGATTTCCCAGGCGATCATCGCCTGCAGCGACAGCTCGCGCTGTTCGGCGGTGAGTTTGCCGCCGTCGGACCACTTGCCGATTTCCACGGCCAGTTTCAGGCTCTCGTAGATGTCCGGGGTGATGTTCTTGATCATGTCGTTAAAAGAGGACATCAGGGTCTCCGTGCTCTTTATTCACTTAAAATTTCAGGCGGCCAGTTTACGGCGGTTATACAAACCGCCCAACAAACCGGTGAAGCATCCGATGAGTAACCCGCTGACGTGCGCGGCGTTGGCGATCTGGCCGAAACCGATCATCGAGACCAGTCCGGACATGCAAATCACCAGCCACACCAGCATCATCACCAGCACGCCTCGCGGCAGGCGATACGCCGGGTTCGGCGCCAGCAACTGGAAAATCCAGCAATGGCCGAGCAAACCGTAGAGCACGCCGGACAAGCCGCCAAACAGGCTCGGGCCGCTCCAGGCAAACTGCGCGTAGTTCGACACCAGGCTGAACAGCAGGGTCAGTCCGAGCAGGTTGATGCTGCCCTGACGTGACTCGATGCGCCGCCCCAGTTCCCAGTACCACATGCCGTTCATGGCCAGGTGCAGGATGCCGAAGTGCAGCAGCATCGGCGTGAACAGGCGCCACCACTGCCCCGCCGCCAGGCTGTCGGCCAGCGGCGTGAACTGGATGTACTCGCCGACCACGCGGAAGTCGACGAAGGTCAGCCAGCGAATGGTCTCGAGGTTGTCGCCCAGATAGGTCAGGCCACCGACCAGCAGGCTCAGCAGCAGGATCAACCCGGTGGCCTTGGCGTGTTTGAGTTGCTCGGCGAAGCTCGGACGCTTGAAAGTCGGCGCCAGCGGGATGTCCAGTTGCTGATCGGGATCGCCGGCCGGGAAGCGCTCGTACAGCGAACGCACGTCCTCGCTGATTTCCGAAGGCGCCCACAGCACCTGCTCGCCCGCCTCTTCGCTGACTCGATGCGGCACCTGCATCCGTTGCAGCAGCTTGACGAAACCGCTCAGATCCACCGCCAACGGCAGACGCAATACCGCTACCGCACTCATTGCAGCACCTCCGGCCGCTCGACATCGACCCAGACAAATTTATGCGGATCCAGACGTGTTTCCTGATCCAGACGATAGGCCACCAGTTTGCCGTAGAGCACCGCGCTGTAATCGAGACACGCGAGGTTCGGGCGGATCGGCGCCGGTTTGCCGCTGCGCCAGTAGTGGCCGACGAACAGCAAGGGCTCGTCAATGCCGTAGCGCAGCAGGTTGTTTTTCTCGCTGGAGGTCAGCGGTTTCTGCGCCACCGGCTCCGGCAGCGCATCTGGCTGGAAGACGATGTCGCCGTAGGTTTTCGGGTCGTCTTCCCAGAATTTGGTGCGGAAGAACGAGCGCACCAGACCGTCGCCGCTGGTCATGGTCAAGCCATCCGGCAGGCGCATGTCGGTGCCGCGCAGCAAGCGGTCGAACACGGTGCAGGCGAAACTGCCGGGCACGGCCGACGCCTGGAGAAAGTGCTCGTCGATGCGCGCATCGGGAAACAGCCCGCGCAATGGTTCGATCAGGCTGGCATCCCAACAGGCGTGCACCACACGGAAGCGTCCGGCATCAACCACCAGCGGCAGTTCGTAGAACCAGTTGAGAAAGTCATGCCAGTCGCCCGGATGGTCTTCGAACTGGGTCAGGGTTTCGTGCAGCAGGCGCGCATGGCGCGGCGTGTGCTCACGGACGAACTGCTTGCCGCTGCCCGGCAGCGCCGGCGTGCTCCAGCCCAGTGCGTTGAATTCGTGGTTGCCCATGATGCAAAGCGCCTGCCCGGCCTCGACCATGTCGTGGACGATGTGCAGTGCCTCGCGGATTCGCGGGCCACGGTCGATGATATCGCCGACGAACACGGCCATGCGCGATGGATGCCGCCAGACCCCGCCCTGCTTGTGATAACCGAGACGGTCAAGCAAGTGTTCGAGGGTCAGGGCGCATCCGTGCACGTCACCAATCAAGTCATAACTGCGCGCGGGATCGAGCATCAGTCGCCTCCACCACCCAACTTGCTGCCCCAGCCGAGCTTGGTCCGGCAGACTTCGTAGTAGTTGTGGTCGAGCGGGTGAATCAGCCGCAGCTTCTGGGCTTTCTTGCTCACGGTGATGGTGTCGCCCGGCGCGCAGGTGAAGTGGTTCTGACCGTCGCAGGAGACTTGCGGGTAAATCTGCATGTTTTTCGACACGACGATTTTCAGCTCACTGTTGCCATCGACCACAATTGGCCGGCTCGACAACATATGGGGGTACATCGGCACGATCACAATGGCATCGAGCTTGGGATGCATGATCGGCCCGCCAGCGGACAACGCGTACGCGGTGGAACCGGTCGGCGTGGCGACGATCAGGCCGTCGGCCTTCTGGCTGCAGACGAACTGGCCGTCGATGTACAGCTCGAACTCGATCATCCGCGTCGATTTGCCCGGGTGCAGCACCACGTCGTTCAGTGCATCGCCCTGGCCAATGGCCTCGGCATGCCGGCGCACTTCGGCTTGCAGCAGGAAGCGGTTTTCCACCAGATAATGGCCGTCGAGCACCTTGGCCACTTCGACTTCCAGCTCATCGGGGCGAATGTCGGTGAGAAAACCGAGGCTGCCACGGTTGATCCCGAGTACCGGAATATTGTGCTTGGCCAGCGCCCGCGCGGCGCCGAGCAGGCTGCCGTCACCGCCGACGACGATGACCATGTCGCAGACTTCGCCGAGCATCTTGCGTGACGAGGTCTGCAGGCCGTGGCCCGGCAGGACTTCGGCGATGGTGTCTTCGAGAATCACGTGCAGGTGACGATCGAGCAGAAAGCGTTTCAGTCGGCGGACGGTATCCAGCACCTGGGAACTGCCCAGGCGACCGATGATGCCGATATTACGAAATTGCTCCATGGGACCTCTGCGGACAATCGAAAACGCGAAAAACACGATTATGGGCGAAAGCCCGCGATAGACAAAATCCTTTCAGCCTCAAGGGTGCGCGCGTGTTTAAGGCTATGCTCGCAAGATGATCCTGTTTCCCGACCTGCTTCAGTTGCCACACCAATTACGCCATCCCGAAGTGCGTGATCTGGCGTGGGTGATTCTCGCGCCGCCGATGTTGGCCGCAACGCCGTGGCCGCAGCGCCATCCGCTGGCCGGCAGCGACTGGGTCAGTGATCCGCAGCGCCTGGAGCACTGGCTGCGGCAACTTGATCGTGACAGTTATGGTTTGCTGCACTGGCTGTCGCAGGCGCGTACCCGGCGGCTGGGCCTTTATTACGAACGGTTGTGGCAGTTTGCCGTGGAGCATGCGCCGGGCATCGAACTGATTGCCGCCAACCTGCCGATCCGCCGCGAAGGCCACACCCTCGGTGAACTCGACATGCTGCTGCGCGACCGCGACGGCGTGCATCACCTGGAACTGGCGATCAAGCTCTACCTCGGCCCACAGGAAGGCGACGGCCACGACCCGGCGCAGTGGCTGGGGCCGGGTTGTCATGATCGACTGGACCGCAAACTGGCGCATCTGGCCGAACACCAACTGCCGATCTCGGCGCGCCCGGAAAGCCGTGAGGTGCTGGCGAAGCTGGATATCGAGGTGTTCAGTGCGCAGTTGTGGCTGGGCGGTTATCTGCTGTACCCGTGGCCCGGTCAGGCCGAACCACCGAAAGGCGCGCATCCGCAGCACCTGCGTGGCAGTTGGCTGCATCAGAAGGATTGGCCGGCGTTCGTCGCTCAACGTCCGGCCGGGCGCTGGCAACCCCTGCCCCGCCATGCGTGGCTCGCGCCGGCACACTACCCGGCGGATCAGACCTGGAGCGCTGAACATCTGCAGATGTGGCTGGACGACCTGGAACCGATGGCCCCGGCGCAACTGCTGGTACGCCTGACCGAGAATGCGCAGGGCGAATGGGAAGAGGCGGAGCGGTTGTTTCTGGTGGCGGATCTTTGGCCGAATGTGCCGGGGCAGGCCTGAGTTTCTGCAGTGCCTGGACCGGCCCTTTCGCGAGCAAGCCCGCTCCCACAAGGGGATGGCATTCCAATTTCTACATTTGGAATGCTGCTCAAAATGTGGGAGCGGGCTTGCTCGCGAAGGGGCCAACGCGTTCTAGATGGATAACCGCAACGCCAAAGCCGCCAAGGTAATCAACAACACCGGCACCGTCAGCACAATCCCGACCTTGAAGTAATAGCCCCAACCAATCCGGATATCCTTGCGCGCCAGCACATGCAGCCAGAGCAAGGTCGCCAGGCTGCCGATCGGGGTGATTTTCGGCCCCAAGTCGCTGCCGATCACGTTGGCGTAGATCATCGCTTCCTTGATCACACCGCTGGCCTGACTGGCATCGATCGACAACAAGCCGATCAGCACTGTCGGCAAGTTGTTCATGATCGATGACAACAACGCCGTCAGCACCCCGGTGCCCAGCGCCGCGCCCCATACGCCGTACCCGGCGAACACATCCAGCCAGCCAGCGAGATACCCGGTCAGCCCGGCATTGCGCAGGCCATACACCACCAGATACATGCCCAGCGAGAAAATCACGATCTGCCACGGCGCTTCTTTCAGCACCTTGCGCGTGGAAATCTTGTGGCCACGGGCGGCGATCCCCAGCAGCAGGGCCGCACAGACCGCCGAAATCGCGCTGATCGGGATGCCCAGCTGTTCGAGGAAAAAGCAGCCGATCAGCAGAATCACCAGCACTACCCAACCGGCATAGAACGTGGCCTTATCGTGGATCGCCGTGTGCGGCTGTTCGAGCTGTTCGGGATCGTAAGCCTTAGGGATGTCGCGACGGAAAAACCACAGCAGCACGCCCAGCGTCGCGGCCACACTGACGAAGTTGACCGGCACCATCACCGCCGCATAGCGGTTGAAGCCGATGTGAAAGAAGTCCGCCGAAACGATGTTGACCAGGTTCGACACCACCAGCGGCAGGCTCGCGGTGTCGGCGATGAAGCCGGCGCCCATGACGAACGCCAAGGTCGCCGCCGGGGAAAAGCGCAGCGCCAGCAGCATCGAAATCACGATCGGCGTGAGGATCAGCGCCGCGCCGTCATTGGCGAACAACGCCGATACCAGCGCGCCGAGCAGCACCATGAAGGCAAACAGCTTGCGCCCACTGCCCCGCCCCCAGCGTGCTACATGCAGCGCAGCCCAGGCGAAGAACCCCGCTTCGTCGAGCAACAGGCTGATGATGATCAGCGCAACGAAGGTGCCGGTGGCGTTCCAGATGATCTGCCACACCAGCGGAATATCGCTCAGGTGCACGACGCCGAAGATCAGCGCAAGCACGGCACCGAGCGTCGCGCTCCAGCCGACCCCGAGGCCTTTGGGTTGCCAGATGACAAGGGTGATGGTCAGCAGGAAGATCAGTGACGCAGCGAGCATTCGCGACAGCCTTCAATTATTCAATGAGTGGAGATCCAAACGTGGGAACGGGCTTGCTCGCGAAAGCGGTGTGTCAGATGACAACTTTGTGTCTGACACACCGCTTTCGCGAGCAAGCCCGCTCCCACAGGATCTCTGTTTTATCGCAGCTCTGACCAGATTATTTTTTATGTTGTTCCACAAATTTCCCATACGCATTGATGAAATTCTGCAGGAACGGTTTCACCGACTCGCTCAACTTGCCCGCCTCGTCAAACGCCGAACCCGCGCCACCCAGATACGCTTCCGGCTGCTGCATGCACGGCACATCGAGAAACACGAAGGACTGGCGCAAATGCTGGTTGGCGCCAAAACCGCCAATCGCCCCCGGCGACACGCTGATCACCGCACCCGGTTTGCCGCTCCAGACGGCTTTGCCATACGGCCGTGAACCCACGTCAATCGCATTCTTCAAAGGCGCCGGCACCGAGCGGTTATATTCCGGGGTGACGAACAGCACCGCGTCGGAAGAACCGACTTCCTGGCGGAAAGTGCTGTAGGCTGCCGGCGGTGAATCGCCGTCGATGTCTTCGTTATAGAGTGGCAGGTCGCCAATCTCGACAATCTTCAGTTTGAGGTTCGCCGGTGCCAGTTGGGCCAGCGCCAGCGCGACTTTGCGGTTGATCGATGCTTTGCGCAGGCTGCCGACGACTACAGCGACGTTGTAGACATTGCTCATGGAAGACTCTCGACTGTCGGTGGGAAGAGCCAGTAGTTATAGATGATTCGATGACAGTTTCACCAGCGAGCAAGGGAAATTCATGCGCGCTGATTATTTTTTTCCTGTAGGAAAACTTACAGGGCTTGATGACGGTCTACCAAGCCGCAAATCAAGCGTTTTATCTCCAGAGGTTCTAAGCAGATGGCAGCAGTACTCGTCGGTCAGTTCCATGCAAGAGATGCGGAAGGCCGCGTTTATTCCGTGCATGAGTTCCAGGAATCCACCCCGTCGGCAGACGGTTCCACTGGCTCGGAGCCGATTTACAAACTGGCCATTGGCGATCGCGTCAACAAAGTCAGTGACACCGAGTTTCTCCTGGTTCAGTCAGGTATTACCCTGACCCGTGAGCCTGAGACAACCGTCGCGTCATAACTGGCCGTTATGAGCAGAAGTCATATGCGCAGACTTGGGGTAGGATTCAGCCACTGACCCCACCTGCTGAACATGGACTTCACGCATGCGTTTACGTCATATCGAAGTGATTCAGGCGCTCTTGCAGACCGGTCACCTGGGCACCGCCGCCGAATGGCTGCAGCTCCCGGTGACCGAGGTCGAAGAGCGTTTGCGCGAAGCCGAGAGCGAGCTGGGGTTCATGCTGTTCGCCAGCGTACGCGGCCGGCTGCAATCGACGCCTGAAGCGCGGGCGTTGCAGGTGGAAATCGCTCATGTCTATCAGGCGCTGGAGCCGGTGCAGCGTCTGGCCAGCAGCCTCAAGCAATACCTCGCCCCGCCCCTGCGCATCATCGGCACCCCGCCGCTGGCGCAACAGCTGTTGCCGCAAAGTATCGCGCTGCTGCGCCGACGCTTGCCCGACGCTCCTTGCCGCTTGCTCAGCTCTCCGACCTGCGACATCGTCCGCAGCCTGCTGCTGCGCGAAAGCGATCTGGGCCTGAGCCTGCACGATCCGGAACACCCCGACATCCACTGCCAGCCATTGGCCCACGGCAAGCTGCAACTGCTCGCGCCCCACGGCTGGCTGCAACCGAAGCAGAAATACATTTCCCTGCAGGATCTGGCTGGCCAGGCAATGGTTGGCCTCGAAGGCCACGACCCATTGAGCCCGGCGCTGGAGAACAAACTCCAGGCCCTGCGCCCGGCGCCGAGCATCCAGACCCGAGTACAAACCCATCAGATGATGCGCAGCATGGTCGAGGCCGGCGAAGGACTGGCCATCGTCGACCCATTCACCGCCCTCGGCGCGCGGACGAGCGGACTGGATGTCTGCCCGTTGTCACCGGCGGTGCCGATCAGCCTGTATGCCCTGACCTACCGACACAGCGCCACGCCGACAGCGATTCAGACCCTGCTGACGATCATCACGGAACAAGCCGAGGCGATGCTGGCGAGCTGAGCGGGTTTTCCAGCGGGTTATCGAACAGCCGGTACCAGAACAGCGCAATTTCCGCAGTGTTCGGATCAATCCCGCGATAACGCAAATGGTCGATACCACCAATTTCGTAACCGCAGCGCTCATACAAACGACAGGCGCCGAGGTTGTTGTTCTGGGTTTCGAGCATGATCCCCGGCAGTTTTTTCTTGCGACTCCAGAACTGCGCGACATCCAGCAGCGCCTTGGCCACACCATGCCGGCGCGCCGGTGCGTGTACCGCCAGCTCATCGATATGGGCGAAGCCATTCCAGTTGGTGCTGATCACCAGATGACCGACCGGCTCATCATCGAGATACGCCATGAAAATCGCGCTGTCGGCGGCATCGCGATAGCTGCTGAACTCTTCAGGATCAATGCCGTAGCACTTGCGATACGGCACGATCGGCGTCACCGCCCAGCGCTCGACCGGTTGGCCAATGACGGCGGCACCGTACGCGGCGACCTCGAAACTGAAGTCGCTGCCCCAGATGTACGCCGCGAAACCATCGTCGGCGACGCGCACCGACAGCCCTGGGTATTTCGGATTCATGACCGGTTGCATACTCGGAAAAGTCCTCATTCCTTGACGCAATCGACGGTGTACTGCCGTCCATTGCCCTCGTCTTCATGTTGCAGTCCATGCACATCAGCGACAAAACCGGGGAAGCTGCTATCGAACGTGCGGGCAAACTTCAGGTAGTCAATGATCGAGCGGGTTGCCTCGGTAAAGCGCTCGCCGGGCATGATCAATGGAATTCCCGGTGGATACGGCACCAGCATCACCGCCGCGATCCTTCCTTCCAGCTCATCGATCGGCACCGCCTCGACTTCGCCGCGCACCAGATGATCATAGGCATGGGCCGGCTTCATGGCGATTTCCGGCAGCACCGTGTACATGCGTTTCAGATGTTTGGCGGTGGCATTGCTGCGGTAACAGGCGTGCAGTTGATCGCACAGATCGCGCAGGCCCATGCCGCGATAGCGCGCGGTGTCTTGCTGCGCCACGCAAGGCAGGCAGGTCGCGAGACTGATGTTGGCGTCGTAACTGCGCTTGAATTCCAGCAATTCGGTGAGCAGCGTGCTCCACTTGCCCTTGGTGATGCCCATCGAGAACAGCACCAGGAACGAATACAGCCCGGTCTTCTCCACCACCAGCCCGCGCTCCCAGAGGAACTTGCTGACCACCGCCGCCGGGATGCCCTTCTCGCTCAGCGCGCCACCGGCATTCAACCCGGGCATGACCAGGGTCACTTTGATCGGGTCGAGCAGCACATAGTTGTCACTGACTTCGCCGAAGCCGTGCCAGTCGGCGTCCGGCTGCAGCAGCCAGTCTTCAGTCCGCACCCGGTCGATGCCTTCGACGCCGGGCGGCTGCCAGATCGAGAACCACCAGTCGTCCGCCGCAATGTGCTGGCGCAGATTGGCCAGCGCCCGGCGAAAACTCAGCGCCTCATCGAAGGTTTCCTGCAACAGCGAACGCCCGGCCGGGCCTTCCATCATGGCCGAGGCCACATCCAGCGAAGCGATGATGCTGTACTGCGGCGAAGTCGAGATGTGCATCATGAACGCTTCGTTGAAACGGTCACGGTCCAGTTGCCGCGCACCGCCGTCCTGCACATGAATCATCGAGGCCTGGCTGAACGCGGCGAGCAGCTTGTGCGTGGAGTGAGTGGTGAACACCAGCGGGCTGTCCTCGGTGCGCGAGGTGGCCATGCCATAACGCCCGGCGAAAAACTCGTGAAACGCCGCGTAGGCGTACCACGCCTCATCGAAATGCAGGACTTCCACGCTATTGCCCAGGCTCTGTTTGATCAGCTCGGCGTTGTAGCACAGGCCGTCGTAGGTCGAATTGGTGACCACCGCCAGTTTGACTTTCGGCGCACGGCCTTTGGTCAACGGGCTGGCGTCGATCTTGGCCTGGATCGACTCGCGGCTGAATTCGCTCAGCGGAATCGGGCCGATGATCCCCAGCTCATTGCGCTCCGGGCACAGGTACAGCGGGATCGCGCCGGTCATGATGATCGCGTGCAGCACCGACTTGTGACAGTTGCGATCAACCAGCACCAGATCATCACGACCGACCATCGAGTGCCAGACGATCTTGTTGGCAGTCGAGGTGCCATTGATCACAAAAAAGGTGTGATCGGCGCCGAAATTGCGTGCCGCACGCTCTTCCGCTTCAGCGAGCGGGCCGGTGTGATCGAGCAGCGAACCGAGTTCCGGCACCGATACCGACAAATCCGAACGCAGGGTGTTTTCGCCAAAGAACTGGTGAAACGCCTGCCCCACCGGACTCTTGTGATAAGCCACGCCGCCGCCATGTCCGGGGGTGTGCCAGGAATAATTGGAGTCGGCGGTATGCTGCACCAGCGCTTTGAAAAACGGCGGCAGCAGACCGTCCAGATACTTGCGCGCGGCCCGCGCCACTTGCCGCGCCAGAAACGGCACAGTGTCTTCGAACAGGTAGAGAATGCCGCGCAGTTGATTGAGCTCGGCCATGGCATCGGCGGGGGCGTTTTCCAGAGTGACCTGTTCGCCCAGCGCGAAGATCGGCAGATCCGGAGCCCGAACCCGCGCCAGACCGATCAGTTCGGCCATGTTCTGCAGCAGATGCGAGTGGGTGCTGGCGTCTTCGGCAGCGATCAGCATGCATGCCAGACCATGATGGGTCGACGCCACCAACCGCCCTTCGGTGTAGTCGATGGCCGAAACGATATTGAAACCTTCCTGCTCCAACTCCCGGGCGATGCCACGGATACGGTCACCGGCGACCGTGTCGGCCTTGATGTCGCGGTGGACGATCAACACCGGAAACTTCAAATCTTTGTACATGAGGCTCAGTGTCCCGAGGCGGCGGATCAAAGTCTGCCAATGCACTCAGGGTAGAGGGTTGCAGCGAAAGTGGCGAGGGTGGCCAGTTGGCTTCATTCAGCCTGACTCGGCTTTTGTGGCGAGGGAGCTTGCTCCCGCTGGGGCGCGAAGTGGCCCCCAGTATTCGTTCAGCATCAATAGTGCATTCAGGTTTTATGACTGCTTCGCAGCCAAGCGGGAGCAAGCTCCCTCGCCACAGAGGGGGTCAAGCTTGAGCATCAGCCTCGGCAATCTGCGTCCACAGCGCCGGCCCGCCCGCCGACTTGGCGATGATTTCCAGCCGCGCCATATGCGCCGCCAGCTCTTCTTCCGTCGCCCGAATGATCCGCGCAGGCTGACGACTCGCCGGCAGACGACGGATTTCGGTGGCGGAGTTGTCTGCGCCCTCACCCGTGCCATTGCCGTCGGAGGCGTTGCCGGCCAGCGACAGGCTGGTCTGGCCACCGGTCATGGTCAGGTAGACGTCGGCGAGAATCTCCGAGTCGAGCAAGGCGCCGTGCAGTTCACGGCCGGAGTTGTCGACGCCATAACGTTTGCACAAGGCGTCGAGGCTATTGCGCTGCCCCGGGTGACGTTCCCGGGCCATCATCAGGGTGTCGAGGATGGTGCAGTGCTGCGTGATGTCAGCGCGATCGTGCTGACCCATCAAGGCAAATTCGTTGTTGATGAAGCCAACGTCGAACGCCGCGTTATGGATGATCAGTTGCGCGCCGTTGATGAACTCGAAGAACTCGTCGGCCACTTCGGCGAAACGCGGTTTGCCGACGAGGAATTCGTTGGTGATGCCGTGAACGCCGATCGCGCCCTCGTCACTCTCGCGATCCGGTTGCAGGTAAACGTGAAAGTGCCGGCCCGTCAGGCGCCGACCGATCAGTTCGACACAGCCGATTTCAATGATCCGGTGACCATCGGTCACCGGCATGCCGGTGGTTTCGGTATCGAGTACAACGGATCTGGTGGCCATCAGTGTTCAATTCTCAACGGGGTCAATCGTGCAAAAGCGGCGATGTTAACACGCTCGGTGGGGGTGTTTCAGGTAGACCGAGTCGCTCCATTCGCAAGCAAGCCCGCTCCCACAATTGATCTGCGGTGGACACAGTGCTGATGTACGCAGGAGATCCAGTGTGGGAGCGGGCTTGCTCGCGAAGGCCACGACTCGGTGCAACGGAGGGAATCAGCTCTGCTTGTACCCGCGAACCTCATCCACCCCACGGTTGGCCAACTGGTCAGCCCGTTCGTTACCGTGGTGACCAATGTGCCCGCGCACCCACTTCCAGGTGACCTTGTGCCGGTTGACCTGCTCGTCCAGCTCTTTCCACAGATCAGCGTTTTTCACCGGCTCTTTCGCCGCCGTCTTCCAGCCGCGCTTTTTCCAGTTGGCCATCCACTCGTTGATGCCCTTCATCACGTATTGCGAGTCGGTCACCAGCAGCACTTCGCACGGCCGCTTCAAGGCTTCGAGGCCACGGATGGCGCCGAGCAGTTCCATGCGGTTGTTGGTGGTGTTGGCTTCGCCGCCCCACAGTTCCTTTTCGACGCCCTTGCACACCAGCAAGGCGCCCCAGCCGCCCGGGCCGGGGTTGCCCTTGCAGGCACCGTCGGTGAACAGTTCTACGCTATCGACGCTTTCGCTCATGCCACTCTATCCAGAAAAATGCCTGGCCCCGTCAATCGCGGATCGACGATGGCCGCGGCCGGAACAAGTCCGGCCACTATAAAAAGAAGGTTTACGGTTCGATACGACGGCGGTTGACCTTGGCCATCGGCAGCGGAATCAGCTTGCCCATCGGCTCGCGACGCTCCTGACGCACCGGACGCAGGCCGACCACGATCTTGCGCGCGACCAATAAATAGAAGCCACCGCCCGACAGTTGCCAGTCGCCGGCCTTGCGTTCCCAGCCGGCCAGTCGGGCCTGCCACTTGGGCGACGCGAGCGGCGGACGATAGCACCCGAAGCGGCGTTTCTCCAGCGCAAAGCCCAGCAGATTGAGCCAGTCGGCGACCCGCGACGGCGAGATGCAGCGTGCCTGACGCAAGGCGTCGTGGGCGAATACATGGCGCAAGCCCCAGCTGCTCCAGGGGTTGATGCCAATGATCAGCAGATGCCCGCCGGGGCGCACGCTGCTTGCCGCTTCGCGCAGCAAACCGTGGGGCGACAGACAGAAATCCAGACCGTGCTGCAACACCACGACGTCGGCGGCGTGCTCGCTCAACGGCCAGGCCTGTTCCTCGCAGACGATCTCGACACCTGGCAACGGCGCGCCGAGCCGCACGTTGCGCTGCACCTGCGGCGCCGACGGCGGGGTCTGGGCCGACGGCCCGTAATGCACCAGGTAGCCGCCGAAGAACCGCCCCAACTCGTCTTCGAGCATGCACCGTTCTTCATCCAGCAAAAATTGCCCGAGCGGGCCGGCCAGCCATTCACGGGCCGCGCCGATCAACGCCAGCCAGTCGGGATCGGCCTGAGCGAACGCTTTATCGGTCATGTCATTCTCCAACGCCGCTAGAAGCTCTAAGATGCGCCAATGTTTTCCGCTTGGCGAATTCCGACGATGATACAGATCAGTGCCCTGCCCGCGTTCACCGACAACTACATCTGGTTGTTACAGGATCACCGCACCCAGCGCTGCGCCGTGGTCGACCCGGGCGATGCCGCGCCGGTGCAGGCCTGGCTGGCCGCGCACCCGGGCTGGGTGTTGAGCGACATTCTGATCACCCATCACCATCACGATCACGTCGGCGGCGTCGAACGCCTGAAAGCGGCAAGCGGCGCCAAGGTCTACGGCCCGGCCAGCGAAAACATCCCGGGGCGCGACGTGGCGCTCAAGGACAACGACAAGGTCAGCGTGCTCGGCTGGGATTTCGATGTCTATGCGGTGCCCGGTCACACCCTCGGCCACATCGCCTATTACCACCACGGACTGCTGTTTTGCGGCGACACCCTGTTCGCCGCCGGGTGCGGACGCCTGTTCGAAGGCACGCCGGAGCAGATGCACCACTCGCTCGGCCGTCTCGCCGCTTTGCCCGAGGATACGCTGGTGTATTGCACCCATGAATACACCCTGAGCAATCTGAAGTTTGCTGCGGCCGTCGAACCGAGCAACCCGGACATTGCCGCCCGTCTGGAAAAAGTCACCCAACAACGGGAAAAAGGCGTGATGACCCTGCCCTCGACCCTGGCCCTGGAAAAGCTCACAAATCCGTTTTTGCGTACCGCTGAAACATTAGTTACACAAAAAGTGGACGAACGGGCAGGCGCTCAAAACCGGGCGCCGAGTGAGGTTTTTGCGGCTCTGCGGGCATGGAAAGATAATTTCTAAGTGACTCACCATCTGGTACAAAAATTCTGAATGGTTGACCGCAGGGGGTGCGCTTTCTAGAATCGCCCGACATTTTTGCCCGGAACTTACTTCCAGCCAATGTCGTCATCCATACGTAAGTCCGTCAATTCAGACACGCTGACCCGCCTGGCTCAAGCCATCGCGGTGGCTGTGTCCGCCACGTTGGCGGGCTGTTCCAGCCATGCTCCGCAGCCTGAAGCGAGCCATACGCCGAACATTGCTGCGCGAGCCAAGCAGAAACCGATCTGGCTCAGCGAAAAGCCCAGCCCGCAGGTGCCTCAGGACATTTGGGAGCGCATGCGCGGTGGTTTCCAGCTGCAGGACGGCCTGGGCGTCAACCCGCGCATCGAGCAGCAGCGGCTGTGGTTTGCCAGCAACCCGTCCTTTCTGGAGAACGCCGGCGAACGCGGCAGTCTCTACATTCATTACATCGTCGAGCGTCTCGAAGAGCGCAACATGCCGCTGGAGCTGGCCCTGCTGCCAGTGATCGAGAGCGCCTACAACCCGATGGCCTATTCCCGGGCCGACGCTTCGGGCCTGTGGCAATTCATTCCGTCCACCGGTCGTTACTACAACCTGCGCCAGACCCGCTTCTATGATGGCCGTCGCGATATCACCGCCTCGACCACCGCCGCGATGGACTACCTGACTCGTCTGCACGACATGTTCAACGGTGACTGGCTGCTGGCCCTGGCGGCCTATAACGCCGGTGAAGGCACGGTCAGCCGCGCCATCGAGCGTAATGAGAAGCTTGGCCTGCCGACCGATTATTGGAACCTGTCGTCGTTGCCGGCGGAAACCCAGGCCTACGTACCGAAGCTGCTGGCCCTGTCGCAAGTGGTACTGGCCCCGGAAGCCTACGGGGTGAACCTCAACCCGATCGCCAACGAACCGTATTTCCAGGTCGTCGAAATCAACCAGCGCATGGACCTGTCCAAGGTCGCAGCGGTGGCCAACATCGACGAAGACGAGCTGTTCCAGCTCAACCCGGCCTTCAAGCAGCGCACCACCATCGACGGCCCTCAGCATCTGCTGGTGCCGACGTCGAAGGCGCAATTGCTGACCGCCAGCCTGCAGACCATGCGGCCTGAAGAGCTGATCAGCCCGCGCTCGCTGAAGCCGGTGTTCGACGGGGCCGACCCAAGTGAAGTGGCGAAGCTGAAGCGCGCCTATCGGGTCAAGCGCGGTGACAACCTCGGTTCCATTGCCAAGGCCAACAAGGTCGAAGTCAAGGACCTGCAGCGCTGGAACAAGCTGACCGGTAAGAACCTCAAGGTCGGCCAGACTCTGGTGATGCAGGACAACACCAAGCGCACCCCGGCGCGCAGCGGTGGCCGGGTCAACACGGTGATCGCCGCCAACAGCAAGAGCAAAGGCAAGGCAGACAACCAGCAGCAGACCCAGTACAAGGTCAAACGTGGCGACACCCTGTACGTGGTGGCCAAGCGTTTCAACGTCGAGATGCAGCATCTCAAGCGCTGGAACCCGGGTGCCGGCAAGGCCCTCAAGCCCGGGCAGATGCTCACGGTTTACCAGCCGCACTGACAGAAGAGCCCCTGAACTTTCAGGGGCTTTTTTTCGCCTGGCGCCTGGCTTGATTTTGTTTGCGCCCTCAAAATTCCCCCCCCCTCACCCCAACCCTCTCCCCCAAGGGGGCGAGGGGGAAAGGGAGCAGATTGGGGGGTTTTTCAAACCTGGGTTCAACTCGATATTTCAGGTCGGCGTACTTCTCATAAACACCTCGGTCAGTCCCCTCTCCCTCCGGGAGAGGGTTAGGGTGAGGGGCTCTTGGCCTTGCCGATTAACCCCACATTAACCTCTGTCTTTTTCCTGTCCAGACAAGCTGTTACTGTACGGCCCACTAAGCCCAAGCCGCCTGGATCGGATCTGACTTGAAGCGTCCCCTCCTCCTGCTCCTGATCAGCCTGGCCTTGAGCTCACCCGCAAGCGCGACGATTACCGAAAGTCACGGTTATGCGCAGTTCGGCACGCTCAAGTACCCGGCCAGATTTACCCACTTCGACTGGGTCAACCCGCAAGCGCCCAAGGGCGGTACGTTGCGGGTGATGGCGTTCGGCACCTTCGATACGGTCAACCCATACACGTTCAAGGGCACCAGCCCGGTTACCACACCGAATTTCCTGCAGTACGGCATCAATGAGCTGAACGAACCGCTGATGGTCGGCACCGGCCAGTATTCGCCGTCCGGCGACGAGCCAGCATCGAGCTATGGCCTGATCGCGCAATCGGTGGAGTACAGCGAAGATCGCAGCTGGGTGGTGTTCAATCTGCGCCCGGAAGCGCGCTTTCACGACGGCACCCAGATCACCGCCTACGACGTGGCCTTCTCCTACCGAACACTGCTCAAGGACGGCCACCCGCTGTACCGCACCGCCCTGCAGGAAGTCTCGCGGGTCGACATCCTCAACCCGCAGCGCATTCGTTTCGTGATGAAACGCTCGGGCAATCCGCTGCTGATTCTGCGCCTCGGCGAGTTGCCGGTGCTGCCGCAGCATTACTGGAAGGATCGCGACTTCAAGGCCACCACCTTCGAGCCACCGCTGGGCAGTGGCCCGTACCGCATCACCTCGGTGACGCCGGGGCGGCAGCTGATTTTCGAGCGGGTCAAGGATTACTGGGGCAAGGACCTGCCGGTCAATCGCGGCAAGTACAACTTCGATCGCATGGAAGTCGAGTTCTACCGCGACAGCGACGTGGCCTTCGAAGCGTTCAAGGCCGGCGAATTCGACATCTACATCGAGCATCAGGCGAAGAACTGGGCCAACGGCTACAACTTTCCGGCCGTGCGCCGTGGCGAAGTGATCAAGGCGCAGATTCCGCACCAGATCCCGACGCAGAGCCAAGGCCTGTTCATGAACACCCGGCGTGTAACCTTCAGCGACGTCAAGGTGCGCGAAGCGCTGGGCCTGATGTTCGACTTCGAATGGACCAACCGCGCACTGTTCAGCAATGCCTACAAACGCACCACCAGCTACTACCCCAACAGCGAGTTTTCCGCGACGGGGCTGCCGGTCGGGCATGAATGGCTGATGCTCAAGCCGTACAAGGAGCAACTACCGGCCAAGCTGTTCACCGAGCCGTTCACCCTGCCGCAAACCGATGGCCGTGGCATCCCGCGAGAGACCATGCGCAAGGCCCTGGCGCTGCTCGCCGAGGCCGGCTGGAAACTCAACGGCCAGCGTCTGCAAAACACCGCAGGGCAACCGCTGAGCTTCGAACTGCTGCTGGTCAATCCGAACCTTGAGCGGATCCTCCAGCCCTATATCGAAAACCTCAACAGCATCGGCATCGATGCGCGCCTGCGCACGGTGGATCGCGCCCAGTACAAACAGCGTCTGGACCAGTTCGATTTCGACATGATCCTGATGACCCTCAACCAGACCCTCAGCCCGGGTCTGGAGCAATGGCAGTACTTCCATTCCAGTCAGGTCGGGGTCAAGGGCAGCAAGAATTACGCCGGTATTGCCAACCCGGTGGTCGATCACCTGCTCGAACAATTGCTCGCCGCGCAAACCCGCGACGAACAGGTCGCCGCCGGCAAGGCGCTGGACCGCGTGCTGCTCTGGCAGCACTACAGCATTCCCAACTGGTACCTCAATTATCACCGACTGGCCTACCGCAACCGGTTGGCCTTCGTCACCACGCCGCCCTACACCCTGGGCCTGAGCGCGTGGTGGCTGAAATCTTCGGAGAACAATAAATGACGCCCATCCGCGCCCTGCTCGTGCAGGCCAGCGGTCTGCTGTTCGCCGGGCTGGTGATTGCCGCCCCGCAACACGCTGTGACCCTGTACAACGAGCCGCCGAAATATCCGGCGGACTTCAAGCAGTTCGATTACGTGAACCCCGACGCGCCCAAGGGCGGGATCTTCCGTCAGGCCGGGTTCGGCGGCTTCGACAGCCTCAACCCGTTCATCAGCAAAGGCGTGCCGGCCGATGATATCGGGCAGATCTACGACACCCTGACCAAGCACAGCCTCGACGAGCCGTTCACCGAGTACGGCCTGATCGCCGCGAAGATCGAGAAAGCCCCGGACAACAGCTGGGTACGTTTCTACCTGCGCCCGGAAGCGCGTTTTCACGATGGCCATCCGGTGCGCGCCGAAGACGTGGTGTTCAGCTTCCAGACCCTGACCAAGGACGGCTCGCCGCTGTTTCGCGGCTATTACAGCGATGTCGAAGAGGCCATCGCCGAAGACCCGCTCAAGGTGTTGTTCAAGTTCAAGCACACCAACAATCGCGAGTTGCCGCTGATCCTCGGTCAGCTCCCGGTGCTGCCGAAACACTGGTGGGCCAGCCGTGATTTTTCCAAGGGCAATCTGGAGATCCCGCTGGGCAGCGGCCCGTACAAGGTCGCCGAAGTGAAAGCCGGGCGCTCGGTGCGCTATGAACGGGTCAAGGACTACTGGGGCAAGGATCTGCCGGTCAATCGCGGGTTCTACAACTTCGATGTGATGACCACCGATTACTACCGCGACAACACCGTCGCCGTCGAAGCGCTGAAGGCCGGCCAGTTCGATTACTGGCTGGAAATGACCGCAAAGAACTGGGCCAACGCCTACAACATTCCGGCCGTGACCGAAGGTCGGCTGATCAAGGAACAGATCGCCAACAGCAACCCGACCGGCATGCAGGGCTTCGTTTTCAACCTGCGCCGCCCGGTGTTTCAGGATGTGCGGGTGCGTCAGGCGCTCGGCCTGCTGTTCGATTTCGAGTGGACCAACAAGCAGCTGTTCAACGGTGCCTACTTCCGCACCCGCAGCTATTTCGAGAACTCGGAAATGGCCGCCACCGGCCTGCCCGACGCCGAGCAACGGGCGATCCTCGAACCGTTTCGCAGCAAACTGCCGGCGCAGGTATTCAGCGAGGCCTTCGAGAACCCGAAGACCGACGCCAGCGGCATGATCCGCGCCCAGCAGCGCGAGGCCTATCAGCTGTTGCAGGAGGCTGGCTGGAAGATCGTCGACGACAAAATGGTCGACGCCAACGGCAAACCGGTGGTCATCGAATTCCTGCTGGCGCAGACCGAATTCGAACGCGTGCTGCTGCCGTTCAAACGCAATCTGGCCGACCTCGGCATCGATCTGGTGATCCGCCGTGTCGACGTTTCGCAATACATCAACCGCGTGCGTTCGCGGGACTTCGACATGATGGTCGGCAGCTTTCCGCAATCCAACTCGCCGGGCAACGAGCAGCGCGAATTCTGGATGAGCGCCGCCGCCGACAAACCGAGCAGCCGCAACACCATGGGCCTGAAGGATCCGATCGTCGATCAACTGGTGGAAAACCTGATCAACGCCGATTCGCGCAGCAGTCTGGTGGCGCATGCCCGGGCGCTGGATCGAGTGCTGCAATGGGGTTACTACGTGGTCCCCAACTGGCACATCAAGACCTGGCGCGTGGCGTACTGGAACCACATCGGTCACCCGAAAGTCTCGCCCAAATACGACATCGGGATTAACACCTGGTGGGTCAAGCCTGACGCGAAACCCGCCATAGAAGTCGAAACCAAACTGCAAGCCGACCCTGTGGGCACGGAGTAATCAGATGCTGGCGTATATCTTTCGGCGACTGCTGCTGATCATCCCGACCCTGTTCGGCATCCTGCTGATCAACTTTGTGATCATCCAGGCCGCGCCCGGCGGCCCGGTGGAGCAGATGATCGCCAAGCTCGAAGGCTTCGAAGGCGCCACCAGCCGCATCGCCGGTGGCGGTGCCGAGGTCTCGGTGGCCGGCTCCGCCTATCGTGGCGCGCAAGGTCTGGACCCGGCACTGATCAAGGAAATCGAGCACATGTACGGGTTCGACAAATCGGCCCCGGAACGTCTGTGGATCATGGTCAAGAACTACGCGAAGCTGGATTTCGGCGACAGTTTTTTCCGCGACGCCAAGGTCATCGACCTGATCAAGGAAAAGATGCCGGTATCGATCTCGCTCGGGCTGTGGAGCACGCTGATCATGTACCTGGTGTCGATCCCGCTGGGGATCGCCAAGGCCACGCGGCACGGCAGCCACTTCGACGTGTGGACCAGTTCGGCGATCATCATCGGCTATGCGATTCCGGCGTTCCTGTTTGCGATTCTGCTGATCGTGGTGTTTGCCGGCGGCAGCTATCTGGACTGGTTCCCGCTACGCGGGCTGACCTCGAACAACTTCGATGAGCTGAGCCTCGGCGGCAAGATCCTCGACTACTTCTGGCACCTCGCGCTGCCGGTGACCGCGCTGGTGATCGGCAACTTCGCGACCATGACCCTGCTGACCAAAAACAGCTTCCTCGACGAGATCAACAAGCAGTACGTGGTCACCGCCAAGGCCAAGGGCCTGACGCGCAATCGCGTGCTCTACGGCCACGTGTTCCGCAACGCCATGCTGCTGGTGATTGCCGGGTTTCCGTCGGCGTTCATCGGCATCTTCTTCACTGGCTCGTTGCTGGTGGAAGTGATTTTCTCCCTCGACGGCCTCGGCCTGATGAGTTTCGAAGCGGCGATCAACCGCGATTACCCGGTGGTGTTCGGCACCCTGTTCATCTTCACCCTGCTCGGCCTGGTGGTGAAACTGATCGGCGACCTCACCTACACTCTGGTCGATCCGCGCATCGACTTCGCCAGCCGGGAGCATTGAGATGAACCTGTCCCCTCTCAATCGCCGCCGCTTCGAACTGTTCAAGGCCAACAAGCGTGGCTGGTGGTCGCTGTGGCTGTTTCTGATTCTGTTCGGCCTGAGCCTCGGTGCCGAGCTGATCGCCAACGACAAGCCGCTGGTGGTGCATTACGACAACCACTGGTACTTCCCGGC
The DNA here is from genome assembly GCF_019891575.1 of Pseudomonas sp. MIS38. Classification (NCBI taxonomy): domain Bacteria; kingdom Pseudomonadati; phylum Pseudomonadota; class Gammaproteobacteria; order Pseudomonadales; family Pseudomonadaceae; genus Pseudomonas; species Pseudomonas sp. MIS38. The sequence goes on from NZ_JAFLXF010000011.1 coordinate 76,341, forward strand.
GATCAAGCGCTACCCGGAAACCACCTTCGGCGGCGAATTCCCGCTGGAAGCCAACTACAAGAGCCCGTACATCCGCGAACTGCTCAAGGCCAAGGATGCGTGGGTGTTGTGGGCGCCGATCCCCTACAGCTACCAGAGCATCAACTACGACCTGAAAGTCCCGGCCCCAGCCCCGCCCTCGGCGGACAACCTGCTGGGTACCGACGATCAGGGCCGCGATGTGCTGGCACGGGTGATCTACGGCTTCCGCATTTCCGTACTGTTTGCCCTGACGCTGACCGTGCTCAGCTCGATCATCGGCGTGATCGCCGGCGCGCTGCAGGGTTTCTATGGCGGCTGGGTCGATCTGGCCGGGCAACGCTTTCTGGAGATCTGGTCGGGCTTGCCAGTGCTGTACCTGCTGATCATCCTCGCCAGTTTCGTCCAGCCGAATTTTTGGTGGCTGCTGGGGATCATGCTGTTGTTCTCGTGGATGAGCCTGGTCGACGTGGTGCGCGCCGAGTTCCTCCGTGGCCGCAACCTTGAATACGTGCGTGCGGCACGGGCGCTGGGCATGCAGAACGGCGCAATCATGTTCCGCCACATCCTGCCCAACGCGATGGTCTCGACCATGACCTTCATGCCGTTCATCCTTACCGGCGCCATCGGCACCCTGACTGCGCTGGACTTCCTAGGCTTCGGCTTGCCGGCCGGCAGTCCGTCGCTGGGTGAACTGGTGGCCCAGGGCAAATCCAACCTCCAGGCACCGTGGCTGGGCATTAGCGCGTTTGCCGTGCTGGCGCTGATGTTGAGTTTGCTGGTGTTTATCGGCGAGTCCGCTCGCGATGCCTTCGACCCGAGGAAGTGAAATGAATCAGGACAATCTGATCGAAGTGCGCGACCTCGCCGTCGAGTTCGGCTTCAACGAGCGGCTGCACCGGGTGGTCGAGGGCGTGAGCTTCGACATCAAACGCGGCGAAACCCTGGCCCTGGTCGGCGAGTCCGGCTCGGGCAAATCGGTGACGGCGCATTCAATCCTGCGCCTGCTGCCCTACCCGCTGGCCCGCCATCCAGCCGGCAGCATCAACTATGCCGGGCAGAATCTGCTGGGGCTGAGCGAAAAGACCATCCGGCATATTCGTGGCAACCGCATCGCGATGATCTTTCAGGAGCCGATGACCTCGCTCAACCCGCTGCACTCGATCGAGAAGCAGATCAACGAGATCCTCGGCATCCACAAGGGTCTGAGCGGCAAAGTCGCGACCAAGCGCACTTTGGAGCTGCTGGAGATGGTCGGCATTCCCGAGCCGCACAAACGCCTCAAGGCCCTGCCCCACGAATTGTCCGGCGGCCAGCGCCAGCGGGTGATGATCGCCATGGCGTTGGCCAACGAGCCGGAACTGCTGATCGCCGACGAACCGACCACCGCACTGGACGTGACCGTTCAGCTGAAAATCCTCGATTTGCTCAAGGAACTTCAGGCTCGATTGGGCATGTCGCTGCTACTGATCAGTCACGATTTGAACCTGGTGCGAAGAATTGCGCATCGCGTATGTGTCATGCAGCGCGGTTGCATCGTCGAACAGGCATCGTGCGCAGAGCTGTTCCGTTCGCCGCAGCATCCGTACACTCGGGAATTGCTCGGCGCGGAGCCCAGCGGAGGCCCGGCGACCAATAAAATCGGGGCGCCACTGCTCGAAGTCGAGAACCTCAAAGTCTGGTTCCCGATCAAGAAAGGCCTGCTCAAGCGCACGGTGGATTACGTCAAGGCAGTGGACGGCATCAATTTCAGCCTGCCTCAGGGACAGACGCTGGGGATCGTGGGGGAAAGCGGTTCCGGCAAATCCACCCTCGGTCTGGCAATTTTGCGGCTGATCGGCAGCAAAGGCGCGATTCGCTTTGAGGGCAAACAGCTAGACTGCCTGACGCAGAACGAGGTTCGCCCGTTACGTCGGGAGATGCAGGTGGTGTTTCAGGATCCGTTCGGCAGCCTGAGCCCGCGGATGTGCGTCAGCGACATCGTTGGCGAAGGCCTGCGGATTCACAAGATGGGCACCGCCGCCGAGCAGGAAGCGGCGATTATTGCGGCATTGAAGGAGGTAGGTCTGGATCCGGAAACCCGGCACCGCTACCCTCACGAATTTTCCGGTGGGCAACGGCAACGTATCGCCATTGCCCGGGCTTTGGTGCTGAAACCGGCGCTGATCCTGCTGGACGAGCCGACTTCCGCGCTCGACCGCACGGTGCAGCGGCAAGTGGTGGAGCTGTTGCGTTCACTGCAAGCCAAGTACAACCTGACGTATTTGTTCATCAGCCATGACCTGGCTGTCGTCAAAGCGCTGAGCCACCAGCTGATGGTGGTCAAGCATGGCCAAGTGGTCGAACAGGGAGACGCGCAAGATATTTTTGCCGCCCCCAAACATCCGTATACACAGCAGTTGCTGGAAGCCGCTTTTTTGGCACCAGCCACTGCGCAATAACCTGAAAGAGGAGCAACACATGGGTTTTCTCGCCGGTAAGCGCGTACTGATCGTCGGTGTCGCCAGCAAGCTGTCCATCGCATCCGGCATCGCTGCCGCCATGCATCGCGAGGGCGCTGAGCTTGCCTTCACTTATCAGAACGACAAACTGAAAGGTCGTGTTGAGGAATTCGCTCAAGGCTGGGGTTCGAGCCCTGAGCTGTGCTTCCCGTGCGACGTGGCCAGCGATGAAGAAATCGCCAAGGTCTTCGAAGAACTGAGCAAGAAGTGGGACGGCCTGGACTGCATCGTGCACTCCGTCGGCTTCGCCCCGGGCGACCAACTGGACGGCGACTTCACCGAAGCCACCACCCGTGAAGGTTTCCGCATCGCTCACGACATCAGCGCCTACAGCTTCGTGGCCCTGGCCAAGGCTGGCCGCGAAATGATGAAAGGCCGCAACGGCAGCCTGCTGACCCTGTCGTATCTGGGCGCCGAGCGCACCATGCCGAACTACAACGTGATGGGCATGGCCAAGGCTTCGCTGGAAGCTGGCGTGCGTTACCTGGCCGGCTCCCTGGGCCCGGACGGCACCCGCGTCAACTGCGTATCGGCCGGCCCGATCCGTACCCTGGCAGCCTCGGGCATCAAGAACTTCCGCAAGATGCTGGCCGCCAACGAAGCGCAAACCCCACTGCGCCGCAACGTCACCATCGAAGAAGTCGGCAACGCCGGCGCCTTCCTGTGCTCCGACCTGGCGTCGGGCATCAGCGGTGAAATCATGTACGTGGACGGCGGCTTCAACACCACCGCCATGGGCAACATCGAAGAGTAATCTTCGTTCTGCCGATAAAAAACCCGCCAATCGGCGGGTTTTTTTGTGCCTGCAATGTCTTCAACAACCCAAATCCCCTGTAGGAGTGAGCCTGAATTTCGTGAACAGCGGATAAACCTGTGGGAGTGGGCTTGCTCACGAAGAGGCCGGCAGATTCAACATGGATATCGCCTGACCGGACGCTTTCGCGAGCAAGCCCGCTCCCACAGGGTTCTGCGGTGTATCTGGATTTTGTGGGCAGCCGACAAACCTGTGGGAGTGAGCTTGCTCACGAAGAGGCTGGCTCAACATGGATATCGCCTGAGCGGACGCTTTCGCGAGCAAGCCCGCTCCCACAGGGTTCTGCGGTGTATCTGGATTTTGTGGGCAGCCGATAAACCTGTGGGAGTGGGCTTGCTCACGAAGAGGCTGGCACATTCAACATGGATATCGCCTGACCGGACGTTTTCGCGAGCAAGCTCGCTCCCACAGGGTTCTGCGGTGTATCTGGATTTTGTGAGCACCCGATAAACCTGTGGGAGTGGGCTTGCTCACGAAGAGGCCGGCATATTCGACATGGATATCGCCTGACCGGACGCTTTCGCGAGCAAGCTCGCTCCCACACTGTTTTGCGATGCGCCTGAACTTTGTGGGCAGCGGATAAACCTGTGGGAGTGGGCTTGCTCACGAAGAGGCCGGCACATTCGACATGGATATCGCCTGAGCGGACGCTTTCGCGAGCAAGCCCGCTCCCACAGGGTTCTGCGGTGTATCTGGATTTTGTGGGCAGCCGACAAACCTGTGGGAGTGGGCTTGCTCACGAAGAGGCTGGCACATTCAACATGGATATCGCCTGAGCGGACGCTTTCGCGAGCAAGCCCGCTCCCACAGGGTTCTGCGGTGTATCTGGATTTTGTGGGCACCCGATAAAACTGTGGGAGCTGGCTTGCCAGCGATGAGGCCTGAATCAGCGCCGTTTCAACGCCTGCTTGTGCGCATACATCGCCTCGTCGGCATCGGCCAGCAGTCGATCCACCGTTTCATGGCGTTGCGGATCGTATTCGATCTGGCCGACGCTGAAGCGAATCTCGTAGCCGCGCTGCAACATCGCATTGCGTTCGTCGAGGATTTCCTTGAGCCGGGCCATGATCGCTGTGGTTTCGACGTGACTGGAGCCGGTCAGCAGCGCCACGAACTCGTCACCGCCCAGGCGCCCGACCACATCGCTCTCGCGAAAAGCGATGCGCAGCACATCGGCAAAGGTCTTCAGCGCACTGTCGCCCTCAGCATGGCCGTAACGATCGTTGATCTGTTTGAAGTCATTGAGATCGAAAAACAGCAGCGTCGCCGGTTTGTCCCGGTGTTTGCAGGCGTCCAGCGCATGCTGGGCCAGGGTCTTGAAGCCGCGGCGGTTGGACAGCAGCGTCAGCTCGTCCATGCTTGCCATCTGCACCGCCATCAACTCTTGCTCGGCCATGCCGGCGAGATCGCGCAACAGGGCACGCTCCTCGTCGTCGAGTTCACGCGGCTGGGTGTCGATCAGGCACAACGTGCCCATTTTGTTGCCGTTGGGCACGGTCAGCGGGTAGCCCGCGTAGAAACGAATCTTCGGCTCGCCGGTGACCAGCGGATTGTCATGAAAGCGCTTGTCCTGCTTGGCATCAGGCACCAGCAGCAATTCGTCCTGAAGAATCGCGTGCCCACAGAACGACACATCACGCGGGGTTTCGTTGACCTCGAGGCCGACGCACGACTTGAACCACTGCCGATCCTTGTCCACCAGCGTCACCAGCGCAATCGGCACGTTGAACAGGCGTTTGGCCAGCCGCGTGAGCCGGTCAAAACGCTCCTCCGGCGCCGAATCAAGAACCTTCAAGCCGTGCAGCGCTTGAATTCGGGTGGCTTCATTGGCGGGTTTGATCGGGGCCAGCATCACGCACTCCATCAGGGTCAATGACCGTTAGAGTAGCTTGATTCGCCAGCGACTCACACACTCAACCGCCCGCCACCGGACATGGCCCGCCAGCATCGGCCCAAAGCTTGAACTGGGCCACAAAAATGTCATGCGGTACCGGTACCGGCGTGCGCCCTGCCCCGGGATTCCATCCCCACAACACCAGTTTGTCGTCGCTGACATGTTTGATCAGCGCGGCGAAATCACGGTCGCCATTGCTCGAACGATCCTTGATCATTGCGCACAACTTGTCCGGCGGCAGGCCGATCCACGCCATCTTGTGCGCCGCCGGAGGCAAGCTCCAGTGCGGCGCTCCCGGAGGTGCATGCGGGCCATAACTGGCCGGCGGATTGCTCTCGGCGTGGCAGGTGGCGCAGGGCAAACCGGCGGCGCCCTTGCCGTCCATGCCACGCACCACATTCATCGCGTGTGGTTTGCCCGCATCGAACTGCAGCGGCGAGTCGCCGGGGATGTGGCAGTTCTGGCAGCGCGGGCTCTGGAACACCTTCTGCACCGTGCCGAACGCCTTGAGCGCTTCCTGATCATCGGCGAACAGGTCCGAGGCGTAGCCGCCCAGCCCCAGCAGTATCACCGTGCCCAACAGCAGATGTCGTTTCATCTCACACCCCCGACAGTTGCAGCGGCAGTTCACGCAGGCGTTGCCCGGTCAGCGCATACACCGCGTTGGCCACCGCCGGCGCGGTGGGCGGAACACCGGCCTCGCCGATGCCGCCGGGTTTGTCGCTGCTGGGCACGATATGCACCTCGACCAGCGGCATCTCGTTGAGCCGCAGCACTTGATAGTCGTGATAATTGGACTGCACCACCGCGCCATCCTTGAGCGTCAGTTTGCTGTGCAGCGCCATGCCCAGGCCAAAGGTGATGCACGATTCCATCTGCGCCGCGATGCTCTGCGGGTTGACCGCTATCCCGCAATCCACCGCACACACCACGCGGTGCACGCGAATCGCCAGATTGTCCTGCGAGACCTCGGCCACCTGCGCCACATAACTGCCGAACGACTCGTGTACCGCCACGCCCAATGCATGCCCGTCAGGCAACGGCGCTGTCCAGTTGGCCTTCTCCACCGCCAGATTCAGCACCCCGAGATGCCGCGCATGGTCCTTGAGCAAGGTGCGTCGATATTCGATCGGGTCCTTGCCCGCCGCCGTGGCCATCTCATCGATCAGCGACTCCATGACGAACGCGGTGTGGCTGTGCCCCACCGAACGCAGCCACAGCACATTGATTCCGGTCTGCGGCGAATGCAGCTCGACCTGTTGATGGGCCAGGCCCTTGATATACGGGCTGTCGGCCACACCTTCGACCGAAGTCGCGTCGATGCCGTTCTTGACCATGGTCTGTTCGAGCATGGTGCCGGCCATGATCGACTGGCCGACCAGCACATGCTGCCAGCTCAGCGGCATGCCCTGCCCGTCCAGGCCTATGCGTGCCTGATGCAGGAACATCGAGCGGTAATAACCGCCGCGAATGTCATCCTCGCGCGACCACACGGTTTTCACCGGCAGCCCGGCGGCTTTCGCCACTTGCACCGCTTCGGCGACGAAGTCCGAGGTCGGATTGGCCCGACGCCCGAAACCGCCGCCAAGAAACTCGGTATGAATTTCCACCTGTTCCGGTTTAAGCCCGGTGATCTTGCCGGCGACCATCTGGTCGAGGGTCTGGAATTGTGTGCCGGTCCAGATCTCGCATTTCTCGGCGCTGATCTTCACCGTACAGTTCAGCGGTTCCATCGGTGCATGCGCCAGATACGGCACGCTGTATTCGACATCGATTTTCTTCGCCGCCTTGTCAAAGTTGCCCTTCGGATCCCCAGCCTGACTGGCGGAAGTGCCTGGTGTCGCCGCCAGCTTGCGGAAGCTGTCGAGCAGGCCCTGGCTGCTCAGATCCGTATGCGGCCCCAGATCCCAATCGACTTTCAATGCATCACGACCGAGTTTCGCCGCCCAGTAATGATCGGCAATCACCGCCACGCCGGTCGGCACCTGCACCACTTTGTGCACGCCGGGCACCGCCAGCGCCTCGGCGCCCTCGAAGGATTTGACCGTGGCACCGAACACTGGCGCACGGGCGACCATCGCCGTCATCAAACCGTCGAACTGCACGTCCATGCCGAACTTGGCGCGGCCGGTGATTTTCTCCGGGGTGTCGAGACGCTTGGTCGGCTTGCCGATGACCTTCCAGTCTTTGGCCTCCTTGAAGGTGATCGACTTTGGATCCGGCACTGGCAGTTGCCCGGCGGCGTCCGCCAGTTCGCCGTACGTCGCGCGTTTATCGCCGGCGATCACTACGCCGGACTCGGTGCGAATCGTCGACGCAGCGACGTTGAAGCGCTTGGCCGCCGCTTCCACCAGCATCTGCCGCGCCGTGGCCCCGGCCAGCCGGTAACGGTCGAACTCCATCCAGGTCGAGGTCGAGCCCCCAGTAATCTGCATCCCGCCAAACGCGGGCATGCCGTAATTGGCCGCCGAGGCCGGCGAGTGTTCGACGCGGATCGTCGACCAGTCGGCGTCCAGTTCTTCGGCGATCAGCATGGTCAGACCGGTCCAGATGCCCTGACCCATTTCCGAGTGCCCGAGCAACACCGTCACGCTGTTGTCGGCGGCAATGCGCAAAAACGCATTCGGCGCGAAGACCTTGCCTTCATTCTCCGCCGCCAGAGCAAAACGATGGGCACCAGGCACGACGAACGCCACCACCAGACCGCCCCCCAGCACGGCACTGCCCTTGAGAAATCCGCGACGCGATACAGGACTGTTCATCGTCTGTCTCCCAATCAGCCGATCTCGGCCGCACGTTTCACAGCCGCGCGGATTCGCGGATAGGTACCGCAGCGGCAAATATTGCCGGAGAGCGTCTGATCGATATCGCTGTCGGTGGGCTTGGGGATTTTCGCCAGCAGCGCGGCGGCAGACATGATCTGCCCCGACTGGCAGTAGCCGCACTGCACCACATCAAGTTCGGCCCAGGCCTGCTGCACCGGGTGCGAGCCATCGGTCGAAAGGCCTTCGATGGTGAGAATTTTCTGCCCGTTGGCCACCGCGGTGGCGGGCGTGATACAGGCACGCAATGGTGCGCCATCGACGTGTACGGTGCAGGCGCCGCACTGGGCCATGCCACAGCCGAATTTGGTACCGGTCAGGTGCGCAACGTCACGCAGGACCCAGAGCAACGGCATGTCGGCCGGCACATCGAGCTCCTGATCCTTGCCATTGATATTCAAGGTCAGCATCGGGGATTTTCCTCAGACTCACGGTGTTCTGAAGGGGCGTCGTTACGGCCATCGAAGCCTGTGCGCGCCTCGGCTTATCCCTTTCAGCAAAGCCTAATTTGCGCGTGAAGCCAGACGTGGCGACCACCGGTCATGCCCTATCGCAAAAATGTCGACTTTAATCCTCTGGCTGATAACGGCGCTTATCCGAACCCTCACGACCGGTCTGCGACGAGCGCGGTAACCCATCACAATGCTCAGGAGTCGCGAACATGGGATTTGTCACCACCAAAGACGGCGTCGATATTTTCTACAAGGACTGGGGCCCGAAGGACGCCCCGGTGATCCACTTCCACCACGGCTGGCCGCTCAGCTCGGATGACTGGGATGCGCAGATGCTGTTCTTCCTGGGCCAGGGTTTTCGAGTGATCGCCCATGACCGCCGGGGGCACGGAAGGTCGAGTCAGGTCTGGGACGGCCATGACATGGACCATTACGCCGACGATGCGCTGGCGGTGGTTCAGCACCTGGGGGTGAAGAACGTGGTGCATGTCGGCCACTCCACCGGCGGCGGCGAGGTCATCCACTACATCGCCCGTCATGGTCAGGACAACGTCGCCAAAGGCGTGTTGATCAGCGCGGTGCCACCGTTGATGGTGCAGACCGAAAGCAATCCGGGTGGCTTGCCGAAATCGGTGTTCGACGATTTTCAGGCGCAACTGGCGGACAATCGTGCGCAGTTCTACCGCGATATCCCCAGCGGGCCGTTTTATGGCTATAACCGCCCCGGGGCCAAGCCGTCTGAGGGGATCATCGGCAACTGGTGGCGTCAGGGCATGATCGGCGGCGCCAAGGCGCATTACGACGGGATCGTTGCGTTCTCGCAGACCGATTTCACTGAAGACCTGAAGAAAGTCACCGTGCCGGTGCTGGTGATGCATGGCGAGGACGATCAGATCGTACCGTATGCGAACTCGGGGCCTTTGTCGGCGAAACTGCTGCCAAATGGCACGCTGAAGTCATATCCGGGGTTTCCGCACGGGATGCCGACGACTGAGGCGGCGACGATCAATGCCGATTTGCTGGCATTTATTCGCGGCTGAGATAACCGAAGTCAGCTGACTCCACTGAAGGAACGGGCTTGCTCGCGAAGGCTATCTGTCTGTCGATATCAGGTTGACTGAACCACCGCTTTCGCGAGCAAGCTCGCTCCCACCAAGGTCGGTGGTGCAAACAATTCTATCTATCCAACACAAATCCTGTGGGAGCGGGTTGCTCGCGAAGGCAATCGGTCTGTCGATATCGAGTTGGCTGAACCACCGCTTTCGCGAGCAAGCCCGCTCCCACCAGGGGACTCGGGCTTGCCCGGACTTTTTGCTATTCCTCGGTGCGCCCCGTGCGTTCGCGATCACGTTCGTAGTGGTGCGCCAGTGGCAGCGCCGGCAACCATGACTCGCGCCGCACAGTCCACAGCTCATAAGTCGGCTTGAGCTGGTTCGGCGCGTCCAGCGAGCCGACATTCACTTCAATTTCATCCCCCGAACGCGCCAGTACCGGCGAACCACAGCGCGGACAGAACACTCGCCCTTGATACTCGCCGGTCTTGCCGCTGACGGTCACCGCATTCTCGGGAAATATCGCCGAGGCATGAAACAACGCGCCGTGGTGTTTGCGGCAATCGAGGCAGTGGCAGATGCCGACGCGGTAAGGTTGGCCCGATGCTTCGAAACGCACATCGCCGCACAGGCAACCGCCAGTTAATGGGTTCATGGTGTCTATCCTCTGCCAGACTCTGTTAAGCCATTGAACATAGCAGCCGTACAAGTGAACGCCCACTATCGGCCTTTACCGGAGACCGCTCCATGCCCTCCCACGAATCCATCTTGTTGCAAAGCTGGCACACCAACGCTGATGCCTGGATCGACGCGATCCGCAGCGGTGCCATCGAAAGCCGTCAGCAGGTCACCGATCAGGCGATCCTGCTGGCGATCATGGGCCGCCAACCGGGACGCGTGCTGGATCTGGGTTGCGGCGAAGGCTGGATGTTGCGGGCGCTGGCGGATCGCGGTACCGATGCGGCGGGCGTCGATGGCGATGCGACATTGATCGAGGCTGCACGCGAGGCCGGTTCGGCCAAGGTACATGTGGCCAGTTATGCGGCATTGGTCGACACCGAAATTGATATTGGCCGTGACTACGATTTGATCTGCGCCAACTTCTCGCTGCTGCATCAGGACATCATTCCATTGCTCGCCGCAATGCATGCGTTGCTGGTTCCGGGCGGCGCCATGATCATTCAGACCCTGCATCCGTGGGCCGTGGCGGCGGGCGATTATCAGGATGGCTGGCGTGAAGAGTCCTTCGCCGGGTTCAAGGGCCAGTGGCAGCCGATGCCATGGTATTTCCGCACGCTGTCGAGCTGGTGCAACGCGCTGGACATGGCCGGGTTTCGACTGGTCAGCCTGCAAGAGCCGCAGCATCCGCAAAGCCCGGTGCCACAGTCGCTGTTGCTGATCGCCGAACGGCGCTGACCGGGGCAACTCGAACCCCTTGTGGGAGCGAGCTTGCTCGCGAATGCGGAGTGTCTGACAGGCTCGTTGCCGCATGTGCCGACGCTTTCGCGAGCAGGCTCACTCCTACAGGGTTTGTCAGCAAGCGCCGCACTTGTCGATCTACGGCAGCGCCATTCGACCAAGGACTGACTACGCTGTAAATCCTGCGTGTCTAACCTGCCGAGGATGACTGCCATGCAACGCTTTCAAAAACTCACACCGTGCCTGTGGTTCGATGATCAGGCCGAAGCCGCCGCGAAGTTCTATTGCTCGATCTTCGATCATTCGAAAATCACCGGCCTGACCCACTACAGCAAGGTCGGCCAGGAATTTCACGGCAAGCCGGAAGGCGCGGTGATGACCGTCAGTTTCGAACTCGACGGCCAGACCTTCACCGGCCTCAACGGCGGGCCGATGTTCAAGTTCAGTGAGGCCATTTCGTTTCAGGTCAATTGCCAGAATCAGGAAGAGGTCGACCACTTCTGGGGCAACCTGTCGGCAGGCGGCCCGGTCGAGGCCCAGCAATGCGGCTGGCTCAAGGACAAGTTCGGGGTGTCGTGGCAGATCGTGCCGGTGGCGTTCATGCACATGATGCTGGACCCCGACACCAGCAAGTCGCAACGGGCAATGCAGGCCATGTTCAAGATGAAAAAACTCGACATCGCCGAACTGGAGCGGGCCTTCGCCGGCCAGAGCTAATACACTCCGGTGTCTGGCCCGCCGGGAACCATAACGATGAAACACGCTGCCGCCAAAAATCCTGAAAAAGCCCCTCGCTTCTGGCGCGACGATGCCTTGCCCTTCATCGAAGCGCGGGCCATCGCCGATGGCCGTGAGGTCTGCTACTCACGCCATTCCCATGCGCATTTTTCGATTGGTGCGATCACCGCCGGGCGGAGCATTTATGTGCATGAGCAATCGACGTTCGAAGTCGCCGCCGGCACCGTGGTGCTGATGAATCCCGGCGACGTGCATGCCTGCAACCCGCTCGATGATCAGCCGTGGTCGTACCTGATGCTGTATGTCGAGACGCCGTGGCTGACAGATCTGCAGCATCAACTGGGGTTCAGTGCCGAGCTTGAGTTTCGGCGGTTTTCCACTACTCATCTGGATGACCCGCGACTGTTTCGTGACCTGCAAGGGCTTTACGCCACACTGGTCGACGAGCAGCAGGACGTACTGCGCAAACACAGCGCAGCGGTGGAGTTTTTCAGCGATCTGCAACTACGCCTGAACCCGGCTGAACCACCGTTACGCGAGCCGAATTTCAAGCTCGAACGCGCCGCCGACTTCATCCGCGAACACTGCACTGACCTGCTCAGCCTGGAGGACATCTGCACGGCGGCGCAGTTGTCACCGTCGTATCTGATCCGTGCGTTCAAGCAGCATTACGGCATGACTCCGCATGCCTTTGTGGTCAACCAGCGCATCCAGTTCGCCCGCGAACGCCTGCGCAGCGGCCAGTTGATTGCCGATGTCGCGCTGGAAGCAGGGTTTGCCGATCAGGCGCATTTTCAGCGCGCATTCAAACAGCATCTGGCGGCGACACCCGGCCAATATCGCGGCTGATCCTGGCGCCGGGCTCACGGCAACAGCAGATAACCCGCGCTCGCCGCCAGCAACAAGGCCATCAACCGATTGAACAGGCGCATCCCCTTCGGATTGCCCAGATACCCACGCAGAAACGTCCCGGCATAGACCCAGCAACCGACCGACAGATAACAGATCACCAGATACACCGCGGCGAACTGCCAGACCAGCCGTGCCTCGCCATCGGCGACAAACGCGCCCATCCCTGCCACACACGCCAGCCAGGCTTTCGGGTTGAGCCATTGCATCACCGCGCCGTACAACATCGACGGCGCCCGACCCGCCTCGCCGGCATGCAACTGGCCGTCATCGGCAGCCAGTTTCCAGGCCATGAACAACAGAAACGCCACCCCGGCCAATTGCACCACCCGGGTCAGAAATGGCCACAGTTTCAGGACCTCATGCAGCCCCAGGCCCATCAGCACCAGCAACAGCACAAAACCCAGCGTCGCTCCTGCCACGTGCCGCTGACTGGCCCGAAAGCCGAACTGCGCACCGGAACTCAGCGCCACTATATTCACCGGCCCCGGGGTTATGGACGCCACCAGCGCAAACGCCGCCATCGACACAATCAGACTCATTACGCACCTGCTGCAGAGTGGGGAGAAAGAGACTCAGGCTAACTAAGGCACGGCCTGCTGTATTGAACAAAATTGCCCTCGTATCGACCGACACGAAACATACGTTGAAACCAATACTGCAAAACAAACCCTGGTTGCGCCGATATAGTCGCCACGCGAAAACAAATCTTCGCGTTACCCGTTTATTGACCCACCTATATAGCCATGGATGGACTGACACCCAATGACGACTTCAACCAATCTTTTTACCCCAGCACCTCTATCAAGTGAGCAACTTGAGCGACGTGATATTGCGCAGACAATGAGAGCCATGCTCGAAAAGTGGGAAAAGGCCAAGGCCAGCGACAACTATACCTACCCCACCAACCGTGTTAATAACAAACAACTGTGCATATCGACTCTTGAGGGAAGTCTATTCAATCAAGCGCATTTTTCGGCACACATCGTCCTGCGCCAACTGGTACGTCAGCCACAATTCGTTGCAATCGTCGATACGTTAGAAATCAATGATGACAACTGGACACTGGTCAATAAAAAGGGCGAAATCTTTCAAGTCCATGAAATCGAAACAACTGTCGGGACGTTTATCGAGCGCATTGATATCACCCAGCAGATCAACGACATTGATTCGTTGAAAGCCGACCTGCAACTGCTGGCCAGCAGTGCAGTCATGACAGGCGGCATCGTGTCTTCAAGCGACCGTCTGCCCTTGCTCAACTGGCTGCAGTTCCAGCAACTGAGCCTGCCCGAGACCGCAGACCAGTTGCAAAACCTGATTGCCTGGCTCGAACTGACGTTGCCGCTGCCGCCCACGCATGGCAACTACTGGGGGATATCGAACGAAACCGGCGCAACAGAGCTGTGCATCGACGAAGATCAGCAATCGGCTATCTACCAGGTCATCCATAAGTTGATGGACAAGGGCGAGCCGCGCGCGGAACCGCTGATCAATTATCTGGCGGGCGCACTGCTCAAGAAAGAGACGCCGACAGCCCTGCGTGAATACCCGCGTCGCGCCTGGGCACTGCTGATCGAGACCGAAGAAGCCAAAGCTTTCGTCCAGTCCTGCCTTGAAGCGTTGAATGGACCGTCCATGGCCAATGCGACTGTGCTGAGCACAGCGCAGCGCAGCGCAGTCGCCTGCTGGTCGCAGCGGTCATGCTGGATTTGTCGTTGGGTCGCGAAGACAAGAACCAGAACTTCATCGAGCAGAATATCTATAACCCAGGTTACGTGCAGGCTACCTCCCATGAGGTCAACCTGGCACTGGAACAGGCACTCGGACGCCGACGTATCAAGGAATATGCAGTTCCCATGACGCTGGAACTGATCCTCGCCGGACTTGCACCTGAGTTCCTGGTCAGGACACCCGCAACTCTGCAGATCGGCACGCCTGGTTGGGTAATTCTGCGCAAATCGGTAAGTCTGGCCGAGAGCGTCGCGCCGGGCCTGTCCAGTCAGATGTCCTATGACAAGTTGCTTGAATTGGGCGCGATTTTGCCCACCAGTGCGCAACAGCAGACCCTGCATGACTGGGCGAACCTGCAAGGCATCATGGACTGGTCGATGCTGAATGGCCTGGAACCGGAAAATGCCAATGAACTGCCAACCCAGGAACTGTTCAAGCAGGCAGCCAGCCAATACAACGCCCACCTCGACGCGATCAGCGCCGCACTGACAACGCTCGCCACCCCACCGGTCAGTCGGCGCAAGCTGGCGAAAGCCGAGCTGTACGACATTGATTGCGATCCGACGACAGAAATATCGTTGCCGGTCGAATACGGATTCAAACGCAACTATCATTCCGTACTTGATGTTTATATGACGCGCAACCTGTTGTTCAAAAAGGACTATGACAGGCAATCCGGCACAAGTATCTACAAGGCACATCCGGATCTGCTGAGACTCGAACCAATCAATGACCTTTACAAGGCAAAAGTAAAAGAATACTTCAAGCAATACAAAGCGGCCATCAACACCACTATGCGCCTGACACTTTCACGACTGCCACAGGAAGAACGGATGGCACTTGAATTTGGCAAGGCAGCCATATTCATCGTTCGCGAATTCTCCATACAAACCCCGATAAACAGCAGCTTTGTGCCTTTTGATCCACGTAAAACAGCGCGCTTCGGCACCCTGCTGTTTTGCAAGTATGGATTGCAGTTTTACTGTTTTGAGATATTCCCCCTGCAAGGCATTTGCCGCAATAATCCGGCTCTTGCTGAGGCCTACGTCCGCGGCCAGACACTCGATGAGATCGGATGGTTTACCGAAGGGCCGAACGGCGACAACGACTTCAAGTCGCTGACGTATCTTCATACGCGAATCGAAAAAACCGCCTACTTCGAAGGCCAGGCCCCCTTGGGCGAGGAGCTGCGAGACAGGCCGGGCATCATTCTCGAACGCTTTGCCGAATTCGATGAGCCTGACGACTCGCTACCCTTTACGCGTAGCCCTATGCACAGTTTCAACTCGGAACGTTTCAACAAGATCGGCGAAATCATTGCCGAACATAATCCGCCGACCCATTACGATCAGTTTTATGCAATCAGTTACGACAAAACCGCCCTGGAGAAGAATCTTGATGACTGGGACAACATCACCGAAACCATTCTCGACGTCGTCATCCCGTTCCGCCAATGCATCAGGGGCCTGTCCTCCAGTGACCCGGATCTTCGCAGCGGCGCCATATTCAGTTGTGTGATGGACCTGACCGCGATCCTCTTCGTCTTTGCCGGAGCCCTGGGGCCGTTCGGCAAGGCGCTGGGCAGCAGTACAAGACTGTTAAGCCTGAGCAAGGTCGGCGCAAGCGTAGCGCTGTCGGTGTTCAATCCGCTCGATGGCGTTCCGAAGCTGGTTTACGGTGGCGCCAGACTGGTCGGCAAAGGCGTGATGAAACTCAGCCATTTCGGCCATACCGTCATCCGGGCCGGAGCCGGACAACTCCGAGCGCTGAGCAGTACCAGCAGCGGCTCGTACGACCTGGTCAAGGCCCTGAGCAAGACCGGAGTTGCAGCGGAGATTCGCATGACGTTGCCGACGCTGGCGCATGCACGGGCATTGTTCAAGGATGATGCACTCGAAACAGTCGAACAGCTCGTCACACGCCTGAGCCAGGACGTTGTTTCCATACCCAAGGGCGGCAATGCGACAGAACTGCAGCATCTGTTCAACGCTGCAACGAGGGAAGCGACTCAATCCTCAAAAGGATTCCAGCAACTGGAATCGTTAATAGGTCATGCCGCTGCGAACGACGTACTGATTAGCTTCACCAAAAGCAGAGGCCCCCGGTTCAACGGCACGAAGTTCACTACAAACGCTGGTGACTTTTCGGAAATACTTGGATCCACCGCCGAGCTTGAAGCAAAGAAAGTCCTCTATCTGAAGAATCATCAGCAAAATGTCTTGAAGCTGGATCTGGGCAAGCCACCCTACAACGATGTGATGCCGGAATCGGCGTTCAACCCGCAGGGTTTCACCAACAATGCTCAGAGAGCCGGAGCCTGGATGGTCAAGGGTTCGTCCTCCGACAACGAACTGGAGCACATTGTCGCGATCCTGCGCGAGTATACGAGCAACAATAAATCGCTCACCGATGCGACCGTGGTCAAAGAGATCCACGCACGACTGGTTCCTCAACTGGCGGATTCTGTGCGCGGGGCAGGACAGCCAACAAGATATGGCGGCAGCATCAGCGGTTTTGCTGCGCTGGAACAACATCTGAAAAAGCTCGATGCCGCCCATGAGCACGTCGACAAACACTTGCTGGCGGCCATCGCCGGTTTTCAAGGCTTCGGCGACGGCAATGGTCGTACCGCCAGCGCGGTGTATGCGATCAGCCAACTGCGCAACAATCGATTTGTACCGATGCCGAAACACGTGTTCATGTCGTTGAGCGATCTGGGCTAACCACCCAAAATCCGTGCCCCGCTTAACGTGGCACGGATTTCTTCATTCCCCGGAGAGCATCGCCGGCACGGTAAACCGAAACTCCGTGCCCTCACCCGGCTCACTGCTGGCCTCGATGCGCCCGCCATGGGCTTCAACAATCCCCTGCGTGATGTACAAGCCCAGTCCGGTTCCGGTCGGGTTGCCCTCCTTCACCGTCCAGTAACGGTCGAACACCCGCGCCAGGTTTTCCTTGGGAATGCCTTCGCCGGTATCGCGCACGGTAAACACGATCTCTTTGCCGTCAGACTTGGCCAACACGCCCACCGAACCTTTGCGCGGGGTGAACTTGATCGCGTTGCCGATCAGGTTCGACAGCACCTGAAACAGGCGCTCCGGGTCGGCGTGGATTTTCAGGTCGGGATCGGCCTCGAACGAGATATTGATGTCCTTGTCCATCGCCAGTGGCCCGAGCAGCGACTGGGTTTCCTCGAACATCTGCCCGACATCCAGGGTCTGCGGGGCGATGGTGTAGCGCCCGGCGTCGATCTTCGAGGTGTCGAGCAGATCTTCCAGTAGCGTGTTCATCCGCCCAGCTGCCTGCTGCATGGTGTCGATAGCCGTGGAGATGCGCCGCGAGGTGTGCGGGCCGTCGGAACTGAAGGTCTTCTGCATCATGCCGCAGAGCATGGAAATCACGGTCATCGGGTTGCGCAAGTCGTGGGACACCACCGCTACCAGTTCATCACGGGCGCGCACCGCCTCCTGCTCACGGCGCACCTGACGGGCGAGGTCGTTTTCCAGTGCCGAACGGCGCAGGTCATTGGCCGCAAACAGATCACCGTGACTCCATTTGGTGGAGATTCCAGCCATCTCGACTTTCCAGATTTCGAACGAAGTACGCGGACGCAGACGCAGGCCGGCGTCGGAATTTTCCAGATCCAGCGGTTTGCGCGGGTCGCCGCTCCAGTTGATGTTTTCCTTGACCTCGGGACGGAACCACATCACCCCGTTGTCCACCGGCTTGGGCAGGCTCATGGCAAGCACGCCGCTGGCCACTTGCTGAAACTGCGCAGCCGGCGGATAGACGCTCGCCAGATGATGGCTGGCGAACACCGGCTCACCGGTTTCCTGCAACCACTTGTGCAAGGCGCGAATGTCTTCCGGCTCCGGGCAGTTGCCATAACGGTGCAACTGCTTGTCTTCGATGATCGCAATGCCCCCGGCCCCGGCCAGCGCCATCAGCACTTGCGGTTGCTGCGCCAGACCATCGAAGACGTTTTCCGGCGAGTCGATCATGGCTTGATTGAGCAGCGCCAGCGCCTCGACTTTCTCTTCGCGCTGGCGGCTGATCTCCAGCGCCTCCATCGCGCTGATCTGCAGCGACAGCACCTGACCGATGGTCTGGCACGCGCTGCGCAGTTCGTGCGGAACATGCAACGGCTGGCGGTTGCCGCAGCTGATCAGGCCCCAGAGTTTGTCGCCCTTGAGCAGCGAGATGCTCATCGACGACAGCACGCCCATGTTCTTCATGTACTGGCAATGAATCGGCGAGACGCTACGCAGAGTGGCAAAACTCAGGTCCAGCGGGGTCTGGGTGTCCGGGCGCAACTTGGGCACCAGCGGCACCGGCTGGTAATCGGCATTCGGGATGATCCGCAGCCAGTTGGTGCGGTACAGCTCGCGCGCCTGCTCGGGGATGTCCGAGGCCGGGAAAAACAGGCCGTTGAACACTTCCATCGACGGATCGGACGCCTCGGCGATCACCTGACCGTGGCCCTCCTCCTCGAAGCGGTAGATCAGCACCCGGTCGTAACCGGTCATCGCCTGGATTTCCTTGACGCTAATGTCGTACAGGGCCTGCAGCGAAGTGGCCGCTTGCAAGCGCTGGAGCATGCGCCCCAGATGGGTCTGGTTGCCGGCGACGTTACGCGGCTGGAAGTTTTCAACGTGGATTTCCAGTTCCAGAATCAACACGCCTTGATGCCGGTGCAGCAGACCTTCGAACGCGGTGCCGTTGAGGCGAAAGTGCAGCGGTGCGGCATCGGCAAATACCGGTTGTTGCAACGCCTCGCGCACGGCCGCCGCGTGCGTCTCACCCAGCAATTCGTGCAGCGGCTGGCCGATCAGTTCCTGCGCCGGGCGTGCCAGCAGGGTCTCGACATTGGCGCTGATCTGAATGATCTCCAGCGCCGGCTCACTCAGGGTCAGCAACAGGCCATGGGGCTGGATTGCCCCGGGAAAGCGGATCGGTTCGTCGGCACAGTTGGCCAGCAATTCTTCAAAGGCTTCTTGGTCTCGCGGGTTCATGCCAGTACCTCCCGGCTTTCGAGCCAGCGCTCGAAACAACTGAATGTGGTTCGGGCCGCCGCAACCACGGCTTCACGTTCGCTCGCATCCAGCGATCGACTGCCCAGGTATTCAATGAAAGCGCGCCAGCGGCGGCCGGTGGCGGCGCCATAAATGTCGAGGAACGCCGCGCCATTGTCGGCGTTCAGGCTCAACCTCGAGGCGATTTCGCGGCGCAGGATCTGCCCGCCGAGGGTTGCCCCTTCCAGCACGTACGTCACTCCCAGACAGGCAGCGCTGGAGTCGATCGCGGGCAGCGCCTGACACAGCGGCAAACGGGCGATAGCCTCGACCGACAGACCCTGGGCCCTCAGATCATTGAACAGGGTCGGCGCCTTGAGACGTGGCGCAAGATCGAAATCGACCGGGATCACGCCACTGTCGAGCAATGCGCTTTCCATCGGCCGATAAAAGCCGTAGTAGGCCTGCATCAGCCGCAAAAAAGCGTTGGAATCGAGGGTATCGGAGAAAAAAGGAAGACGTTTTTCCAGTGCGATGTGCAGTTCGGCAGTGCCGGCTCGCAGATCTTGCAGCACCGGTGGCACATAAACTTCACGGGCCTTTGCTTGCATGTAGATCGCTCTTGGTGGGGCCGCTTCGGGGCCGGCAGGGTGTTTGCAGCTTTGGACGGATATTACACGGCAAACGCCTTTTTCTGACTTGGCGCACAGATTTTTCTGACGAAACCAGCGCCTTCAGACCTTTGAGAGTTTCGGCCAACCGGAAAAGTTCGACTCGATGGTCGGGCTGCTGATGCTGTACCGCGACAGCACCGCGTGACTGTACGGGTCAAGGCGCCCGCAGCCTGTGCTAAAAAAGCACCATCGTTTCCGGAGCCCAAGCCCATGGATCTCGCCACGCTCTCGCTGTTTCTCCCGGCCTGTTTCGCCCTGAACATGGCCCCCGGCCCGAACAACCTGCTGTCGGTGAGCAATGCCACCCGCTACGGTTATCGTCGGGCCTGCGCCGCCGGTATCGGGCGAATCGTTGCATTCGCCGCAATGAACGCCCTCGCCGGCGCGGGGCTGTCGGTGGTGCTGCAGACCTCGGAATGGCTGTTCCATGCGATCAAGATCATTGGCGCGGCGTACTTGCTGTACCTGGCCTGGCAACTGTGGCGGGCCAACCCCGAGGCTGAGCAGCAGATGGACGGAGCGTCGGTGGGGTTCTGGCGGCTGGCACGTCAGGAGTTTCTGGTGGCGGCGGGCAATCCGAAGGCGATCCTGTTGTTCACCGCGTTTCTGCCGCAATTCGTTGATCCGAGCCGCCCGGTGCCGGCGCAATTCGCCGTGCTCGGCGCGCTGTTTCTGCTGCTGGAATGGATTGCCATCGGCGCCTACGCGTGGATGGGCCTGCACATGCGCCGCTGGTTCGCCGAGCCGCGCGGCAAACGGATCTTCAACCGTTGCTGCGCAGGGCTGTTGTCGGCGGCGGCTTCGGTGTTGTTGCTGGCGAAACGGGCTTAAGTTTCGGACGGCCCTTTGAGTTCGACCTGATTGCCGTCCGGGTCGAAGCAATACAACGACAGGCCGTAGCCCTCGGCGCCGAAGCGTCTGGCAGCTTTTTCGACGCTCAGGCCGCAGGACTGCAAGTGTTCGATCAGCGCCGGCTCATCGAACGGCTCGATGCGCAGGCAGAAGTGATCGACGTTGCGCCGCTCGGCACCGGCCGCCCCGCCGCCCCTTTTGCCAAGTTCGCCTTGCAAGTCGACGAGGTCCATCATCGAGGTGCCGGCGCGCAGGTGCACCAGACCCAATGGTTCGTTGTGCCTGACCACCTCGGCGCCGAAGACCTGGCGGTAGAACTCGATACTGCGTTGCAGATCGGCGACACGCAGGACGATGTGATCGATGTGTTGAATGATGAACGGTGGCATGGTTGGCTCCAGCGAATCGGCGATCCGCTGATTGTGGTGCAGAATCGAAAAAATTCACTGTCGATTTTTCGGTGGAGCCATCGAAATCCTGGATTTAAGCTCTGCCCATGAACATACAAACCGCACTCCTGCCGCCCCACGCCGAGATGGTTCGCGCCATGCTCGAACGCGACACCGCCTACGAAGGGGTGTTCTTCACGGCCGTGAAAACCACCGGGATCTTCTGCCGCCCCAGCTGCACGGCGCGCAAGCCGAAACCGGAGAACGTCGAATTCTTCGCCCATGCCGATGAGTGCTTGAGCGCCGGTTATCGCGCCTGCCTGCGCTGCAAGCCGCTGGACGCCGCAGCCATCGCCCCCGACTGGGTGCAGCGCCTGCTCACCGCCGTCGATGCCGACCCGGAAATGCGCTGGAGCGATGCGCAACTGCTGGCCGAAGGCATCGAACCGCTGAAGCTGCGGCGCTGGTTCAAGCAGCATTTCGGCATGACCTTTCATTCGTGGCTGCGCACGCGCCGGCTCGGTATGGCGCTGGGCGGGATTCGCCAAGGCACCTCGATTGACCATGCGGCGTTCGACTCAGGCTATGAATCGCTCAGCGGTTTTCGCGATGCGTTCCAGAAGTCGTTCCACATCACCCCGGGCCGCGCGGCCAACAGTGAACCACTGTTGTTCACCCGCCTGACCACGCCGCTGGGGCCGATGATCGCCATGGCCGAACGTCGCGGACTGGTGTTGCTGGAGTTTCTCGATCGCCCGGCTCTGACCCGCGAAGTCGAAGAGCTGCAAAGCCGTCATGGCTACGTGGTCGCCCCGGGACACAACGCGCCTTTGCGGCAGATCGAAGAGCAACTCAACGAATATTTTGCCGGGACGCGCAGTGCATTCAGCGTCCCGCTGCATCTGCCCGGCAGCGCGTTCGACCAGCAAGTCTGGGAGCAACTGCTGCAAATTCCTTATGGCCAGACCAGCACCTACGGCGCCATCGCCTCACGCCTGGGCAAACCCGGCGCCAGTCGCGCGGTAGGCTTGGCCAATGGACACAATCGGCTGTCGATCGTGGTCCCGTGCCATCGGGTGATCGGTGCGGACGGTTCGCTGACCGGCTATGGTGGTGGACAGCCGCGCAAGGCGTTTTTGCTGAGGCTGGAAAACGCTGCGGTGCAGCTCACGCAACCACTGGCTTTCTGACGCTTTGCACCACTCACAAAAAGGGATTTCGATGAACGCGCTCGACACTCGGTTTCACCAGTTACACCAGGAAGGTCTGCTGATCCTGACCAACGTCGCCGACGCCACCGGCGCGCGGCTGGTCGAGCACGCGGGTGGGCAAGCGGTCGCCACCAGCAGCGCGGCAGTCGCTTGGGCGCATGGCTATCCAGACGGCAACACCTTGCCCCTCGAACGGCTGATTTCAACCGTGGAATCCATCGCGCGGGTGATCCAGGTGCCGCTGAGCGTGGACATCGAGGCGGGTTATTCGGATGACCTTGGCCGTGTGGCCGAAGTGGTCGACGCGGTGCTCGCCGCCGGTGCGGTCGGGATCAATATCGAGGACGGCAGCGGCGCCCCGGAGCTGTTGGCGCGCAAGATTGAAGTGGCGCGGCAAGTCGCTCAGAAGCGTGGTGTGAAGCTGTTCATCAACGCGCGCACTGACGTCTACCTCAAGGGCCTGGTACCGGCCGAGGATCGCGTCGCCGAAACCCTGCACCGTTCAGCGTTGTACCAGGCCGCCGGGGCCGATGGCTTGTTTGCCGCTGGCGTGACCGCCGCTTATGAAATCGAGGCAATCTGCAAGGGCACGTCACTGCCGGTGAACGTGCTCGGCTTCGCCTGCCTGCCCTCGCCGACCGAGCTGCAAGCTCTGGGCGTGCGGCGCTTGAGCGCCGGGTCCGGGATCGCCGAGTTCCTCTACGGCGCGATGGGTTCGCTGGTGAAAAGCTTCCTCGCCAGCGGCAAGCTCGACACCCACGACCTGAAGGCGCTGACCTACGGCGAAGTCAACGGACTGCTGAAATAGCATGCCGGATCGTTATCAGGCGGCCAGCGAATTTCTGGCCGCGCTCGACGAGGACTGGCAGCGCCACGTTGCAGCCGTCGGCCAGTGCCTGCATCAACCGCACCCGGCGCGTGATCCTTACGAATCGCTGGTGCGGGCGATTGCCTATCAGCAACTGCACGCCAAGGCTGGGGACGCAATTGTCGGTCGTCTGGTGGCGCTGTTTCCGGGGCAGACGTTTCCCCGGCCGGAACAGATTCTCGCGAGTGACTTCGATCAACTGCGCGGTTGCGGTTTTTCGGCGGGCAAGATTGCGACCATTCAGGGCATCGCCCGGGCAACGCTGGACGGTATGGTGCCGGATTATCCCACCGCGCTGGCGATGGACGATGAAGCGCTGATCGAACGCCTGGTCAGCCTGCGCGGGGTTGGCCGCTGGACCGTGGAGATGCTGCTGATTTACAGCCTGGAGCGCATGGATATTCTGCCGGCGGATGATTTTGGCGTGCGCGAGGGCTATCGCCGATTGAAGGCGCTGGAGGTACAGCCGACGCGCAGGCAGATGATCGAGATCGGCTTGGCGTGGAGTCCGTATCGGACGGTGGCGGCGTGGTACCTGTGGCGCGTACCAAAACCGCTGCCCTCACCCTAGCCCTCTCCCGGAGGGAGAGGGAACTGACTGGGGGAGATTGGAGATATCCGCCGACCTGAAATAGCGGCTGTGAATCCATAGTCGCCCCGGTTGGCTCCCTGTCCTTCCAGGAGAGGGAACTGACTGGGGGAGACTGGAGATGTTTGCCGACCTGTAATAGCTGCTGCGAATCCATAGTCGCCCAGGATTTTCAGGTCAATGTATTACGCAAGACTCCTCGGTCGGCTCCCTCTCCCTCCGGGAGAGGGCTGGGGTGAGGGTTGGCTTTTCAGAGGCCGGATTTCAACTTGCTGAACGCCCGAATCAAAGCCCGATTGAACGCCTTGCCATTGTCATTCTTGCTGTACAGCGAAGCCCGCACCGCCTCCGACGGATACGTCCCCGGATCATTACGGATCGATGCATCCACCAGACCATCCGCCGCCGTGATCGCATTGGCGTAGTGGATGGTGTCGGTGATCGGCGCGATCACCTCAGGGGTCATCAGGTAATCCATCAACGCCAGCCCCGCCTGCGGATGCGGCGCATCCTTGGGAATGACCATGGCGTCGAACCAGATCAACGTGCCCTCTTTGGGGATGCGGTAACTGAGCTGGAACGGCTTGTTCGCCGCTTGCGCCTGCCCGGCTGCAATCGCCACGTTGCCGTTCCACGACATCGCCACGCAGGTGTTGCCGTTGGCCAGGTCGCTGATGTTCAGGTCGTTGTCGAAGTAGCGAATGTACGGGCGGATCTTCGCCAGTTGCTGCTCGGCGAGTTTCAAGTCATCAAGGTTCTGCCGGTTGATGTCCAGGCCCAGGTACTTCATGACCGCCGCGAACACTTCGTTCGGGTCGTTGAGCAGACTCACCCCGCAATCGGCAAATTTCGCCACCACCGCCGGGTCGAACAGCATCGCCCAGCTGTCGGTCGGCGCGTTCGGCAGACGCTGCTTGATTGCCTGCTCCTGATAACCCACACCGGTGGTTCCCCAAGCATAAATACCGGCATAACGGTTGCCCGGATCGAACACCGCCATGTGCTGGCGGAACTCGTCACCGACTCCGGCAAAATGCGGCACCCGCGCCTTGTCCAGCGGCTGGATCGCACC
The DNA here is from genome assembly GCF_019891575.1 of Pseudomonas sp. MIS38. Classification (NCBI taxonomy): domain Bacteria; kingdom Pseudomonadati; phylum Pseudomonadota; class Gammaproteobacteria; order Pseudomonadales; family Pseudomonadaceae; genus Pseudomonas; species Pseudomonas sp. MIS38. The sequence goes on from NZ_JAFLXF010000011.1 coordinate 101,358, forward strand.
GCTCTCGATGGCTCGCGACAGGTGTTGCCCGGCGGTCAGTACCAGGTCATAACCGCTGCGTCCGGTGAGCAGTTTGGTCTCCACGGTTTCCAGCGAATCGAAGTGATCGGCGACCACCTGAATACCGGTCTGCGCCTCGAAGTTCTTCAGCGTATCCGGGGCCAGGTACTCGCCCCAGATATACAGATTAACCACCGGTCTGGCGGGGTCGGCGGCCTGCACACACAGGGGTGCAAGCACCAGCAATAACGCTTGAGTCAGTTTGTGCAGGCCCATCATCACACCCCCTTGCGATTAGACGTGCCGGCGTATTGCGGCATGGTGATGCACGCGACGTTGCCGCCACCGAGGAGGATTTCCCGGGAGTTTTCGATGCCGACGATCTTGTGCTGCGGGAACAGTTCGGCGAGGGTCGCCAGCGCCACCTGATCGTTGCGATCACCGAACAGCGGCACCACGATCGAGCTGTTGCCGGCGTAGTAGTTGATATACGACGCACAGATTTGGGTGCCGGCCTGACGGGTGTGCGTGCTGTCCTGCTGATCGAGGCCTTCGGCTTCTTCGGCAGTCCACTCCAGCACGTCCGGTTGCGGCAGTTTATGCACGATCAACTCGCGACCACGGCTGTCGCGGGTGCTGCGCAGGATGTCGTAGGCCTCCTGATAGATTTCCCACTGCGGATCATCGCGGTTGTCGGTCCATTGCAGCACCACTTCGCCGGGGCGCACGAAGCAGGCGAGGTCATCGACATGGCCATCGGTCTCGTCGAACTTGCAGCCGCGTGGCAGCCAGATCACCTGTTCGGCGCCGAGGTAATCGGTCAGGCGCCGGGTAACTTCATCCTTGCCCAGATGCTGGTTGCGATTGCGGTTGAGCAGGCACTGTTCGGTGGTGAGGATGCTGCCCTGGCCATCGCTCTGGATGCCGCCGAGTTCGGCAATCAGCGGTGCGCGGTAACGGTCGAAGCGTTCGATTTCGAGGATCTTGCTGGCGATCTGGTCGTCCTTGTCCCACGGGTAATACAGCCCGCCGTCGAGGCCGCCGTAGGCGTTGAACTCGAAGTCGACGCCACGCACTTCGCCGCTCTGGTCGTTGACCACGAAGCACGGGCCGCTGTCGCGGAACCAGGTGTCGTTGCAGGTCATCTCGACCACGCGCACCTGCGGCGGCAACTGCCGGCGTGCGGTGGCGAATTGTGCGGCGGAGGCGCAGACGGTGACCGGTTCGCTCTGCGCGATGGCGGTGACGATCTGCACCCAGACTTTCTGCGCCGGTTTTGCGCCGTTGCGCCACACGTCGGTGCGCTCCGGCCAGCCGAGCCAGCAGCCGGACTTGGCTTCGAATTCGCCGGGCAGACGGAAGCCGTCGCGCTTGGGGGTGGAGTCGAGCAAACGTGCCATGGTCAAACCTCGTCTTGGGGTTGGGAATGACCACAGGCTACGGTCGCGGACGGCTGGCCCGCCAACGATGAATATTGCGGAACAGTTGAATTCAACTCATCAATCGGCCAGTTGATCGTTGAACCATTCAAGCATCTGCGCCACCGCCGGCCGCTCCAGGCGCAGCCGCTCGCAGACCAGCGCGTATTGGCCCAGCGCGGTCATGCTCGAGGTGAATGGCCGCACCAGCCGCCCGCTGAGCAAGTCCTCCTGCGCGGTGAGGTTGTCGCCCATCGCCACACCCTGCCCCTGTGCCGCCGCTTCCAGCGCCAGACCGGCATGGGCGAAATACAACTGGCGCTGCGGGCGCAGATCGCCGGCGTGACTGGTGAGCCAGGCGGTCCAGGTCTTGCCGTCCTGATCGTCATGCAGCAGGCAGTGGCGCGCCAGGTCTTTCGGGGTTTTCAGAGTGCCCTGATTGAACAGCCCCGGGCTGCATACCGGGAAGAATTGCAGCGCAGGCAACGGCCGTACGAAGTAGGCGCTGCTGTCCACCGGGCCGGTGCCGTAGGTGATCGCCAGATCGATGTCTTCGCCCGGTGCGCTGGCGTCGATCGGCTGTTCGTAGAGATGCAGGGTGATGTGCGGATAGCGTGCGTAGAAATCGGTGAGGCGGTTCATCAGCCACTTTTGCGCCAGCTCGGCGGTGACCGCCAGGCGCAACACCGCCAGCGAGGAAGGATCGCGCAGTTCATCGCAGGCCTCGCCGATCAGTTCGAAAGCCTGTTGAAGACTCTGCATCAGGCGTCCGGCGGCGATAGTCGGACGGATCTGCCGGCCTTCGCGGATAAACAGCGAGACGCCGAGCTGCTCTTCGAGCTGACGGATCTGGTGGCTGACCGCGCTGTCGGTGACGCACAACTCGGCGGCAGCCCGGCCGAAATGCGCGTGGCGGGCGGCGCATTCGAAGGTTCGCAGGGCGGCCAGTGAGGGGAGTCTTCGCATGGGTTGGAGTGCCTTTTTTGGGGACATGCTGACCGGGCCTTGAGCAGGCGTCCAGTGGCACCGCGTTATCGTTCTTCGCGAGCAAGCCCGCTCCCACATTTTGAAATGCGTTCCCCTGTGGGAGCGGGCTTGCTCGCGAAGGCGTCAACATGATCACCACAAATCTTCTAGGCTCAACCGCACCCACTTCAGCCAACCGGAGGCCCAACATGCACCTCGAAGGCTCCTGCCATTGCGGCGCCGTCACTTTCAGCCTGACCAGCGCCCATCCCTACCCCTATCAACGCTGCTACTGCTCGATCTGCCGCAAGACTCAAGGCGGTGGCGGCTATGCGATCAACCTCGGTGGCGATGCGGCCAGCCTCAAGGTTCAGGGGCGCAAGCACATCAGCATCTACCACGCGAAGATGAAGGAAGCAGGTGAAAAACGTGCCCATCGCAGCACCGCCGAGCGGCATTTCTGCTCACAGTGCGGCAGCGGCTTGTGGCTGTTCAGCCCGGAATGGCCGGAGTTGATTCATCCATTTGCCTCGGCCATCGATACGCCACTGCCGGTGCCGCCGCAGCACACGCATTTGATGCTGGGGTCGAAGGCGCCTTGGGTCGAGGTGGATGCAAAGCCTGAGGACAAGCAGTTTGCGGTGTATCCCGAGGAGTCGATTGCGCAGTGGCATGAGCGGTTGGGATTGGTCAAATGAGCAGGGGGTTGTGTTGTGATTGATGGCCCTATCGCGAGCAGGCTCACTCCTACAAGGGAATGCATTCCAAATGTAGGAGTGAGCCTGCTCGCGATAGGGCCCAACCTGTCTACACAAATCAGTCCAGATGCGCCCAGGTCATCCGGAACGACGCCCCACCCCACACCGATTCCCCGACCTCGACCTGCCCGCCATGGGACTGCGACACCCGCCGCACCAGCGCCAGACCCAGGCCGAAACCGCCGGTACGACGGTCGCGACTGGCATCCAGCCGCGAGAACGGCTCGAAGATTTTCTCCCGACCTTCCACCGGCACCCCCGGGCCGTCGTCGTTGACCCGCACTTCGTAGTAATCGCCGCTGCGCACCAGCGTCACCTCGACACGGCGCTCGGCATAACGAATGGCGTTGCGCAGCAGATTGATCACTGCGCGCGCCATGAAGCGCGGCTCGATGCGTACGGTGTCGAGCAGGCAGTCACCAATCAGCAACTGCACCCCCGCCGCTTCCGCCTCCAGCGCCACACTGCCGACCACGCTGTCGAGCCAGTTGGCCGCTTGAATGTTTTCGCACTTGATCACCGTCGCGCCACGTTCGAGGCTGGCGTAGGTCAGCAGCTCGGAGACCATTTCTTCCAGTTCGCCAAGGTCGGCGTACATGTCGGCGATCAGTTCGCGGTTCTGGCTGGCGTCCGGTTGCTGCTTGAGCTGGTCGAGTTCGAACGACAATCGCGCAATCGGCGTGCGCAGTTCGTGGGACACCGCGTTGGTCAGCTCACGCTGATTGGCGATCAAACTCTCGATGCGCGCCGCCATCAGGTTGAAGTGTTCAGCCAGATCGCGAATGTTCGAGCGCTTGGACAGTTGAATGCGCACCGACAGGTCGTTGTCGCCAAAGCGCTCGGCGGCCAGACGCAGTTTTTCCAGATCGCGCCAGTGCGGACGCACCCAGAAAAACAACACACAGCCGATCAGCACGGCGATCATCAAGTAGGCACCGGCAATGTAGAACGGCATCAGGCTGGGTTCGGCGGGCAAGCGAATGCTGAGCAGTTGCGAGCCGCCGTCGATGGCTGAAATGTATTGGGTGTATTTGTCGCGGATCACCAGCAAGCCTTGAGCAAGCTCGGCTTTTTCCTCGGCGCTGAGCGCCAGTTGATCGGCTTCGACCAAGGTCAACCCCAAGCCATAGTGCGGGCGCAGGGCCTGCAGTTGTTTTTCACGGGCCGGGCCGTCGAGGTTGCGCAGCAACTCCCCCAGCGTCCAGGCCTGACCACGCACCGCCTCGCGGTTGTAGTCCTGCATCTGATAGTCGAGCAAGGCATCGAACGTACGCTCGACAGTCTGCAACGCCAGAACCAGGCCCACCGTCATCACCAGAAACAGCCCGAGGAATAACCGCAGCATCTACAGCTCCCACGCGAACGGATTGAACAGATAACCCTTGCCCCACACGGTCTTGATGCACACCGGCTCGCGGGGATTGTCCTTGAGTTTGTTGCGCAACTTGCTGATGTAGACGTCGACGCTGCGATTGAGCCCATCGAAGGCGATGCCGCGCATGCGGTTGAGAATGTCATCGCGCGACAGGGTCTTGCCGGCAGCGCTGGCCAGCAACCACAGCAGCTCGAATTCCATGGTGGTCATTTCGATGATCTCACCGGCCAGACGCACTTCGCGACAGCTGCGATCGATGCTCAAGCGCCCGAACTCCAGCGCACTGACCACGCCAGCTTCCGGCATCTGCCGCCGCTGCAAGGCGCGCAGCCGAGCAAGCAGTACCGGCGGTTTGATCGGTTTGATCACGTAGTCGTCGGCGCCGGATTCCAGGCCGAGAATATGGTCGAGGTCGTCTTCCTTGGCGGTAAGGATGACAATTGGCGTGTCCGACACGCTGCGGATTTCCCGGCACACGTGCAGGCCGCTCTGCCCCGGCAGCATCAGGTCGAGCACCACCACTTTGGGCTGGAACTCGAGAAACGCGGCCACTGCCAGATCACCGCGATGCACCGCGCGCACCTCGTAGCCATGTTGTTCGAGAAAGTGCGCAATCAACGTGGCCAGACGCTCATCGTCTTCGACCAGCAGGACTTTGCCAAAACCCAGGTTATCCATAACGACCGTCTGCCAACCCATGTGTGAAGTGGGCGACAGTATGGCGGGATTCGTCGGCGAGGCGTTGTTTCGGGCAGCAAAAACCGGCCGCAGGGGCCGGTTTTCGGTGATATTTCATACTCTTAAGAGTTTTTAACAGTTTGTGTTTCAGGCCGCGGCCGGCACACCACTGTGGAAGCGGAACTCTTCGTCCGGCGACTCGATCAGCTCCTGCTCGGCCGCACGCACCTTGTCGATCACCTGAGCGATGTCCTTCGCGTCGCCGTACTGGTAAGCCAGTTTCAGATAACCCTGAAAGTGCCGCGCCTCGCTTTTCAGCAGGCCGAAATAGAACTTGCCGAGTTCTTCGTCCAGATGCGGCACCAGCGCTTCGAAACGCTCGCAACTGCGCGCTTCGATAAATGCGCCGACCACCAGGGTATCCACCAGTTTCACCGGCTCATGGCTGCGCACCACTTTGCGCAGGCCCGATGCGTAGCGCCCGGCGTGCAACTGGCGCAGCTCGATCTTGCGGCGTTTCATGATGCGCATGACTTGTTCGTGGTGCACCAGCTCTTCCCGGGCCAGACGCGACATCATGTTGATCAGGTCGACGTGGGAATGGTACTTGGCAATCAGGCTCAGCGCGGTACTGGCGGCCTTGAACTCGCAGTTCTTGTGGTCGATCAGCAGGGTTTCCTGATCGGCCAGTGCCGCCTGGACCCAGGCGTCGGGCGTGCGGCAGCCAAGGAATTCGTGGATTTCGGGAAGGATCATGGGGCTCACGGTAAAAGGTGTACGAGCAAAGGCCGCCGATTATACCGGCCTGCCCGCAGACCACCAGTCCCAGGCGTTGATATGTATCAAGTCGCAGGCGCATGAGCAGCAACTATAGTTGTGCAACGCCGTGCCTTTTCTTTGCTGGAGACTCCGCTCATGCAAGCCATTCGCAGCATTCTGGTGGTCATCGAACCCGAACATTCGGAAAGCCTGGCGCTCAAGCGCGCCAAGTTGATCGCCGGCGTGACCCAGGCCCATCTGCACCTGCTGGTGTGCGACCGCAAGCACGACCACGCCGGCATGCTCGGCGTGCTCAAAGCCGCGCTGCTGGCGGATGGCTACAGCGCGACCACCGAACAGGCGTGGAACGAGAGCCTGCATGAAACCATCATCGATGTGCAGCAGGCCGAAGGCTGCGGGCTGGTGGTCAAGCAGCACTATCCCGACAGTGCGCTGAAAAAGGCCCTGCTGACGCCGGCCGACTGGAAACTGCTGCGGCACTGCCCGACCCCGGTGCTATTGGTAAAAACATCCACTTCCTGGAAAGACCGGGTGATTCTTGCGGCTGTGGACGTGGGCAATGCCGATGGCGAACACCGGCATTTGCACACCACGATCATTGATCACGGCTACGACATTGCCAGCCTCGCCAAGGCGCATCTGCATGTGATCACGGCGCATCCGTCACCCATGCTCTCGGCAGCGGATCCGACCTTTCAACTCAAGGAAACCATCGAGGCGAAATACCGCGAACAGTGCAAGGCGTTTCAGGCCGAGTTCGATGTGGACGACGAACACCTGCACATCGAGGAAGGCCCGGCGGATGTGCTGATCCCGTTCATGGCGCACAAACTGCAAGCGGCAGTGACCGTGATCGGCACCGTGGCGCGCACCGGGTTGTCGGGCGCACTGATCGGCAATACCGCCGAAGTGGTGCTGGATGCGCTGGAAAGCGACGTGCTGGTGCTCAAGCCGCAGGAGGTTGAGGATCATCTGGTGGAGTTGGCAGTGAAGCATTAAGGACTGCGGCGTTTGAAAGTCAGTCTTCGCGAGCAAGCCCGCTCCCACATTTGGAATGCAATCTCCTGTGGGAGCGGGCTTGCTCGCGAAGCTTTTGATCTTCAGGCGCCAAAGACGTCCTTGAGGAAGCCGGGGGCGATGTAGCGCTGATAATGCGCTTCCGACAGCAGGAAAAATTCCCGATCAATGGCATCGCGCAACGCCGGCAGGTTCCAGTCGCGGAACTCCGGCAGCAACACCATCCCGTAGGCTTCCAGATTAATGATCACCCGCGCCCCGCGCGCAATCAGCTGATAGGCCCAGCAATATTCCGACTGATGCGGCACGAAGCGGATCTTGCGCTGCTCCAGCTGTTGGCGCAGCCGCGCCGAATCGAAGATCTCGACCTTGCTCGCCATCACTTGTGACAGCAATTGCTCCAGACGCAACCACACCGCACGCTTTTCCTCCTCGCCGTAACCATTCCAGTGGATCACTTCGTGGTGGAAACGCTTGCAGCCACGGCACACCAGATCTCCGTAAACAGTGGAGCAGAGGCCGACGCAGGGGGTCTTGATGGTCTGATTGGACATAAATTGGCAAAACACTGAAACGCGGAACAGGCCGGCATGTTAGCCCTTTGTCGGGCATTGATCACCCCTCAAACGTCAGGGGCAAGCGCTGGCTCGCGGTTTGCCTCGCCCGCGCACAACGCCACCAAAGTCCAATAGAGCGCGACTTACCTTTAAATTTTTTTTGCCGTAGAATCAGCCAGCCTTTTAAGGCGCCAATGTCCGTTAGAAGCTGTTTTCAAAGCGTCACGAGCACAGTCGTTCCTTCAGAGCGGTGTTGGCGAAGGGTTTTTCCAGCGGGGAAAAGCCCAACGCCAACCCTCATCAGCTCCCCGTTCTGCAGGCGTAAAACTTTGAAAGCAGCTTCTGTAAGGAATTGCCGGTAATTCTGGCCAAACGACCCACAACGTCGTGCGGTGCATGAGTACGGCAATTTCGGGATGAGCGTCCCGGACACCCATTTGGGACCACTGATGAGGGTAATAACTGTGCTTGAAGCCTACCGCAAACATATCGAAGAGCGTGCAGCCCTGGGTATCGTTCCCCAGCCGCTTAACGCCGAACAAACTGCAGGCCTGGTCGAGCTGCTGAAGAATCCTCCGGCTGGCGAAGAAGCTTTCCTCGTTGACCTGATCACCAATCGCGTACCACCAGGAGTGGACGAAGCCGCTTACGTCAAAGCCGGTTTCCTGTCGGCCCTGGCCAAAGGCGAAGTCACCTCCCCTCTGCTGGACAAGAAGCGCGCTGTAGAACTGCTCGGCACCATGCAGGGCGGCTACAACATCGTGACTCTGGTTGAACTGCTGGACAACGCCGAGCTGGCGCCAGTGGCTGCCGAAGAACTCAAGCACACCCTGCTGATGTTCGATGCCTTCCACGACGTGGCTGAAAAAGCCAAGAACGGCAACGTTCACGCCAAAGCCGTGCTGCAATCCTGGGCTGACGGCGAGTGGTTCAAGAAGCGTCCTGTCCTGGCCGACAAGATCAGCCTGCGCGTATTCAAGGTCACCGGCGAAACCAACACCGACGACCTGTCGCCTGCACCAGACGCCTGGTCGCGTCCTGACATCCCGCTGCACGCCCTGGCCATGTTGAAAATGGCCCGTGACGGCATCGTTCCGGACGAGCAAGGCAAGACCGGCCCGATGAAGCAGATCGAAGAGATGCGCGGTCAAGGCTTCCCGATCGCCTACGTCGGTGACGTGGTCGGTACCGGTTCCTCGCGTAAATCGGCAACCAACTCGGTGCTGTGGTTCTTCGGCGACGACATCCCTTACGTGCCGAACAAGCGCGCTGGCGGTTTCTGCTTCGGCAGCAAAATCGCTCCGATCTTCTACAACACCATGGAAGATGCCGGCGCACTGCCAATCGAGTTCGACGTGTCGAACATGAACATGGGCGACGTGATCGACCTGTACCCGCACGCTGGCAAAGTCTGCAAGCACGGTACCGACGAAGTCATCACCACCTTCGAAATGAAGACCCCTGTGCTGCTGGACGAAGTCCGTGCCGGCGGTCGTATTCCGCTGATCATCGGCCGTGGCCTGACCGAGAAGGCTCGTGCCGAACTGGGTCTGCCGGCATTCGATCTGTTCAAGAAGCCGGAAGCACCGGCTGAAAGCACCAAGGGCTTCACCCTGGCGCAGAAAATGGTCGGCAAGGCGTGCGGTCTGGCAGAAGGCAAAGGCGTTCGTCCTGGCACCTACTGCGAACCGAAAATGACCACCGTCGGCTCTCAGGACACCACCGGTCCGATGACCCGTGACGAACTGAAAGACCTGGCGTGCCTGGGCTTCTCCGCTGACCTGGTGATGCAGTCCTTCTGCCACACCGCGGCGTATCCGAAGCCGATCGACGTGACCACCCACCACACCCTGCCTGACTTCATCATGACCCGCGGCGGCGTTTCCCTGCGTCCGGGCGATGGCATCATCCACTCGTGGCTGAACCGCATGCTGCTGCCGGACACCGTAGGTACCGGTGGTGACTCGCACACCCGCTTCCCGATGGGCATCTCGTTCCCGGCCGGTTCCGGTCTGGTCGCGTTCGCCGCTGCCACCGGCGTCATGCCGCTGGACATGCCGGAATCGATCCTGGTGCGCTTCAAAGGCAAAATGAAACCTGGCATCACCCTGCGTGACCTGGTTCATGCCATTCCTTACTTCGCCATCCAGAACGGTCTGCTGACCGTCGAGAAGAAAGGCAAGAAAAACGCCTTCTCCGGCCGCATCCTGGAGATCGAAGGCCTGGAAGGTCTGACCCTGGAACAGGCGTTCGAACTGTCCGACGCCTCGGCCGAACGTTCGGCTGCCGGTTGCACCATCAAGCTGTCGAAAGAGTCGATCACCGAGTACCTGCAGTCCAACATCACCCTGCTGCGCTGGATGATCGGCGAAGGCTACGGCGATGCGCGTACCCTGGAACGTCGCGCGCAAGCGATGGAAGCCTGGATCGCCAACCCTGAGCTGATGGAAGCCGATGCCGACGCCGAATACGCCGAAGTCATCGAAATCGATCTGGCCGACATCAACGAGCCGGTACTGTGCGCGCCGAACGATCCGGACGACGCCCGTCTGCTGTCCAGCGTGGCTGGCGAGAAGATCGACGAAGTGTTCATCGGTTCGTGCATGACCAACATCGGTCACTTCCGCGCTGCCGGTAAACTGCTGGATCAGGTCAAGGGTCAGCTGCCTACCCGTCTGTGGCTGTCGCCGCCGACCAAGATGGACGCTCACCAACTGACCGAAGAAGGCTACTACGGCATCTACGGCAAGGCCGGCGCACGCATGGAAATGCCAGGCTGCTCGCTGTGCATGGGTAACCAGGCACGCGTTGAGCCGAACAGCACCGTGGTCTCGACGTCGACCCGTAACTTCCCGAACCGTCTGGGCGACGGCGCGAACGTCTACCTGGCTTCGGCCGAGCTGGCGTCCGTGGCTTCGATCCTGGGTCGCCTGCCGACCGTCGAGGAGTACATGGAATACGCTGGCAAGATCGACAGCATGGCGGCCGATGTCTACCGCTACCTGTCCTTCGACCAGATCGCCGAGTTCCGTGAAGCTGCTGCGAACGCCAAGATTCCAGTCGTTCAAGCCTAACATTACAAAGCAATAGAAAACGCCGCCCATCGTGAGATGCGCGGCGTTTTTTTATGCCTTGGAATACCGTCCCCTGTAGGAGTGAGCCTGCTCGCGATAGCGGTGTGTCAGATACATTTGTATCGACTGACACACCGCTATCGCGAGCAGGCTCACTCCTACAGGGGGGTTAAGTGTTGAGTTTGAGGGCTTGCCGGACCGCGCCATCAACGCTCAGCCCGCTAAGCGTCACGCCATTTGCTTGCACTTCAGGCAACACCTCCAGCACCGCCAGTGCCTCATGCTTGAGTCGCGCCAGAATCAGGCGCTTGCCATCCTGATGCACCCGCAGGAAGAACTCCTGGATCGCCTCAATGCTGGTGCCGTCCAGATCCGGGGTTTCCTCCAGACTGAGAATCACCGTGTGCAGCGGCACGTCCGAATGACGAATCAAGTGCAAAGCTGCACCAAGAACTCGCTCGACGTTGGCAAAGAACAACGCCTCACTGGGCCGCACAATCAGCACTCCCGGCTCAGTCACCGCCGTTGGGTGACGCTGCAGATCGACAAAATCATGGCCGCCGTCGATCCGACCGAGCACCTGAATGTCCGCCGCCGACATCTGTTTGAGCATCAGCAACACGCTGATGGCCACCGACACCAGCAAGCCGTCGAGAATGCCCAGCACCAACACCGCCCCCACCGCGCACAACACCAGCACCCGATCCCGGCGCCAGACGAAATAGCGCCCCAGCGGCTGCAGACTCAAGCCCCGCGCCAGCGCATGAACCACGATGGCCGCCAGAATCGGCTCCGGTGTCAGGGCGATCCACGGCAGCACCGTCAGCACGATCACCAGCACCACCAGCGCCGCCACCCCACCGGCCCAGCGAGAAGTCGCGCCAGCGGCCTCGTTCGCCGACGTTGCCGAATACCCGGCCCCCGCCGGCATGCCATGGAACAATCCGGACAACAAGTTCGCTGCGCCGAGCGCCAGCAGATCGCGGTTGGAGGTCACACGATCACCGTGCTTGAGGGCGAACGAACTGATCGAGCCGTACGACTCGGCGTACAGAATCATCACCAGCGCAAAACCCACCTCCCCAAGCCGCAGCCAGTCGGCAAACGGCAGCACCGGCAGGCTCGGTACCTCCAGGCTCAGGTCGATCAAACCGATCATGTTCACGCCATACGCCGGAAGGTTCAGCCATTGCCCGGCCACAATGCCGATCACCACCACCAGCAAACCGCCAGGCACCCGTGGAAAACGCGAGAACAGTCCCAACAGCACCAGCGCCACCGCTGCGACAGCCGCCGCCGGCCAGTTCCATTGCGGCAGTTGTTCGAGCAGTTGCGGGGCGAAGCGCACCAGATTGGCATCGGTCAGATGCACACCGACCACACTGGCGACCTGCTTGAGGATGATGGTCAGCGCGAGGCCGAAAGCGAAGCCGCGCAGTACCGGTTTGGCGATAAACGCAGTGACGCTGCCGAAACGAAAGATCCCCGCCAGCAAGAACAGCCCACCGGTGACCAGCACCAACCCGACCGCCAGCGTCGCGCGTAACTGCGGGTCGCCATTGGCCATGGTCGCGGTGGCCGCCGCCAGCACCGCTGCTGACGAAGACGTGGCCGAGACAATGGCAAAGCGGCTGGTGCCAAACAACCCATAGCACAGCAACCCGGCAAACAGCGCAATCACCCCGGCCTGGGGCGCCAGCGCGGCGATGGTCGAATAGGCGACCGCTTCGGGTAATAGCAGACCGGCAATCGACAGACCGGCGAGGATATCCTGCCAGCGATTGGGTGGCTCTACAGATTGGGGCGCGCTCGACAATCCACTGTCTCCAGACGAAAAAAAGCCGCTGTGCGTATCACGCACAGCGGCCACTGTAGCTGAGTCTCTGGCGCTTTGGCTTACGCCGTCAGCGAATAAATCACCGCCGAAATGGCCACCAGACCGACCAGGGTAACGAATACGTTCGACGCCTGACCGCGATAGCGCGCCATCGCCGGTACTTTACGAATCGCGTACATCGGCATCAGGAACAGGATCGCCGCAATCACCGGACCGCCAACGGCCTCGATCATCCCGAGAATGCTCGGGTTCAGGGTTGCAACGATCCAGCACACCACCAGCATGAACGCCGCCACGATACGATCCAGCGCTTTGGCGCCCGGACGCTTGCCGCTCTTGACGATCAGGCCCTTGAGGCCTTCGCTGGCACCGATGTAGTGGCCGAGGAACGACTTGGAAATCGCCACAAAGGCAATTAACGGCGCCGCAAAGGCGATGGCCGGGTTGCTGAAGTGGTTGGCCAGGTACGACAGGATCGACAGATTCTGCGCCTTGGCTTCGGCCAGTTGTTCCGGCGACAGGGTCAGCACGCAACTGAAGACGAAGAACAGCACCATCACCACCATCAGCAGGTGGGCGCGGCAGAGGATCTGCGAGCTGCGCTGCTCCGCATTGGCACCGTAACGACGCTTCTGATCCACCGCGAAGGCCGAGATGATCGGCGAGTGGTTGAACGAGAACACCATCACCGGAATCGCCAGCCACAGTGTGTGCAGCAGTGCCGACGGTGCCGGCACTTGCGAAGCGGTGGTGAGAATGCCGCCATTCCAGTGCGGAATCAGGTACACCGCGAGGAACAGCAACGCGACGATGAACGGATACACCATCAGGCTCATCGCCTTGACGATCGCCTGCTCGCCGCAACGCACCACGGCCAGCAGGCCGAGGATCAGCACGAACGACAGCAGCGCGCGCGGCGGCGGCGTGATGTGCAGTTGGTGTTCGAGGAAGCTGGCGACCGTGTTGGTCAGGCCGACGCTGTAGATCAGCAGGATCGGGAAGATGGCGAAGAAGTACAGCAGGGTGATCAGCGCGCCGGCCTTGATGCCGAAATGCTGCTCGACCACCTCGGTGATGTCGGCGCCTTCGCGACCGGAGAGCACGAAGCGGGTCAGGCCGCGGTGAGCGAAGAATGTCATCGGGAAGGCCAGCAGCGCGAGGATCACCAGCGGCCAGAAGCCACCCAGACCCGCGTTGATCGGCAAAAACAGGGTACCGGCGCCAATGGCCGTCCCGAACAGTCCCAACATCCACGTGGTGTCATGGCGATTCCAGCTCGACAGTTCAGCTGGTGCTGCCGCTTCATAGCGTGCGTCGACGCTATTGGCCTGATCATTCATCCGGTCGGATCTCCGCATTCCGGTCACTTGCCACTCGGTCAGGACGCGTCGGAAAAAACCGACAGACATGCTCCGGCCGAAACAGGGGCGCGATTCTCCGCGATAAATGAGCAGAAGCAAAGACTTAGCTGAGGAATGGTTGTACGGAGCAGATCAGCGGGTTGTCGTTTTCGGGAAAATAGCTGTCGGCTCCGGATACGTGAGATGTCGTTTTCCGGCAAGTTTCAGCGACAATTCCACCGGCAAGACTTGATCAGATGGATCGAGCCAGCATGAATCCGAGTGACATGCAAAACAGGCCGAACACCAGCATTCCCCAGATTGGGTACATATCGCCCTTGTTTTTAATGCGCATTTTTTCAACGTCCTCATCGTATTCTCGATCTGCCCGTTCAATCATGGCCTGACGGTCAAATGTACTCATGGTGATTTCCTTTTTTAGAGAGGGGTCTGAATGGTACAAACGCGAACACTTAAAACTTGAGTGAAAGTCCTACTACGGCTGCTGTTGCGGTCAACACCCCAGTGACTACCGCAAACGGATAAAAATACGTATCCCACCTCAACTTCTTTTCTTCCGCTATAAGCTTTTTTCTCTCGGCCGCCAGTTTCCGTATTTCACTCATTATCCTTTCGAGTTCCAGGTGTTCTCGATTGTTTTGAAGCATTTGCCTTCCTTGGCTGTTGGTAGTCACTGCCCAAGCTACTTTGTGCCTCCATGATTTCGCGTTCATCACCATTCCGGTAGCAGACGCATCCGCCAAATTCGTAGGCAAAATCCGCGAAAAACGTAGGTAGCCTCGTACAAAAACAGCAGCGAGTTCATCACCCTACACTTTCAATCTGGCCGACATGTTCTAGCGTGAGATCAGTCCCCTGCCTCACGGAGTCTCTGCCCATGCCCCTCGTCCGCGTCGAAATCAAAAAACACTCTGACCCCACCTTCGCCAAACGCATCGGCGAGCAGATCTACGCCGCCATGCGCAGCACCATCAATGTGCCGGAACACGATAATTTCCAGATCCTCAACGAGCACGACGGCGAGCATTTCATCTTCGACCCGCAGTACCTGGGCATACAGCGCAGCGATCGGTTGGTGATCATCCAGATCACCCTCAATGAAGGCCGGACGCTGGAGCAGAAAAAAGCCCTGTACCAGACCATCGCGCACAGCCTGAACACCCAACTGGGCATTCGCATGGAAGACGTGTTCATCAATCTGGTGGAAGTCAAAAAGGAGAATTGGTCGTTCGGCAACGGCATCGCTCAATACGCCAGTTGACAGCCCTTCGCCGCCGCCAGCATGATCGGCGGCATGAACCTTCGCCCGCTGCACCTCACCCGTACCACCACGACCGCCACCGGCGGGTCGTGGTGTTGCTGCCTGAGGTGAATCCAGCGCAGTGAACCCAAGGCCCCGCCAGCAATGGACGGGGCCTTGCTGTTTCTCCCGTCCGTGCGGCACTTGCAGCCCTCAAGGAGAAACATCATGTCCGCAGCATTGTTGATCATCGATATGCAGGTCGGTCTGTTCCATGGCCCGGAAAAACCCCACGACGGCGAACGTGTGCTCGCCAACATCCAGCAGCTGATCCACCAGGCACGCCTGCAACACGTGCCGATCTACGCCGTACGCCACACCGGCCCGACAGGTTCGCCGATTGCCGCCGGCAGCCCCTTCTGGCAATTGCTGCCGGAACTTGACCTGAATGCCGAGTCCGACCACGTGTTCGACAAGTCCCGACCCAACGCCTTCCATGGCACCGATCTGGCGCAGCAACTCAACACTAATCAGATTGACGACCTGTACCTGGTCGGCATGAAAACCCAGTTCTGCGTCGACGCCACCTGCCGCGCCGCTGCTGATCTGGGCTTCAAACCGTTGCTGGTGGCCGACGCCCACACTTGCATGGACACCCCCGCATTACCCGCCCACATCATTATCGAGCACCATAACGCCACCCTCGGCGGGGCATTTACGCGGCTGATCAACAGCGCCGACGTGAGCTTCTGACGAAGCGCCCGCGCGCTCCCCGTTTCAGCTCCTACACTGGCTGAAGCGGGGCTGCGGCCACCATTGCCAAACCGCTCTGGAATCAGCACTCTGACACGACTTTCGCGACCACACCGTCATAGATCACAGGAGCCGCGCAATGCCCGCCACCGTTCTGGTACTGGTTGAAACCATCAATGACTATTTGCCGATTCTCGAGCATCAGGGCTTTCATCTGATCCTCGCACCAACCCCTGCCGAACGTGCGCAAGCCATCGCCAGCCACGGCGCACGGATCGACGCGGTGCTGACCCGTGGCCCGCTGGGACTGACCGCTGAGGAAATCGCCGCCCTGCCGGCGCTGAAAATCATCACCGTGATCGGCGCCGGTTATGAACACGTTGACCTGCAGGCTGCCAGCGATCGCGGGATCACCGTGACCAATGGTGCCGGGGTCAACGCCTCGTCGGTGGCCGATCATGCGATGGCGATGCTGTTGGCGCTGGTGCGCGACATTCCGCGCTGCGACGCGGCGGTGCGCCGGGGTGAATGGCCGAAGATCATGCGCCCGTCGCTGGCCAATAAACGCCTGGGCATTCTCGGCCTGGGCGCGGTGGGCATGGCGATTGCCAAACGTGCTCACCTCGGTTTCGACATGCAGATCAGTTACCACAACCGTCAGTTGCGCAGTGATGTGCCCTTTACGTTCTGCTCGACGCCGACCGAACTGGCGCGGGCCTCGGACTTTCTGATCGTCGCCACGCCGGGCGGGATTGGCACCCAGCATCTGGTGACTCGCCCGGTGCTCGACGCCCTTGGCCCGAACGGTTTCATCGTCAACATCGCGCGGGCCAGTGTGATCGCCACCACTGAGCTGATCAGCGCCCTTGAGCAACGGCGAATTGCGGGCGCCGCACTGGACGTGTTCGATCACGAACCGCAGGTGCCGGATGCGCTGAAAACCCTGAGCAATGTGATTCTCACGCCGCACGTGGCCGGCCTGTCACCCGAGGCCACCCAAGGCACGGTGGAACTGGTGGGAAAAAACCTCGTGGCGTTCTTCTCAGGGCAACCGGTGCTGACGCCCATCGCCCTGCCCCCCAGGCTCAACAACCAGCGCGTGCATTGAAAAGAGCCGGCAGCGCCCTGCTGCCGTACCTATTCGAAACGCTGATTATCCTGCAACACGCTAACCTATAAGACCGCTGCGCGCTTGTGGCCGCCCGAGTGCGCCATTAGATTAGCCAATGATGTCTGGCCTCCAAAATAAGCAGAAGGGATAAGCATGGCGCTTACTGACCAGTCCACCCGGATCCGCTCTGGCGAAGAACTCGATGCCAGCCTGATCGATCCGTACTTGAAGAGGCACATTCCGGGGCTGACCGGCACGCCGCAGATCAGCCAGTTCCCCGGCGGTGCGTCGAACCTGACTTACCTTCTGGAGTACCCGCAGCAGGAGTTCGTGCTGCGCCGGCCGCCGTTCGGCCACAAGGCCAAATCCGCCCACGACATGGGCCGCGAATTCCGCATCCTCAATCAACTGCGAGATGGTTTCCCCTACTGCCCGAAAGCCTACGTGCACTGCACCGACGAGTCAGTGATCGGCGCCGAGTTCTATGTGATGGAACGGGTCAAGGGCATCATCCTGCGCTCCGACCTGCCGCCAGAACTGGGCCTTGATGCGGCCAAGACTGAAGCACTGTGCAAGAGCTTCATCGACGGTTTCGTCGAACTGCACCGGGTTGACTACAACGCCTGCGGCCTCGGCGATCTGGGCAAACCTGAAGGCTATGTCGCCCGCCAGATCAAAGGCTGGAGCGAACGTTACGAAAAAGCCCTGACCCCGGACGCGCCGCATTGGGAGAAAGTCAAAGCCTGGCTCAACGACAACATGCCGGCCGACCATCCGACCTCAAGCATCGTCCACAACGACTATCGCTTCGACAACGTGATCCTCGACCCGAACAACCCGATGCAGATCATCGGCGTGCTTGACTGGGAACTGACCACCCTCGGCGATCCGCTGATGGATCTGGGCAACACCCTCGCCTACTGGATTCAGGCCGATGATCCGGCACCGGTGCAACTGATGCGCCGCCAGCCGAGCCACGCCCCGGGCATGCTGACTCGACGCGAATTCGTCGATTACTACGCCGAACGCTCGGGCATCCAGATCGACAATTTCGACTTCTACTACACCTACGGCCTGTTCCGTCTGGCCGGCATCGTGCAGCAGATCTACTACCGCTTCTACCACGGCCAGACCCAGGACAAACGCTTCGCGCAGTTCATTCACATGAACAAACTGCTGGAGCACATGAGCCTGCAGGTCATTGCGAAATCGAGCCTCTGACGGCCCACACCAAGGAACCTTTATGTCCAAGACTCAGTTGTTCGACCTCGACGGCAAAATCGCATTCGTCTCCGGCGCCAGCCGTGGCATCGGTGAAGCCATCGCCAAACTGCTGGCCCAGCAAGGCGCCCACGTGATCGTCTCGAGCCGCAAGCTCGAAGGCTGCCAGCACGTCGCCGACGCGATCATTGCCGCCGGCGGCAAGGCCACCGCCGTGGCCTGCCACATTGGTGAAATGGAACAGATCAGCCAGGTCTTCGCCGGGATCAAGGAACAGTTCGGTCGCCTCGATATTCTGGTGAACAACGCGGCGACCAACCCGCAGTTCTGCAACGTGCTGGACACCGATCTGGGTGCGTTCCAGAAGACTGTCGACGTGAACATCCGTGGCTACTTCTTCATGTCGGTGGAAGCCGGCAAGCTGATGCGCGAAAACGGTGGCGGCAGCATCATCAACGTCGCCTCGATCAACGGGATTTCACCGGGCGTGTTCCAGGGCATCTACTCGGTGACCAAGGCCGCCGTGATCAACATGACCAAAGTCTTCGCCAAGGAATGCGCGCAATTCGGCATCCGCTGCAACGCCTTGCTGCCGGGCCTGACCGACACCAAATTCGCTTCGGCCTTGGTGAAGAATGACGCGATCCTCAAGCAGGCACTGACGCAGATCCCGCTCAAGCGCGTGGCCGATCCGAGTGAAATGGCCGGGGCGGTGCTGTATCTGGCAAGTGATGCATCGAGCTACACCACCGGGGTTTCGCTGAATGTGGACGGTGGGTTCCTGTCCTGATCTCTCTGACAACCCTGTGGGAGCGGGCTTGCTCGCGAAGTCGGAGTGTCAGGCAGCATTGCCTTGAATGACACACCGCATTCGCGAGCAAGCCCGCTCCCACAGGGGTTATCCGTAAGACAGTGACTTTGGGTAATGGCCTGACAAAGTGCACCGGCAAGCACCCCCACAGCACTACTGCGTGACACACCGGGTGGTGGTGATATGCCGGGTGACCTGCTCGTCAACATACATATCGCCCGACACCTGAGTGTTTTCCAGGGTCTGACAGGTACGCACCGGCGGTGGTGGCGGTGCAGCAGGAGGCGGTGGCGGAGGACTGGCGCAGCCGCTCAATAGCGCGACAGAGAAAGCCAGCGACAACGGCAGATACACGCGTTTCCCAGGATTATTCATAGGACGACCCGCGATGAATGGAAGAGCCACTTCCGCAATCGCGCACGAATACCGCGGATGACGGAAGACCTGACCACTCATTCTTTATAGCCGACCACCCTGTAAGCGCCAGTGAAATGGAGGGGGATAAGAGAATTGGCTGTCGATTTTGCGGGGAGTAAATCTGTGTGGGAGGGGTACATCAACAAGAATTTTTTTGACTGGAAGACCGCCATCGCTGGCAAGCCAGCTCCCACAGGGGTTGAGTATTCCTGACTGAAATGGGTCAGCTGTCAGGCCGCCTTCGCGAGCAAGCCCGCTCCCACAGTTGGGCCGGGTGCATCAGCAAAAAATTGGTCGGCTGTCAGGCCGCCATCGCCAGCAGGCTGACTCCTGCAATTCAGAGAGCGAGCCCCCCATGCGGCGAAGCCGCCCCACTCAACACAATGAGCGTTAGCTCGAGTACCGCTTTTGATCTGAGGGCCCGTCGGCAGGCTGAGTGGAGGGATTTGTCCGGGGGTGGGAGCGCAGCGACCGTTTGGCGCAGCCAAACACAGCGAGAGGAGGTGCAGCGAAGCAAACCGTAGGCGCTGCCCCCCGGATGAATCCCGCAGCGAAGGAACCCGAGCCTAAGCGAGGGCCGAACGTCAGGGTAAAGCCTTTTTGGTTACTTTTTCGGCGTCTGGAAAAAGTGACCCGCCGTAAGGGCGGAACCCTAAGTGGCCGTTACCGCAGCAACGGATATACACCCAAAACAAACCAACACCAAAACCCTAGGCCATATCCGGATCCCGAGCAGCCCGCAAAGAATTGCTCTCCAACTCATACCGCAACTCATCAACCAACGCCGCCACAGCCTCCGGCGTACGCAACGCATTGAGCTTCAACCCACTGATCACCAGATCCACCTGCCCCGAATCCGGGTGATACAACTTCACCGTCAGCGAATGATCCCCATCCACTGAACACTCGCACGCCAATGGCGAAAAACTCTGTTCGAGGCTGGCGCGCAACTGCGCAAGATTCATCATGGAGCCTGTTCCTTTAGCTGTTTCGAAGGGAGACGATCCCAAGCCAAACAGGCTCGTATCGCACCCCAACAGACTAAGAACTGCCCTATCTCACCAGAACCTGCATTTGCACCGCATCAGCTAGTGCATTTGCACCTACCGCTGACCCTTCGCGCCGCGCTCGCCAGAAAACAGACCACGCTCCCGCGCCCAGACAATCGCCTCGCTGCGACTGTGTACATCAAGCTTGGAATACACCGTCGCCACATGATTGCGCACGGTGTTCGGCGCGAGTTTCAGGCGGGCGGCGATCTCCTTGTCAGCCAGGCCTTCGCAGATCAGCCCCAGCACGTCGCGCTCACGCGCCGTCAGGTCAGTGAACGATACGCTCGGCAGTTGCGGCGAGTTGACCTTCTTCACATTGGCCAGTTTTTCGATCAGCGTCCGGCTGAACCACGAAGCGTCTTTCATCACCTCTTCAATCGCCGCCACCAGCTCCAGCTCGGTGCGCTTGCGCTCGGTGATGTCCATCAGCACCAGCAGATAGCACGGCGTGTCCTGAATATTCACGGTGTCCGCAGACACCGCGCACTCCAGCAGATCCGCGTCCTTCTTGCGCACCCGCACATCGACCCGATCCACTCGTCCGCTTTTCGCCAAGGCGGTCAGCAGTCGGGCCCGCGCACCATCGTCGTCAATGAAATTCAGCTGCGTCACGGTTTTGCCGACGACGTCGTCATTCTCGTACGCCAGGGTGTCGAGGAACGCCTGATTGACATCGATCACCTGCTGTTCGTCGGCGGTGCAGATCAGAATCGGCACCGGAGTCAGGCGGAACGCCTTGGCAAAGCGCTCTTCACTCTGACGCAGCGCAACTTCGGCCTTGTGGCGCAGCTCCATGTCGACGAAGGAAAACAGCATGCAATCCTCATCATTGAGCACCAGAGGCTGCCCGGCGACGATCACTTGCTTGCTGCCGCCATCGGGCAGGCGCAGTTGAGCCTGCATCTGCGGAATGGTCGCCACATCGCGCAGGCGCTGGATCGCCAGATCCTTTTGCTCGGCCTGCTCGAAGATGTCGATTTCATAGGCCGAGGTGCCGATCACCTGCTCGCGGGTGTAACCGGTCATCTCCAGAAACCCCGGATTGACCTTGATGTAGCGCAAATCGCTGAGGCGGCAGATCACCGCCGGCGCCGGGTTGGCATTGAAGGTCTTTTCGAAGCGCTGCTCGGCGTTCGCCCAATCGGTGACGTCGCTCATGATCAGCACCAGTGACTCCGGCTGCCCTTCGCGATCAGTCAGGATCATGCTGCGCACGCTGTGCACCCAGACGTGCTCGGGATCATTCACGGCTGACACTTCGATCAGCACGTCGTTGAAGGCTTCGCAGCGTGCCGCGCGGCTGATCGGGTAGTGTTCCGGGGGCACCGTATGATTGTTGCGATAGCGCAGGCTGAAGCGCTTGGCATACTCATCGGCATTAGTGCCCAGCTCACCGATCCGGCTGACACCGTGCATCGCCAGCGCCGCCTCATTGGCCCAGAGGATGCTCTGATCGAGCTCCAGCAGAATCACCCCGTCGGACAGCCCGGCGATGATCTGCTGCAACTGGCGACGGTTGGTTTCAGTGGTCAGGACTTCCTGGCTCATTGGATCTCCACAGGGAATTCGCGTGTGAAGATTACGACCGCAGGCGTTCGCGATCGTGCCGAACTCTTCAACAACACCACAAATCCCTGTAGGAGTGAGCCTGCTCGCGATAGCGGTCTGTCAGCCACATCAACTCTGACTGACACACTGCTATCGCGAGCAGGCTCACTCCTACAGGGGATCAATGGTGATCTGAAGTTTCCACCAACTCCCGCAACGTATCGAGAAACAGCTTGAGCACCGGCGAGGCATCATCCGCCCGGTAAGTCGCATACAACGGCACCTCCGGCAGCGCCGGTGTCAGCTTGCGAAACAGCAACCCAGCCGGGGCCAACTGCTCGATAGAAGCAGGCAGCAGCGCCACCCCGAAACCGGCGCGCACCAGACTGAGCAAGGTCTGCACCTCGATCACCTGCTGACGGATCTGCGGGGTGAAACCGGCCTGGATGCAGCACTGATAAAGGAAGTTGGCGAACCGCGACTGCTTCAGTTCCAGCGCGACAAACGGTTCCTGTGCCAGATCCGCCGGGGCCAGAAGCTCGCGGCTGGCCAGCGGATGATCGGCCGGCATCACCACATGAATCGGCTCGTAGATCAACAACTCGTTGCGCAGCAACGGATCGTCATAACCCACGCGAAACACGCAGGCGTCGATACGTTTTTCCTTCAACGCCTTGACCTGCGCCGCCGGGGTCATTTCATGCAGGCGCCAGTTCACCTGCGGATAGCGCTCGCGAAACAGGTGCAGGGCTCTGGGCAGCACGCCGACCATCACCGAGCTGATCATGCCGATTTCCAGCTCGCCAAGCTGCCCGCGCCCGGTCTGGCGCGTCAGGTCCAGCGCCCGTTCCAGTTGTTCGAACACCAGCGGCGCCTGCTCCTTGAGCATCTGCCCCGCCGCTGTCAGTTCGACCCGGTGGTGACTGCGCTCGAACAACGGCGTGCCCAGCTCCTCCTCCAGCAGGCGAATCTGCTGGCTCAGCGGTGGCTGGCAGATGTGCAAACGCTCCGCCGCCCGACCGAAATGCAGCTCATCGGCCAGGGCCATGAAGTACCGCAGCAGACGCAGGTCCATGGCGCTTACCCCAGACTCAGCGGCGTTGAGCGCTGGCGCACGCCGGTCAGCGCAAACAAGGCGTTGGCAATCGCCGGCGCCACCGACGGACTGCCCAACTCGCCTACGCCACCGGGCTTGCCCGGCTCGCCATCCAGCACCACGATGTCGGTGGCCGGCATGTCCGACATCCGGGTCACGCGATAATCGTGGAAATTGCTCTGCACCACCCTGCCCTGTTGAATGTCGAGGCGATCAAACAACGCATGACCAAGACCCCACATCAGGCCGCCGTAGATCTGCTCCTCGACCCCGCCCGGCGACACCGCCAGACCGCAATCGACCACGCAGGTCAGCTTCTCCACTTTCGGCTTGCCATCGACCATCGCGACCCGCGCCACCACCGCAATAAAACTGCTGTAACCCTGATTGGTCGCAATGCCCAACGCAGTGCCGGGCGGTAACGGCTGGCCCCATCCGGCGCGTTCGGCAGCCTGTTTCAGCACCGCCACATGCCGTGGCCGCTCCTGCATGTTGGCCAGACGGAACGCCAGCGGATCCGCGCCTGCCGCATGGGCCAGTTCGTCCATGAAGCTCTCGACGGCAAACACGTTTGGAATAAAGCTCACCGAGCGATACCAGCCGCTGGGCACATGGCTTTCGTGCTTGACCCAGTTCAACTCCAGGTGCGGCGGACGGTAGGCGAAGTCCCACGCGGTGATCGCTTCGGTAGTGCTGTAATCCATGTGATCCGGGCGTTCGAAATAGCCCGGCTCCCACTGCTCCGGCGAGGCCGGTGACACCGCGTGCAGTTGCAGTGCGTTGAGTTTGCCTTGGGCATCCAGCGCGCCTCTGACCCGGTGCAGCGTCGCCGGGTGATTGAACAGTGCGTGCATTTCGTCTTCGCGGCTGTTGAGTAACTTCACCGGCACGCCGATCTGTTGCGCCAGATACGCCACCTCGAACAACCAGTATTTGGCCTCCCGCGCGCCGAAGCTGCCGCCGGATACCAGTTCGTTGATGGTGACTTTGTCCTTGGCGATGCCACACACGGTTTGCGCGGCTTCCAGAGCTGACGATGGCACCTGCACGCCGCCCCAATAGGTGATCGCGCTGTCCTGCACGTGCGCGGTGATGCAGATTGGCTCGAGCGGGTTCTGCGCCTTGTACGGCATGCGGTAATCGGCTTCGATCAGTTGCGCCGCGTGCGGCCATTGCGCGCCGACATCGCCATGCGTCATGGCTTTGATGGTTTGGCTGTTCGGGTCGGAAATAGCGGCAGCCTGGGCCTTGGCCAGTTCCGCGCTGTCGAACCCGGCCAGCGGCGAATCGCTCCATTTGATCTCCAACAGCTTGCGCCCCTGCTGCGCCGCCCAGAACGTCTCGGCCAGCACCGCGACGCCTTCCAGATTGCCGCCGAGCACGTCCGGGCGCCCGGGGACTGCAAGCACCTGGCGCACGCCCGGCACCTGCAATGCCGCCGCCGAATCCACGCTGACGACTTTCGCCCCGACCACCGGCGCCCGCTGAATCACCGCCACCAGCATCCCCGGCAACTGCACGTCGATGCTGTACTTGAACCGTCCGCAAACCTTGGCCGCGGCATCGCGCTTGTGCCGCAGTTTGCCGATGTATTTGAACTGCGTCGGATCCTTCAGCGTGACACTGGCCGGCGCCGGCAAATGCGCCGCCACGCCGACCAGTTCGCCATAGCCGAGGCTGCGTTTGCTGGGCAGATGAACCACCCGACCTTCTTCGGTGCTGCAGCTGTCGGGGCTGACTTTCCATTGCTTCGCCGCAGCGGCGATCAACAACGCCCGCGCTGTGGCCCCGGCCATACGCAGGCGCTCGTATTCCAGCGACACACTGGTGCTGCCGCCGGTGGAAAAGACTTTCCAGACCGGGTGAATGTAGGTGTCGAAGAACGGATCTTCCGGGGTGATGACCTGCACGGTCATCGGGTTCACATCCAGCTCTTCGGCCACACACGCGGCCAACGCCGTTTGCGTGCCGGTGCCGGAATCGTGTTTGTGCACCACCAGTTTCACTGTGCCGTCGGGGAAGATCCGCACCCAGGCGTTGGGCTCGAATTCGGTGGCCGGCGCCGGAGCTTTCGGGTCGCTGGCGGCGCTGCCGGATGGCAGGTACAAGGCAATCGCCAGGCCCGAAGCGACCGTCGCTGCCTGCTTGAGAAACACCCGGCGTGACGGTTCGATCAAGGTGTCGTCGCGCAGGCTCATCACGCCTCCTTCGGCGCATTCGCCGCACGTTTGATCGCTTTGTTGATCCGCCCGTAAGTGCCGCAACGGCAGATATTGCCGGTCATCGCATTGCGGATCGAATCGTCAGTCACCGCCGCGCCGGTGTTGAGCAGCGCGGCGGCGGACATGATCTGCCCGGATTGACAGTAGCCGCATTGCGGCACATCTTCGGCGACCCAGGCCAGTTGCAGCGGATGGCTTTCGTTCGGCGACAAGCCTTCGATGGTGGTGATGCTGTGACCCGCGACGGCGGCCAGCGGCAACTGGCAGGAACGCACCGCGACGCCGTCCAGATGCACGGTGCAGGCACCGCACAGGCCCATGCCGCAGCCGAATTTGGTGCCGGTGAGTTTCAGTTGATCACGCAGTACCCATAACAAGGGCATGGAGGGGGACGCCTCATCCAGCTCGCGTCGTTCGCCGTTAACCGTGAATGCGATCATTGTCAGGCTCCAAAAGAGCGGCCCGTCTTTGTGCGGGCCTGGTGACCGATTATTGGAAGCCCACGCAACACGCGGCCAGCGACGATTTCTGCCAACCGGTGTAAGCAGGACTAACAACATGTACAAGCGATACCCGTCGGTGCAGTCCATGAGCGCGTTCATCCAAGCGGCGCGCAGCGGCAGTTTCTCCAGCGCGGCGCGCAAGCTCGACCTGACGCACAGCGCGATCAGCCAGCAGATTCGCGCACTGGAAGATTTCATCGGTCAGCCGTTGTTCGTACGTGAGGGCGGCGGCAGCAACCTCACCGATGCCGGGCAGTTGTTTGCCAGCGTGCTAGCGGACGGGCTGGCGCAGATCGACCGGGCCCTGTCCTCGGTGAAAAACCGCAGCGTGGCGCAGCGCCTGACCCTGGACGTCGACAGTGAACTGGCGCAGAGCTGGCTCAATCCGCGCCTGCCGGAGTTGCTCGACGGACTTCCGGATTACGAGGTGACGCTGCTGTCGATGCCACGCAGTGATCGCAGCAGCTTCGAGCGGGTGGATCTGGCGTTGCGTTACGGTTATGGCGATTGGGATGACTGCGAGATGACGCAGATCTGCGGCGACCGGGTGCTGGCGGTGGCTTCACCGGCGCTGCTTGAGCGCTATGGTTTGCAGTTGCCGCTGAGCCCGGCGCAGATTCTTGAATTGCCGCTGTTGGGCTATACGCGGCGCTCGTGGATACCGTGGCTGGATGCGGCCGGAATGCCCCCGGTAGAGCCAGCGGCGCGGGTGATTTTCGATAATGCGGCGAACCTGATTGCGGCTGCCGAGGCCGGGGTTGGTGCCGGGCTGGTACGCGGTTTACTCGCCGCCGATGCGTTGCGCAGTGGGCGGCTGGTGGCGTTGAACGAGGCGCAGATTGCTGCGCATTACAACCTGTATGCGGTTTGGCCGCATGGGCAGGCCGAGCGTGTGGCGCCGGTGGTTGAGGTCATCAAACAGTTGGCTCTGTGTACGCTTGAGAACGCTGCCCTCACCCTAGCCCTCTCCCAGAGGTAGAGGGGACCGATTGGGGAATATTGACGAATTACGCCGACGTGAAAGCTCAGCTGTGAATCCATAATCGACTGGATCTTTCAGGTCGATGTAAACCGAAAGACACCTCCGTAGGTTCCCTCTCCCTCCGGGAGAGGGCTAGGGTGAGGGCAAGGCTCTTGATCCAAGGCCCATATCCCAGAAGTATCACCACCCCACCCAATTAATATTGTACGAACCCTCCCCCGCCTTCCAATACTCGCCCTCAGCAACCACCCACCCGGGCCGGATGCGAACAGGCGAGGGAATGCGCGAGTGCTGCGCATAGAAATGGCCGATAGCCCGGGGCGTGGATGCCGAGAGCCGCAAGGCTCCCTTCCCCGCTATCAGGAGATCGACTTCAATGATCATCGATATCAGCTGCTATCCCACGGATCTCGTGGACCTCGCCTGGAGGCATGACGGTGACCCGTTCACCGGCGAGCGTTTGCTGGAGATGATGGATGGCCCGTACATGGTCAACGGCAAACCTCGCCGGATCGACAAAGCCTTCATCCAGCCGCCGCAGGGCAACACCATTTACACCTGGACCGACGGCGAACTCTCGGGCCGCGAATCCATCGACGCCTACATGGCCTACACCCTGAAAATGGTGCAGACCTACCCCGATCGTTTCATCGGCTGCTTCGTCTACAACCCGCGCTGCGGCGTGGAAAACGGCGTCGAGGCGATCGAGCGCTACGTCAAGGAGCACGGTTTCAAGATGGTGCAGATGCAGGCCAATATGCACGCCTACCGGCCTGATCGTGCACTGGACTGGGTGCGCCCGTGCTTCGAGAAATGCGCCGAACTGGGCATCCCGGTCAAGCTGCACACCGGTGACGGGCCGTACAGCATCCCGTCGGAATGGGTGCCGATGATCAAGGAATTCCCCAACGTGAATTTCATCATGGCCCACTTCGGCGTGCAGACCGGCGGGGTCTACGTGTTCGAACCCATGCAATGGGCGATGGAGCTGCCCAATGTCTACTGCGAATCGGGCTGGTGCCTGCAATCGCGGATCGTCGAGTTCGCCAAGGTCTTGCCAACGCACAAGATCCTGTTCGGCACCGACACCCCGCCGAACGAACCGGGCATGTGGCTGCGCCTGCTCGAAGTGTTGTGCCACGAGCCGCCGCAAGGCATGAACCTCGACGAAGACACCCTCGAGGAATACCTGGGCAACAACACCGCGCGGATGATCGGCCTCGAACCGACCCCGCCGCCGCGTTCCGTTTCCGAAGCAGAGGCGCAACTCAAGCGCCCCGTCACCACGCAACTGGCCAGGAGCTGAACCGATGATCATCGACACCCATCTGCACCCCACCAATCTGGTCGACGAAGCCTGGCGCCACACCGGCGAACCGTTCACCGGCGAGCGCATGCTCAAACTGATGGACGGCCCGTACATGATCAACGGCAAGCCGCGCCGCATCGACATGGGTTTCATCCAGCCGCCACCGGGTAACACCGGTTATCGCGACGGTAACCGCCGGGGCCGCGAGGGCGTGCGTGACTACATGTCGTACGTCGCCGAACTCTGTGTGAAGTACCCGGATCGCTTCATCGGCAACTTCAACTTCAACCCGCGCTGGGGACCGGAAAACGGTGCGGCGGAGCTGGAATTCCACATCAAGGAATACGGCTTCAAGATGCTCAAGCTGCACGCCAACATGCACGGCTATCGCCCGGATCGGGCGCTGGACTGGTTGCGCCCGGCAATGAAAGTCTGCGCCAAGTACAACATCGTGGTGCTGATCCATACCGGCGACGGCCCGTACACCATTCCGACGATGTTCTACCCGATCATCCGTGAGTTCCCGATGGTCAATTTCATCATCGGCCACTTCGGCATCCAGACCGGCGGCAACTACTCGTTCGAGGCGTTCTGGATGGCGATGGACACGCCGAACGTGTACTGCGAATCGGGTTGGTGCTTCCAGTCGCGGATCGTCGAGTTCGCCAAGGAACTGCCGCGCAACAAGATCGTGTTCGGCACCGACTCGCCGCCGAACGAACCGGGCATGTGGCTGCGCGAACTGGAGGTGTTGTGCTCACCGGCGCCGCAAGGTCTGGGCATCGATGAGGATCATCTGGAGGACTACCTGGGCAACAACATCGCCCGGTTGTGCGGGATCGAGCCGACGCCACCGCCGAAGGATCTGGTTGAGGCGGATATACGCCTGACCACCACGTACTTGTAGCCACACACAATCCATGTGGGAGCGGGCTTGCTCGCGAAAGCGGTGCGTCATTCAACAATGAAGGTGGCTGATCCACCGCATTCGCGAGCAAGCCCGCTCCCACATTGGGGCCGTGTTACGACAGTTACACAGCGACTTTACAGGCACGAAGATGACCCGGCGTTCCCTCGACCGGCAGGCCAACGGCTGCTCGATCGAACGCACTCTCACCCCTGCGTGCCTGCTTTTTACGAGGTGAAACCATGACCCGTTCGACGCTCGGCGATTCTCAGGATTTTCACGTGTTCATCGACGCCTATCGCCGTGAGTACCCGGACGATGTGCTGACCATCACCCAACCCGTTTCTGCCGATCAGGACATCACCGCCCTGGTCGATGCCCTCGCCGCACAGGGTCGCGATCCGCTGCTGATCTGCGAAAACGTCGGCGGCCTCAAGGTGCCGGTGGCGACCAATCTGTTCGCCTCCCGCACCCGCATTGCCCGGTTGTTCGATGTCACCCCGGCACAACTGCACGAAACCTTCCAGCGTCGCGCCAACCAGCCCATCGCCCCGCGCTACGTGGAAAGCGGCCCGGTGCTCGATGAAGTGTTCGAAGGCGAAGCCGTGGATCTGGCGCTGCTGCCGATGCTCAAGCACTTCGACAGCGATCGCGGGCCGTACATCACCAACGCGCTCATCATCGCCGAGGACCCGCAGACCGGCATTGCCAACATGAGCTATCACCGCTCGATGCGCCACGCCCGCCAGTCCCTGGCGACCAGCCTGCACTCGCGCGGACACCTGTGGCGGATGCTGCAGACCGCCCGTGAGCGCGGCGAAGAATTGCGCGTGGCGATGGTGGTCGGTGCACATCCGTTGTTCATGCTCGCGGCGGCAGCGCGTTTACCCTACGGCAGCGATGAACGCGCCGTCGCCGGCGGCTTGTTCGGCGCACCGCTGGAACTGGTCAAGACCC
The DNA here is from genome assembly GCF_019891575.1 of Pseudomonas sp. MIS38. Taxonomy (NCBI): domain Bacteria; kingdom Pseudomonadati; phylum Pseudomonadota; class Gammaproteobacteria; order Pseudomonadales; family Pseudomonadaceae; genus Pseudomonas; species Pseudomonas sp. MIS38. The sequence goes on from NZ_JAFLXF010000011.1 coordinate 131,308, forward strand.
CGCGCTATGGCATCGGCGTCCCGGCATACGCCGAGTTCGTCCTCGAAGGCGCCATCGACCCGACGGCCTACGCCGAGGAAGGCCCGTTCGGCGAGTTCAGCGGTTATTCCTCGGATCGCTCGACCAACAACGTGCTGCGCGTCGACACCCTGTTGCGGCGCAAGGACGCCTGGCTGGTGGACGTGATGGGCGGCCGCTACGCCGAGCATCTGACCCTCGCCCGGCTGCCGCGCGAAGCGGAAATGAGCGAAAAGCTAAAGGCGCGTTTCCCCGCCGTCACCGCCGTGCATTACCCGAACTCCGGCACGCATTTTCATTGCTACGTGGCACTGGATCAGAGCCGCGACGGTGAGGCGCGGCAAATCATGCTGGCCCTGCTCGGCTGGGATCCTTATCTGAAAAGCGTGATCGCGGTGGACAGCGATATCGACATTACTGACGACAGCCAAGTGTTGTGGGCGCTGGCCACGCATTTCCAGCCGCATCTGGATCTGTTCATGATCGACGGCTTGCCCGGCAGCCCGCTGGATCCGTCGTCCTCGGTCAACGGCACCACTTCGCGCATGGGCCTGGACGCCACCCGTGGCTCGGGCTTCGACGGGATCAAGGCGCAGCTCGATCAGGACGTGCTCGAACGTGCCCGGCAACTGCTCAAAGGGCTGGCATCGTGAACCGCCAGCGGCTGGTGGTTGGCATCAGCGGCGCGTCCGGCTTCATCTACGGCGTGCGCCTGCTGCAATTGCTCGCCGAACTGGATATCGAAAGCCACCTGATCATCAGCCGCGCCGCGCTGCTGACCATGGCCCACGAGACCGATTACAAACTGGCCGATGTCACTGCGCTTGCCAGCCACTACCACCGCGCCGATGACGTCGCGGCCGGGATCGCCAGCGGTTCGTTTCGCTGCCTGGGCATGGTGGTCGCGCCGTGTTCGATGCGCACCCTGGCGGAGATCGCCACCGGCACCTCCTCCGGGCTGATCGGCCGCGCCGCCGACGTCACCCTCAAGGAACGCCGCACCTTGGTGCTGATGGCCCGCGAAACCCCGCTGACCCTCGCCCACCTGCGCAACATGACCGCCGTGACCGAGATGGGCGGAATCATCGCGCCCCCAGTTCCAGCGTTTTATGCCCGGCCCGAAAGCCTGGCGCAGATGGTCGATCACAGCCTCGGCAGAGTGCTCGATCTGTTCGGCCTCGATGCCGGCGTTGCCACCCGCTGGAAAGAACACCGAGAACCCTGTGGGAGCGGGCTTGCTCGCGAATGCGGTGGGTCATTCAACAATGATGGTGGCTGAACCGCCGCATTCGCGAGCAAGCCCGCTCCCACCCAAAGCAAATCCGCGTCCATCAAGGAGCTGCATATGAACACCCCCTTCAACGCCCCAACCCCCAACACCAAAATCCCCGTGACCATCCTCACCGGCTTCCTCGGCGCCGGCAAAACCACCCTGCTCAACTACATCCTCAAGGAAAACCACGGGCGCAAGATTGCCGTGATCGAAAACGAGTTCGGCGAGGTCGGCATCGACGGCGATCTGGTGCTCAGCTCCGAGACCGAAGAGATCTACGAAATGGTCAACGGCTGCGTGTGTTGTACCGCCGAGGTTCGTGAGGACCTGGTGCGCATCGTCCGCGAGCTGGTGGCGCGCCCGGTGCGCCTCGATCACATCCTGATCGAGACCAGCGGGCTGGCCGATCCGTACCCGGTGGCGCAGAGCTTTTTCATCAATGACCCGATTGCCGAAGAAGTCGAACTCGATGCGATCGTGACCATGGTCGACGCCAAGCACATCGCCCAACACCTGGAGGATCTGCAACTGGATGGCGTCGACAATCAGGCGGTGGATCAGATCGTCTGCGCCGACCGCATCGTCATCAACAAGGTCGATCTGGTCAGCCCTGAAGAGGTGGACATTCTGCGCGGCAAGATCCGTGGTTTGAACGCCACCGCAGATCTGGTGACCTCCACCCATGCGCAGATCGACCTGACGAAAATTCTCGGCATCGGTGCGTTCGAGTGCACGCAGAAGCTTATGGAAATCGGCGCGGAACCTGAGCATCACGACCATGACCACCACCATGAATCAGAAGACCACGAACACGATCCGAGCGTGTCATCGGTGGGCATCGCCGTCGACGGCGCGGTCAATCTGATGGCGTTCCACCGCTGGATCAGCGAGCTGCGCTCGTCCCAGGCCGACAACCTCTATCGCATGAAAGGCGTGCTCGCCGTGGCCAACGAAGACCAGCGCTACGTGCTGCAAGGCGTGCACAGTCTGGTGGAGTTTCGCGCCTCGACCGCCTGGGGCACGGAGCCCCGTTCGAGCAAGATCGTGTTCATCGGCCGCGACCTGGACCGTGCGGCGCTAAACCAGGGCTTTGCCGCCTGCCTGGCAGGCTGAACAAGGCATCGGAGCCGGTGGATGGCGGCTTCGCAGCACGAATGACTGATGCCAGATTTTTTGCACAACACAAAACCTGTGGGAGCGGGCTTGCTCGCGAAAGCGGTGGGTCATTGAACAATGATGTCAACTGACACACCGCTTTCGCGAGCAAGCCCGCTCCCACAAGGATTGCGGTGCCTCTAAGACAGCATCAGACGAATACCCCTCTGTACCGAATAACAACAGCTAGAGGTGATTCCCCATGTCGTCAGCCACTCCTTCCTCCACCGTGCACCCCGTCGACCGCGTCCTGCCGGTGCGACAGATGCTCACCCTCGGCCTGCAACACATGGCCGTCTCGTACATCGGCGCCATCGCCGTGCCGTTGATCGTCGCCAGTGCCCTGAAGATGTCCCACGCCGATACCGTGGTGCTGATCAGCACCACGCTGTTCTGCTCCGGCATCGCCACCCTTTTGCAAACCGTCGGCTTCTGGAAGTTCGGCGTACGCCTGCCGATCCTGCAAGGCGTGGCGTTCAGCAGCGTCGGTCCGGTGATTGCCATCGGCAGCAACCCCGACGTGGGGTTTGCGGGAGTCTGCGGCGCGGTGATCGGCGCCGGAATTTTCACCCTGCTGATGGCGCCGTTCGTGGGCCGATTACGGCGGTTTTTCCCGCCGGTAGTCACCGGTTGCATCGTCACGGTGATCGGTCTGCAGCTGTTCCCGATCGCCTATGAATGGGTCGGTGGCGGACGCAACGCGAGCAACTTCGGCGCCCCGGCATTTCTCGCGGTGGCGGTGGTGGTGCTGCTGACCATCCTGCTGGTCAATCGCTATGGCAGTCCGCTGCTGCGCAACATGGCGGTGCTGGTGGGCATGCTGGTCGGCGCCGGTCTGGCTTACGGTCTGGGCATGGGCAATTTCCACAGTGTCGAAGAGGCGCCGTGGCTGACCGTGCCCTACCCGTTCTACTTCGGCTTGCCGACTTTCAGCCTGATCCCCATCGCGACCATGGTGGTGGTGATGATCGTGCAGATGGTCGAGTCGATGGGGCTGTTCGTGGCCATCGGCGACATCGTCGACAAACCGGTGGAAGACCAGCAAGTGGTCAATGGCCTGCGCGCCAATGGCCTGGCCAGCACCATCGCCGGGATGTTCGCCGCGTTTCCGTTCATTGCCTTCATGGAAAACGTCGGTCTGGTGATCCTGACCGGCGTGCGCAGCCGCTGGGTGGTCGCCGTCAGTGGCCTGTTGATGTGTTCGATTGCGCTAGTGCCCAAGGCTGGGGCGATCATCGCGTCGATGCCGACCGCAGCGCTGGGCGGTGCCGGCATTGCGATGTTCGGCGTGGTCGCGGCGGCGGGGATTCAGACCCTGGCCAAGGTCGATTACGAGCGCAATCGCTACAACGTATTGATCGTCGGTTTCACCATCGCCGCCGCGCTGGTACCGGTGCTCGCCCCGACCCTGTTCAAACAAATGCCCGAGTGGTCACAGCCGTTCCTGCACAGCAGCGTGGTCATCGCCTGCCTGGTGTCGGTGCTGCTCAACGCGGCGCTCAACGGCGTCAGCGTGCCAGAAACCACACCCGGCAAATCCGCCTCGCACATTCTCTGACTGGAGCCTGCCCATGACTCGACTTCAAAACATCCTGATCAAAAACCCCGTAGCGGTGATGACCGGCCTGCGCGGCCCGCGTGCCCGGGCCGGGGCGGTGGACATTCGCGTGGTCAACGGCCGCATCGCCGAAATGGCCGCCGACCTTCAAGCGCAACCCGGCGAGCGCGTGATCGAAGCACGCAACTGCGTGGTCTATCCGGGCTGGATCAACACCCACCATCACCTGTTCCAGAACCTGCTCAAAGCCGTGCCCGAAGGTTTGAATCAGGATCTGCAAGGCTGGCTGGCGAGCGTGCCCTACCCAAGGTTGAACCGCTTTACCCCGCAATTGGCAAGGATCGCCGCCCGTCTGGGCATGGTCGAGTTGCTGTTGTCCGGGGTGACGACCTGCGCCGATCATCATTATCTCTACCACGCCCACGGCAGCACCGAGACCGGGGATTTGCTGTTCGATCTGGCGGACGAATTCGGCCTGCGCTTTGTGCTGTGTCGCGGTGGCGCGCTGGAATCCGCCAGCGCGCACCCGGGTTTCTCGAAAACCGCGCTGCAACCGGAAAGCCTCGAACAAATGGTCGGCGATATCGAGCGACTGAAATCGCTGTATCACCAGGACACCCCGGATGCCCTGCGCCGGGTGGTCGTCGCGCCAACCACACCGACCTTTTCGCTGCCGCCGACCCTGCTGCGCGAACTGGCGCACACCGCGCGCGGCCTCGGTTTGCGTCTGCACACGCACCTGTCGGAAACGCAGAACTACGTGAATTTCTGCCGCGAGAAATACAACTGCCTGCCGGTGGAGTTCGTCGCCGAACACGAATGGCTCGGCCCCGACGTCTGGTTCGCCCACGCCGTGCACCTGCAACCCGACGAAATCCGCATGCTCGCCCAGACCGGCAGCGGCATCTCGCATTGCCCGGTGAGCAACGCGCGCCTGGGCAGCGGCGTCGCGCCGGTGCCGCAAATGTATGAGGCCGGCGTACCGATCTCCCTCGGCGTCGACGGCGTCGCGTCCAACGAATCCGGAAGCATGGTCGGCGAAGCCAACACCGCGTGGCTGATCCACCGCGCCGAACAAGGCGCCTCGGCGACCACTGCCGAAGACGTGATCCACTGGGGCACGGCAGGCGGTGCGCAGGTATTGGGACTGGGCGCGGTCGGTACGCTGGAAATCGGACAAGCGGCGGATCTGGTGATCTACAGCCTAGATCATCCACGGTTCTTCGGCTTCCACGATTGCGCGGTTGCACCGGTGGTCGCGGGAGAACCGATCACGGTGAAGTACAGCCTGGTGGGCGGCCGGATCGTGGTCGATAACGGCGTGATTCCGGGGCTGGATATCGAACGGATGCGCGCCGAGGCATGGGAAGGTGTGCAGGCGATGATGAATATCGACGATTGACCGCGGATCCGCATGCAATGCAAAACCTGTAGGAGTGAGCCTGCTCGCGATAGCGGTGTGTCAGCTGACATTTGCGCTACTGACACACCGCTATCGCGAGCAGGCTCACTCCTACAGGGAACAACGCCACATTCGCGGACCCGGGGATTCTCGACTAAGGTTACCCCCTCATCGGATTGAGCCCCTGCCAGATCCACCGGGCTCTTGATCAAGGAGAGACTGATGACGTCGCGTCGCAACATCGAACAGACTTATCGCACCTGGTCCAGCCCGATTCTGCTGGAGCTGAAAAAGCGCGAACACCAAATGGCGCCGGTCGAGCGTCAGGCGCTGGAGAATGTTTTGGTCGAACGACGGTTGCTGGATGTCGGCAACCCCAACGGCCCCGACCGACGCCAGGGCACAGCGGGCAAGAATGACCGGCCCGGCTGATCACTTTACTCAACTGAACAAAAACCTGTGGGAGCTGGCTTGCCAGCGATGACGGACTTTCAGTTAATCCAGTGTCGACTGGTCCACCGCCATCGCTGGCGAGCCAGCTCCCACAGGTCACGCCGCGTTTTCAGGCCGCGCGCTGCCCCTCCGCCACCATCGCCGAAGCCGCCAGCATCGCCCGCAACAACACCGCACACCCGGCCGCCAGATCTTCCGGCGCGGCATTCTCGATTTCGTTGTGGCTGATCCCGCCTTCGCACGGTACGAAAATCATCCCCGCAGGACCGAGTTCGGCGAGGAAGATCGCGTCATGCCCGGCGCCGCTGACGATGTCCATGTGCGACAGGCCAAGGCCTTTTGCCGCGCCGCGCACGGCTTCGACGCAACCCTTCTCGAAGTACAGCGGCGGAAAGTCGGCCGTCGGGGTCAGTTCATAGGTCAGGCCGTGTTCTTCGCAGGTCGCCTCAATGACTTGTTTCACCTCGCTGATCATCGAATCCAGCCGCTCCGGTTGCAGATGGCGGAAGTCGAGGGTCATGCGCACCTCGCCGGGGATGACGTTGCGCGAGCCGGGGTAGGCTTGCAGGCAACCGACCGTGCCGCAGGCGTGGGGTTGATGGCCGAGGGCGGCGCGGTTGACCGCACCAACGATGATCGAGGCGCCGACCAGCGCGTCCTTGCGCAGGTGCATCGGCGTGGGCCCGGCGTGGGCTTCGACGCCGCGCAGTTTCAGGTCGAACCACTTCTGCCCGAGAGCGCCGAGTACCACGCCGATGGTTTTCTGTTCGTCTTCGAGGATCGGGCCTTGTTCGATGTGCGCTTCAAAATAGGCGCCGACCTTATGCCCGCTGACTTTGCGTGACCCGGCGTAACCAATGGCATTCAGGGCTTCGCCGACGGTGACGCCGTCGGCATCGACCTTGGCCAGGGTTTCTTCGAGGGTGAATTTCTCGGCGAACACCCCGGAGCCCATCATGCACGGGGCGAAGCGCGAGCCTTCTTCGTTGGTCCAGACCACCACTTCCAGCGGCGCTTCGGTTTCCACACCGAGGTCATTGAGGGTGCGCAGCACTTCGACGCCGGCGAGCACGCCGAAACAGCCGTCGAACTTGCCGCCGGTGGGCTGGGTGTCGATGTGGCTGCCGGTCATCACCGGCGGCAGGTTCGGATTGCGCCCGGGACGGCGGGCGAAGATGTTGCCGACTTCATCCACCGTGACGCTGCACCCGGCGTCCTTGCACCACTGCACGAACAGGTCACGGGCCTGACGGTCGAGGTCGGTCAGGGCCAGGCGACAGACCCCGCCCTTGACCGTGGCACCGAGCTTGGCCAGTTCCATGAGCGAGGCCCAGAGGCGGTCGCGGTTGATGTGCTGATGGGTGGATTGCAGAACGTCTACGACTGCGTTCATGTTGATCTCCTCAGGCAGTTTTTTTACGAGTTTCTTCAGGCAGTTCTTGTGTGTATTTGAGACCGTCTTCGCGAGCAAGCCCGCTCCCACATTTGGAATGCGTTCACCCTGTGGGAGCGGGCTTGCTCGCGAAGGGGCCATTCCTCACACCGAAGATTTCACAACAGAGGGGCTGCTTCGCATCGAACACAACCCGTAATAAATCACCCCACCCAGCGCCGAACCGGTAAACCAGCCATAGCTGTAAAACCAGCTGAACGCATCGCTGCCCAGCGACAGCAAGGTCAGCACCACCGGCACGCCAAACGCGGTAAACCCGGCCCAGTTCCACGCCGGATAGACGTCGTCGCGATAAAGCCCGGCCAGGTCCAGCTGCTGTTTCTTGATCAGGAAATAGTCCACCACCATGATCCCGGCGATCGGCCCGAGCAGGCTCGAATAGCCCAGCAGCCAGTTGGAATACACGGTTTCCAGGCTGACATCGGAAACGATCAGCCCGAGCTTTTTCAGCAGCTCGTGGGCCATCAGCGCCAGCCCGACGAAGCCGGTGAGCAACACGGCTTTGGTGCGGTTGATCACCTTGGGCGCGATGTTCTGGAAGTCGTTGGTCGGCGAGACAATGTTCGCTGCGGTATTGGTCGACAGCGTGGCGATGATGATCAGTGCCATGGCCACCGCCACCCACAGCGGGCTCTGGATATGGCCGATCAGGCTCACCGGGTCGGACACCGTCACGCCGACCAGTTTCACCGACGCGGCAGTCATCACCACACCCAGCGAAGCGAACAGGAACATGGTCAGCGGCAGACCGAAAATCTGCCCGAGGATCTGGTCCTTCTGGCTCTTGGCGTAACGGCTGAAGTCAGGAATGTTCAGCGACAGCGTGGCCCAGAAGCCGACCATCGCCGTCAGCCCGGCGGCGAAGTAACTGACCACGCTCGCGCCCTCAGGACGCTTGGGTGGAATCGCCAGCAGCTCGGTCATCGACACATTGGGCATCGCCCACATCAGCAGGCCGATGCCGACCGCCACCAGCAACGGCGCGGACAGGGTTTCAAGCCACTTGATCGACTCGGCCCCGCGGATCACCACCCACAGATTCAGCGACCAGAAGATCATGAAGCCGATCACCTCGCCGGTTCCGCCGAGGGATTTCCAGCCGTCGAAGATCGAGCCGAGAAACAGGTGAATCGCCAATCCGCCAAACATCGTTTGAATACCGAACCAGCCACACGCCACCAGTGCACGAATCAGGCACGGCACGTTGGAACCGAGCACGCCGAACGACGAGCGCAGCAGCACCGGGAATGGAATGCCGTACTTGGTGCCGGGGAAAGCATTGAGGGTCAACGGGATCAGCACGATGACGTTGGCCAGCAGAATCGCCATCAGCGCTTCGCCGACGGTCAGGCCGAAATACGCGGTAAGTACGCCGCCGAGGGTGTAAGTCGGCACGCACACCGACATGCCGACCCACAGCGCGGTGATGTGCCATTTATTCCAGGTTCGTTCGCGCACCTTGGTCGGTGCCATGTCGTGGTTGTAACGGGGACTGTCGAGGACGTCACTGCCGGCTTCGAGTTCGAACAAGCCGTCGCGCTCGGTCACTTGCGATCTGTTCTGTTGCATGGCCGCTCCACTGTTCTTCTGATTATTTTTTTGCTCATCAGGCGGCTGCACACGGGGTGCGAGCCGGACGATGGCCGGAGGAACTGACAACTTTCGTGTACCGGCCATGGTGTCAGCGGCGGCATCAATAAACGTGCCGGGTGCCCCATCTGACGCCTAGGCGGTGGTTCAAACACATTGCAACTTTCTGATATTGCTCGGTTTTAATTATTCACCGAAAGAGTCCGCGAAAACTTGTCTGCACGCTCAGGCCAAACGTTTGCCAAGTTGTTCGAACTGTCAGGACTCAATCTGGTGCACTGCACTTTTTTTCATCACGGGCGCTCAACCGCAGCTCAACTTCAAGCGGCTGATTTCACATAGGAAATCTTGCTCATATTTCCATCCTGTCAAGTGCGTCAAAATGGTGAACAGCCTCACCATTTTGGTGATTTGCGTTTTTTATCGTTATGTTTCATACACTTAAAACAGCAATAAGCTTATAAAAAATAATCTTGATCAATTGCAAAACTGCGACTAGCTTCTATTCCTGACAGCGCTGACAGGAATACGCCGATCAGCGTTGTACATCAATAAAACATTTAGAACCGGCACAAGTCGGTCATGCCTGCGAGGAACTCGGAATGTCTCTGTTGATCCGTGGCGCCACCGTTGTTACCCATGATGAAAGTTATCGCGCCGACGTCTATTGCGCCGACGGCGTGATCAAAGCCATTGGTCAGAACCTGGATGTTCTCGCCGGCGCCGAAGTGCTCGACGGCAGCGGCCAATACCTGATGCCCGGCGGCATCGACCCACACACTCACATGCAACTGCCTTTCATGGGCACCGTGGCCAGCGAAGACTTCTACAGCGGCACCGCTGCAGGTCTGGCCGGCGGCACTACCTCGATCATCGACTTCGTGATTCCCAATCCACAGCAGTCGTTGATGGAAGCGTTTCATCAGTGGCGCGGCTGGGCCGAGAAGTCGGCATCGGACTATGGCTTCCACGTCGCGATCACCTGGTGGAGCGAGCAAGTGCGTGAGGAAATGGCCGAGCTGGTCAGCCATCACGGGATCAACAGCTTCAAGCATTTCATGGCCTACAAGAACGCGATCATGGCCGCCGACGACACGCTGGTGGCAAGTTTTGAACGCTGCCTGGAACTCGGCGCCGTGCCGACCGTGCACGCGGAAAACGGTGAGCTGGTCTATCACCTGCAACGCAAGTTGATGGCCCAAGGCATTACCGGGCCGGAAGCGCATCCACTGTCGCGGCCATCGCAGGTGGAAGGCGAAGCGGCGAGCCGGGCGATTCGTATTGCCGAGACCATCGGCACGCCGTTGTATCTGGTGCACGTTTCCACCAAGGAAGCGCTGGACGAAATCACTTACGCGCGCAGCAAGGGCCAACCGGTGTACGGCGAGGTGCTGGCCGGGCATCTGCTGCTCGACGACAGCGTCTACCAGCACCCGGACTGGCAGACCGCCGCCGGTTACGTGATGAGCCCGCCGTTCCGCCCGCGCGGGCATCAGGAAGCGCTGTGGCACGGTCTGCAAAGCGGCAATCTGCACACCACCGCCACTGACCACTGCTGCTTCTGCGCCGAGCAGAAAGCCGCCGGTCGCGACGACTTCAGCAAGATCCCCAACGGCACCGCCGGCATTGAAGACCGCATGGCGGTGCTGTGGGATGAAGGGGTCAACAGCGGACGTTTGTCGATGCAGGACTTCGTCGCCCTCACCTCCACCAACACCGCGAAAATCTTCAACCTCTACCCGCGCAAAGGCGCGATCCGCGTCGGCGCCGATGCCGACCTGGTGCTGTGGGATCCGCAAGGCACCCGCACCATCTCCGCCAAGACCCACCATCAGCAGGTGGACTTCAACATCTTCGAAGGCAAGACCGTGCGCGGCGTACCGAGCCATACCGTCAGCCAGGGCAAAGTGGTCTGGGCCGACGGCGACCTGCGCGCCGAGCGCGGGGCCGGGCGGTACATCGAACGGCCGGCGTATCCGGCGGTGTTTGATTTGCTGAGCAAGCGGGCTGAATTACACAAGCCGACTGCGGTGAAACGCTGAAATCCAGGCCTTCGGCCTTCGCGAGCAAGCTCGCTCCCACAGGGTGTACGCATTCCAAAATGTGGGAGCGGGCTTGCTCGCGAAGGGGCCCGTCCAGACAACAAAAAAACCACTGCCCATCAGAGGCAGAGAACCTCAATAACCGTGAGGCAAAAAACCGTGATCGAGACCCTGAACCATCTCCCGCATCCGCACGAAAGCGCGGCCGCCCTCGCCGGCCATTTCACCGATCTGGCGCCACCGCTCAACGCCCGGCAGGCGCATCTGGAAGCCTCGCGCTGCCTGTATTGCTACGACGCGCCATGCGTCAACGCGTGCCCGAGCGAGATCGACATTCCGTCCTTCATCCGCAATATCCATCAGGACAACGTGCCCGGTGCGGCGCAGAAAATTCTCTCGGCGAACATCCTCGGCGGCAGTTGCGCCCGGGTCTGCCCGACGGAAATCCTTTGCCAGCAAGCCTGCGTGCGCAACAACGCCCAGGAATGCGCGCCAGTGCTGATCGGCCTGTTGCAACGCTACGCCGTGGACAACGCGCACTTCACCGAGCACCCGTTCCAGCGTGCGGCGAGCACCGGCAAGCGCATCGCCGTGGTCGGCGCCGGGCCAGCGGGTTTGTCCTGCGCCCACCGCAGTGCGATGCACGGGCATGACGTGGTGATTTTCGAAGCACGGGAGAAGGCTGGCGGCCTCAATGAATACGGGATCGCCAAGTACAAACTGGTCGATGACTATGCGCAGAAAGAGCTGGATTTTCTCCTGCAGATCGGCGGCATCGAAATCCGTCACGGGCAGAAACTCGGCGACAACCTGACCCTCAGCGAGCTGCATCAGCAGTTCGACGCGGTGTTCCTCGGCCTCGGCCTCAACGCCAGCAAACAGCTCGGTCTGGCCCACGAAGACGCACCCGGCCTGCTCGCCGCCACCGATTACATCCGTGAACTGCGCCAGGCCGATGACCTGACGCAACTGCCACTGGCCGAACGCTGCATCGTCCTCGGCGCCGGCAACACCGCGATCGACATGGCCGTGCAAATGTCCCGCCTCGGAGCGCGTGACGTGAATCTGGTATATCGCCGGGGCGCGGCGGACATGGGCGCCACCGGTCACGAACAAGACATCGCCAAAGCCAATCAGGTGCGCCTGCTGACCTGGGCACAACCGGAGGAAGTGCTGCTCGACGCGCAAGGCAAGGTGCGCGGCATGCGTTTCGCCCGTACACAACTGGTCGACGGTCGCCTGCAAACCACTGGCGAAACTTTCGAGCTGGCCGCCGACGCGATCTTCAAAGCCATCGGCCAGGCCTTCGACAGCAGCGCCCTCGCCGACCCGCTGGCCCGTGAACTCAAGCGTCAGGGCGAACGGATTCAGGTCGATGACAACCTGCGCACCAGCATTCCCGGCGTGTATGCCGGCGGCGACTGCACCAGCCTCGATCAGGACCTCACCGTGCAAGCGGTGCAACACGGCAAACTCGCCGCCGAGGCGATCAATGCGCAACTGATGCTCAACGTGGAGGCTGCATAAATGGCCGATCTCTCGATAGTCTTCGCCGGCATCAAAGCGCCCAATCCGTTCTGGCTGGCCTCCGCGCCACCGACCGACAAGGCCTACAACGTGGTCCGCGCCTTCGAGGCCGGCTGGGGTGGCGTGGTCTGGAAAACCCTCGGCGAGGACCCGGCAGCGGTCAACGTCTCGTCGCGCTACTCGGCGCACTACGGCAACAACCGCGAGGTGCTGGGCATCAACAACATCGAACTGATCACCGACCGCTCGCTGGAAATCAACCTGCGCGAGATCACACAGGTCAAGAAGGACTGGCCGGACCGTGCGCTGATCGTCTCGCTGATGGTGCCGTGCGTCGAGGAATCGTGGAAACACATCCTGCCGCTGGTGGAAGCCACCGGTGCTGACGGCATCGAGCTGAATTTCGGTTGCCCGCACGGCATGCCCGAGCGCGGCATGGGCGCAGCGGTGGGTCAGGTGCCAGAGTACGTCGAGCAGGTGACGCGCTGGTGCAAGACCTATTGCTCGCTACCGGTGATCGTCAAACTGACACCGAACATCACCGACATCCGTGTCGCCGCCCGCGCTGCGCATCGCGGGGGCGCCGATGCGGTGTCGCTGATCAACACCATCAACTCGATCACCAGCGTCGACCTGGAACACATGGTCGCCCTGCCCACCGTCGGCAGCAAGAGCACCCACGGCGGTTACTGCGGCTCGGCCGTCAAACCGATCGCGCTGAACATGGTCGCCGAAATCGCCCGTGATCCACAGACCCAGGGCCTGCCGATCTGCGGCATTGGTGGCATCGGCAGTTGGCGTGACGCGGCGGAGTTCATGGCGTTGGGCAGCGGCGCGGTGCAGGTGTGCACGGCGGCGATGCTCCACGGTTTCCGGATTGTCGAGGAGATGAAGGACGGTCTGTCGCGCTGGATGGACAGCCAAGGCTACGCCAACATCGCCGAGTTCTCCGGGCGCGCAGTGGGCAATACCACCGACTGGAAGTACCTCGACATCAACTACCAGGTGATCGCCAAGATCGACCAGGACGCGTGCATCGGTTGCGGGCGTTGCCACATTGCTTGCGAAGACACTTCACACCAGGCGATCAGCAGCTTGAAACAGGCTGACGGCACGCATAAATATGAAGTGATCGATGAGGAGTGTGTGGGTTGTAACTTGTGCCAGATCACTTGTCCGGTGGCGGACTGTATCGAGATGGTGCCGATGGAAACCGGCAAGCCGTTTCTGGACTGGAATCATGATCCGAGGAATCCTTACCACGTTGCCGTCTAGATCGCCGGCTGATCCAACAGCCCCCTCACCCTAACCCTCTCCCAAAGGGAGAGGGGACTGATTGGGGGATATTTCAGAAATCCACCGACTTGAGCGATTTACTTTGAATCCATAATCGATACATGCACAGGCACGGACGGCTTTGAATCCAAAATCGATGCATGCACATGCTCGGTCGGCTTTTTGAGTCCATATTCGACTGGATTTTTCAGGTCGATGTAACTCGCAAGACACCTCGGTCGGCCCCCTCTCCCTCCGGGAGAGGGTTGGGGTGAGGGTCAGCTTTTGCTTCAGGGCTCCAACCCGATCCCGCGCAAGATCACACTGGTCACCGTCTGCACCGCCCGTTCGAACTGCATGTCCGACAGCGGCTGATGCTCGTTGAGAATATTCACCTGATGATCGAAGTCGGCGTAATGCTGGGTCGAAGCCCAGATCATGTACAGCAGGCTCGACGGCTCCACCGGCAGAATCCGCTTGTCCTCAACCCATTGGCGGATCTTCGCTTCCTTCATTTTCGCCCAGTCATACAGGCTCAGATCCAGCGCTTCACCCAAGGTCGGGGCGCCGTGGATGATCTCGTTGGCCCAGACTTTCGAGCCGTGCGGCCGGCTGCGCGAATGGTTCATCTTGGCGCGGATGTAGCTGCTGAGCACCACCCGTGGATCATCGAACATCTCGAAGCACAGCGCATCCTGCTTCCACACTTCCAGCAGGTCGAACAGCACCGCGCTGTACAGTTCGCTCTTGGTGGAAAAGTAGTAATGCAGGTTGGAGCGCGGTAATTGCACCTCGGCGGCGATGTCGGCCATGGCGGTGCCGCCGAAACCTTTTTCGGCGAAGACTTTTTCCGCCGCGAGCAGGATTTTCTCGACGTTACTGCGACGGATCTCGATCTTGTGATTGCCCATGAGGGCTCCCTGACAACGACGTTGTTGAAGACTAGCATCCGCTCTGGCCTCGGGGCGACCGCTGCAAACAAAACTTCGTATGAAGGCCGGCGCATGGCTAAACTGGCGCTTCTTTGTCCTGCCTCAGAGGTATCCGCGATGCTGTTCAAGAACGTCCTGACCACCACTGCCCTGCTCGCTTCGCTGTTCGCCGCATCTTCGGTTTTCGCCCACGCCCACCTGAAAAGTGCCACCCCGGCCGCCGACAGCACCGTCGCCACGCCGGCCGATCTGCGCCTGACCTTTTCTGAAGGCGTCGAAGCCAGTTTCACCAAAGTCAGCCTGACCCACGACGACGCCCCGGTCGCAATCAAACCGCTGACCACCGAAGGCGACAAGAAAACCCTGATCGTCACCCCCGCCGCACCGCTCGGCGCCGGTGAATACAAAGTCGAATGGCACGCGGTGTCGGTCGACACACACAAGAGCGAAGGCGCCTACCAGTTCAAGGTTGGCCAGTAATTCATGAGTGAAGCGCTGGTGCTGTGCCGCTTTGTGCATTTCAGCGCGGTGTTGATGCTGTTCGGCGCCTGGTTGTTCCGGCCGTTGCTGCTCAAGGCACCAGTGCCGACACTGGATCGGCATCTGGCGCGACTGGCGCGCTGGCTGACGGCGATTGCCTTGGTCAGCGGCGTGACTTGGGCACTGTTGATCACCGCGAGCATGGCCGGTTCGGCGGCGGCAGCGTTCGATCCGGACACTGTTGGCGTGGTGCTCGGCAACACCTTTTTCGGCCAGGTCTGGCGCTGGCATCTGCTGATCAACGCGCTGTTGCTGGCACTGCTGTTCACGCCGTGGCGTTCGAATGTGCTGCTGCGCCTGGGCTTGAGCGCGCTGCTCTTGGCGACCCTGGCGCCGGTCGGTCACGGCGCGATGCTCGACGGCCTCAGCGGGCAACTGCTGATCCTCAACCAGATCGTTCATCTGACTTGCGTCGCTGCATGGCTGGGCGGCTTGTTGCTGTTGGTGTTGATCCTGCGTCAGCCGAGCACAGCGATGGGGCGGATCCTGCAACGCTTCAGCGGTGTCGGTTATGCGATCGTTGGCGGCCTTCTGATCACCGGGTTGATCAACGTGCGCGTGCTGACCGGGCAATGGTGGCCGACGCCGCTCTTTGCAGGGTTTGCCTTGATTCTGCTGATCAAGGCCTTGCTGGTGCTGGGCATGCTCGCGCTGGCGCTGTTCAATCGCTTGCGCATTGATGATTGCGAACAGCGGATGGGCGCGCTCAAGCGCAGTGTGCTGCTGGAGTGGTTGTTGGGGATGGGTGCGGTGGCGGCCGTCTCCCTGCTCGGTACCTTGCCGCCGATGATTGCTGGATAAACCCAATCAGACTGTGGGAGCGGGCTTGCTCGCGAAGGCTGTGTATCAGATACGAAAATATCGCCTGACACACCGCTTTCGCGAGCAAGCCCGCTCCCACATTTTTGATCTGCGCAGGTCAATGCGGTTGTGTGTCGCCCGCTGCGGTGTCGATGCTGACCACCACCGACATCCCCGGGCGCAAGCGTTCCTCTTCCTGCTGCCCCTCATCAATGGTGATCCGCACCGGCACGCGCTGAGCGATTTTCACAAAGTTGCCAGTGGCGTTATCAGCCTGCAACAGGGCAAATTCCGAACCGGTGCCGGGCGAAATGTGCTGCACATGGCCGGTGAACTTGCGGTGGTTCAGCGCATCAACGGTGAAGCGCACAGGCTGCCCGACGCGCACATTGTTCATCTGGGTTTCCTTCATGTTGGCGATCACCCATTTCTGGTTCGGCACCAACGCCATCAGTTGCGCCCCGGAGTTGACGTAAGCGCCCAGGCGCACGCCAATCTGTCCGAGCTGGCCGTCACGCGGGGCGACGATGCGGGTGTTCGACAAGTCGATCCGCGCCAGTTGCACCGCTGCTTCAGCGCTGGCCACCGAGGCTTCCAGCGAACCGCGATTGACGATCACCGTCTGCAGATCCTGCCGGGCGATTTCCAGATTGGCCTTGGCCTGCGCCACCGCCGCAATGCTCTGCGCATTGGCCGCGAGCGTCACGTCCATCTCGCGTTTCGACACCGAGCCGTCACTCACCAGCTCCTTGTTACGCCGCAGATCCGCCTCGCTTTTGCGCAACTGCGCTTCGCTGTCGGCCACCACCGCCTGACGCAGTTTGATCGTCGCTTCGGCGCTGTTGCGTTGCTGCACCACGTTGGCCAGCGCGGCTTTCTGCACCGCCAGTTGCGCCAGCGACTGGTCGAGGCGCTGCTGATAAATCCGGTCGTCCAGGCGCACCAGCAGGTCGCCGGCCTTCACGTACTGGAAGTCCTGCACCGGCACCTCGAACACGTAACCGCTGAGCTGCGGGCCGATGATCGTCACCTGGCCACGCACCAGGGCGTTTTCAGTGGTTTCGACCGCACTGCTGAATGGCGGCAACTGCCAGGCGTAGAGCACGATCAGCACACCGACGATGGCAATCGCGGCAAAGCCCAGTGACGAGATGATCCGCACCCGCAACGAGCGCGGCTCGGTGTTCGGCGAGGACGGCGGTGCCACGCCTTCCGGGGTGGCGGCGATGGCATTGGTGGTTGTGGTGGTCGGTTCGGTCATGAATTGGAAGCACCGTCAGGAGGTACGCAAGGCGCGGGGGCGACGGCTTTGGTGGTGCTCATCAGCCACAGCGCACGAATGGACAGCCAGATCATGGTCAGCACCGCAATCACGGCGATCAGCATGAATACATCGTTATAGGCCAGCACGTTGGCTTCGCGAGTGGCCGCATTGGACAGGCTGCGAATCCCGGCCAGATTGCGCAGGCTCGGGTCGGCCAGCAAGGAACCGTAAGCCGACCCGCCGCTCTGCACACGGGCGGCCACCAGCGGATCGGACAGCGTCAGGTGCTCGACCAGATGACTGGAATGGAATTTCTCGCGCACGATCTGGAACGTGCCCAACAACGCCGCGCCAAGCAGGCCGCCAAGGTTGTTGCAGATCCCGAACAACACCGAAAAACTCACCAGATTGCGCGGATTGGTCAGCACGTTGCGGGTGCCGAACACCATGGTCGGTCCCAGAAAAAACGTGCTGCCGAAGGCCAGCAGAAACTGGCTGAAATACAGGTTTTGCGGGCGGGTCAGGTTGTTGGAAAAACTGTCCATCACCGAACCGGTCGCCATCAGCGCCAGCGAGATGATCAGCGGCATCAGCAGGTGCTTGGGATCGATGGTCAGTGCGCTGGTCGCCAGCCCGGCGACGCTGCCGATCAGCATCACCACATACAGGCTGTGCAACTGCTCATAACCCATGTTGAGGTTCTGCATGAAACCGACGGCGCCGGTGGACTGTTCCGAGGTGACCATGCGGATCAGGGTCACCGCCAGCGCCAGGCGGATCATCGTGCCGCTGCCGAGCCAGCGGGTCATCAGCATCGGGTTGCTGCGATTGTGTTCAATCGCCAGGCCCGCGAGGATCAGGGCAATCGAGGCCGCCAGCGCGTAGCCGATCCAGTTGGCTTCCAGCCACCAGTCGATCCGCCCCAGCGACAACACCGCGCAGAGCAGCGCCACGCCGCTGGCGAGAATGGCGAAGGTCAGAAAGTCCAGCGGCTCGAAGGTTTTGAAGCGATCACCGGGCGGCAACTTGAGCAGCAGCACGCAGCCCAGCGACAGCAAGGCCATGCCCAATTCGAACAGGTACAGGCCGCGCCATTCGGCAATCTGCAGCAAGTCTTCGGAGAACAGACGCGCCAGCGGCAGCGCCAGTTGCGAGGCGCCGAGGCCCAGCACCAGCGCCTTCAACCGCCACTTGGCCGGAAACGCCTGAACCATGTAATACAGACCCAGCGAACTCAGTGCCGCACCGACCATGCCGTGCGCCGCCCGCACCGCGATGGCCGAGCTCAGGTCGTTGACGAACAGGTGGCCGAAGGTCACCAGCGCATACAGCACCAGAAACACTTCGGTGAATGCACGCAGGCCAAACTGCTGGCGAAACTTCACCAGCAGCAGGTTCATCGACACGTTGGTCATCACGTAAGCAGCTGGCAGCCAGGCCATCTCCGCCGTGGTCGCGCCCAGCGCGCCTTGCAGGTAAGGCAGGTTGGCGACCACCAGCGAGTTACCCAAACCACCGGTCACCGCCACCAGCAGCCCGACCAGCGCATAGGCCAGGCGCTTGGGGTTGGAGTGCAGCGGCGTCGAGGGGGAACCGGGCAGACTGGGCTTCTCGTGAGGCTGCCAGTCGCGCGGGGCATATCGATCCATTGAAAGGCCTTGTGCTTGTGTTGCCGGGAGTTTGCCGCAAATCCTGCGGCAAACCCACAATCCTGTGGGAGCTGGCTTGCCGGCGATGACGGCAGTCGGCTCGGCAACAGGGTGACTGGCAGACCGTTATCGCGGGCACGCCCGCTCCCACGGGTTTGCGGTGGATTCGTAAATTCTGTTTAAAGGTCCTCTCGCCCGCAACGGATTTTTCCCGCGCCGGGCAACTGCCACCCTTGCAGCCCTTCTCAACCTGCAAGGTGCCCGTTATGACCACGCCCCACTGGCAACGCTCCCCACGCCTGCTGAAAAACCTTTTGGCTGCCGCCCTGTTGCTGCCCGCCCTCGCCTTCGCCCAGGAACGCCCGTGGCCGGACGGCTCGCAACTGGTGATCTCGGTGTCGATGCAGTTCGAAACCGGCGGCCAGCCCGAAGGTGCGGAAAGTCCGTTTTCCGGCAGCCCATTGCCCAAGGGTTACCCTGATCTGCCGGCGCAGACCTGGTTTGATTATGGCTACAAGGAAGGCTTGTGGCGGATGCTCGACCTGTGGGATCGCACCGGGATCAAGGTCACCTCGCATGTGGTCGGCGAAGCGGCGCTCAAGCACCCGGAACTGGCGAAAGCGATTGCCGAGCGCGGCCACGAACTGGCAGCCCACGGCATGCGCTGGGCCGATTCCTACAACATGAGTTACGACCAGGAAAAACAGTTCATCGGCGACGGTGTCAACGCGGTCGAGAGACTTACCGGCCAGCGCTCGGTGGGCTACAACGCCAACTGGCTGCGGCGCAGCCCCAACACGCTGAAGGTCCTGCAAGACCTCAACTTCAGCTACCACATCGATGATGTCAGCCGCGACGAACCGTTCGTGACCATGGTCCGTGGGCGCAAATTCGCCGTGGTGCCGTATACCTTGCGCAACAACGACATCGTGTTGATCGAGGGTCGGCATTTCTCCGCCGAGCAGTTCTATCAGCAATTGGTGCTGGAATTTGATCGCCTGTACGCCGAAGGCGCGAGCAAGCGGCGGATGATGTCAGTGAGTCTGCACGATCGCATCGGCGGCACCCCGGCGATGGTCGAGGCGATGGAACGTTTTATCCGCTATGCGCAGTCCCATCCGAAAGTGACATTCATGCGCAAGGACCAGATCGCCCGGATCGTCCTGACCGAGAAAAACCCGCTGATCGACAACACAGAGGCGCTCTATAACCGGTAAACCCGCCGAAAACAGCCCTCTTCGCAGCATTTGGAGGGCTGCCACCTCGCGCAAAATAATCGTAAAAAGCCCTGTTGACTTTTACGGAAAACCTCGCAACTATCCGCAACTATGTTGTACGACGACGTATGACAAATAATAAAAACAACAACAGGGAGCGTCACAGTGAGCACACTCGTCTGCAATTCCGTTCGCACGTCCCGTATTTCCTTCCCCCGCCCGTGTTCCACCCTGAGTTTGATCGGCTGCAGCAGCCTCGCCCTGGTTTTGCCCATGAGCGCCGACGCCGAAGGCTTCCTCGAAGACAGCAAAGCCACGCTGAACCTGCGCAACGCCTACTTCAATCGCAACTTCGTCAACCCGAACTACCCGCAGGGCAAGGCGCAAGAGTGGACGCAAAACTTCATCCTTGATGCCAAATCCGGCTTCACCCAAGGCACCGTCGGCTTCGGTCTCGATGTGCTGGGGATGTATTCGCAAAAACTCGATGGCGGCAAGGGCACCGGCGGTACGCAACTGTTGCCGATCCACGATGACGGGCGCCCGGCGGACAACTTCGGTCGCCTCGGCGTGGCGTTGAAGGCCAAGGTGTCGAAGACCGAATTGAAAGTCGGCGAATGGATGCCGGTGCTGCCGATCCTGCGCTCGGACGATGGCCGCTCGTTGCCGCAGACCTTTCGCGGTGGCCAGATCACCTCCACCGAAATCAACGGCCTGACCCTCTACGGTGGGCAGTTCCGTGGCAACAGCACGCGTAACGACGCCAGCATGGAAGACATGTCGATGAACGGCCGCGGCGCCTTCACCTCCGACCGTTTCAACTTCGGCGGTGGCGAGTACACCTTCAACGACAAGCGCACCCTGGTCGGCGTGTGGTACGCCGAACTCAGCGACATCTACCAGCAGCAGTATTTCAACCTCAGCCACAGCCAGCCGCTGGGTGACTGGACGCTGGGCGCCAACCTCGGTTTCTTCACCGGCAAGGAAGACGGCAGCGCCCAAGCCGGCGACCTCGATAACAAGACTGCATTTGCCATGCTGTCGGCCCGCTACGGCGGCAACACCTTCTATGTCGGCCTGCAAAAACTCAGCGGCGATGACGCGTGGATGCGGGTCAACGGCACCAGCGGCGGCACGCTGGCCAACGACAGCTACAACGCCAGTTATGACAACGCCAAAGAGCGTTCCTGGCAGTTGCGTCATGACTACAACTTCGTCGCCCTCGGCATTCCCGGCCTGACCCTGATGAACCGCTACATCAGCGGCGATAACGTGCACACCGGGACGATCACCGACGGCAAGGAATGGGGGCGCGAGTCGGAACTGGGATACACCGTGCAGAGCGGGCCGCTGAAAAACCTCAACGTGAGATGGCGCAACGCGACGATCCGCCGGGACTTCAGCACCAATGAGTTCGACGAGAACCGGGTCTTTATCAGCTATCCGATTTCGTTGTTGTAAAGCCAGTCCTCACACCGGGTTTCCCTGTGGGAGCGAGCTTGCTCGCGAAGGCGGCGGGTCAGTCAATTCATCTTTCAATGACACACCGCTTTCGCGAGCAAGCCCGCTCCCACAAGGGGATTGCATTGCAACGAAGGCGTCGCGGTGATTGAAAAGTGAATGAGCCCCTTCCGTCATTTACCCCAAAAGTCGCGTTGACAAGTTCCGGAAACCCTACCGATACTTCAGCGCAGTCATACGACAACCTACAACAAACCTAATAACAACGTGTAAGGGATTGCCATGACGTCTACCTCTACTCCCCGCGCCCCGTTCAACCGTCTGCTGCTGACTGGCGCTGCCGGTGGCCTGGGCAAAGTCCTGCGCGAACGTATGCGCCCTTATGCCCGTGTCCTGCGCCTGTCGGACATCGCCGCCCTCGCCCCAGCCATTGATGATCGCGAAGAAATCGTCCCCTGCGACCTTGCCGACAAACACGCCGTGCACCAACTGGTCGAAGGCGTCGACGCAATCCTGCATTTCGGCGGTGTCTCCGTGGAGCGGCCCTTCGAAGAAATCCTCGGCGCCAACATTTGCGGCGTATTTCACATCTACGAAGCTGCACGCCGCCATGGGGTGAAGCGCGTGATCTTCGCCAGCTCCAACCACGTCATCGGCTTCTACAAACAGGACGAGCCGCTCGACGCCAGCTGCGCCCGCCGCCCCGACGGCTACTACGGATTGTCCAAGTCCTACGGCGAAGACATGGCCAGTTTCTACTTCGATCGCTACGGCATCGAGACGGTCAGCATCCGCATCGGCTCCTCATTTCCCGAGCCGCAGAACCGCCGAATGATGCACACCTGGCTGAGTTTCGACGACCTCACGCAATTGCTCGAGCGCGCGCTGTACACGCCAAACGTGGGCCACACCGTGGTCTACGGCATGTCCGCCAACAAGGACGTCTGGTGGGACAACCGCTTCGCCAGTCACCTCGGTTTTGAGGCCAGGGACAGCTCCGAAGTGTTCCGCGAAAAAGTCGAAGCGCAGCCTATGCCCGCCGCCGATGACCCGGCGCGGGTCTATCAGGGCGGCGCGTTCGTCGCGGCCGGCCCCTTCGGCGACTGAACACTCTGCCAACGACGCAAAGGAATGAGTATGCAAGCCGAATTGATCGTCGATGCGCGCAACGCCGTGGGCGAAAGCCCGGTCTGGGTGCCGCAGGAAAACGCGCTGTATTGGGTCGATATTGCCAACGGCGGACTGCAACGCTGGAACGCTGACACCGGCCATGTGCATGCCTGGAAAACCCCGCAAATGCTCGCCTGCATTGCCCGTCATAGCAGTGGCGGCTGGGTTGCCGGCATGGAGAGCGGCTTTTTTCATCTGCACCCGCACAGCGACGGCAGCCTCGACAGCGAATGGCTCGCCACCGTCGAGCACAGCCGAGCAGACATGCGCCTCAACGACGGTCGCTGCGACCACCAGGGCCGTTTCTGGGCTGGCAGCATGGTGCTGAACATGGGCCTGAACGCATCCGAAGGCCGCCTCTACCGCTACGGCGCCGGGCAGTCTGGTGTGATCGAAGCGCAACTCGACGGGTTCATCGTGCCCAACGGCCTCGGCTTCAGCCCTGACGGCAAGACGATGTACCTGTCCGATTCACATCCGCACGTGCAATTGATCTGGGCCTTCGATTACGACACCGAGACCGGCACACCATCGAATCGGCGGATCTTTGTTGACATGAACCACTTCCCCGGCCGACCGGATGGCGCTGCCGTGGATGCCGAAGGCTGCTACTGGATCTGCGCCAACGACGCCGGACTGATTCACCGTTTTGCCCCGGACGGGCGCCTCGATTTCTCGCTGCAAGTGCCGGTGAAGAAACCGACGATGTGTGCCTTCGGCGGCAGCCGCATGGACACCCTCTTCGTGACCTCGATTCGCCCCGGCGACGACCGCGATCCGCAATCCCTGTCCGGCGGCGTGTTCGCCCTCAACCCCGGGGTCAAAGGCCTGGAAGAACCGCTGTTCGACGATTCCCTGTAACACCCGCCTCTGCTGCACCGCTGCGCCTTGAACACAACAATAACAAGACTGGAGACTCCCCCCCATGAACTTCAAACGCACCTTGCTGGCCGCTGCACTCCCGCTGATGTTCACCTTCACTGGCGCCGCCCAGGCCCTGCAACTCAAATTCGCTGACATCCATCCCGCCGGTTATCCCACCGTGGTAGCCGAAGAAAACATGGGCAAGACCCTGACCCGGGAGACCAACGGCGAGCTGACCTTCCAATACTTTCCCGGCGGCGTGCTGGGCTCAGAAAAGGAAGTCATCGAGCAGATGCAAGTCGGCGCGGTACAGCTGTCTCGCGTCAGCCTGGGTATCGTCGGCCCCGTAGTGCCGGATGTGAACGTGTTCAACATGCCGTTCATCTTCCGCGACCATCAACACATGCGTAACGTCATCGATGGCCCGGTAGGCGATGAGATCCTCGACAAAATCACCAACTCCGAATTCGGCCTCGTGGCGCTGGCCTGGATGGACGGCGGCACGCGCAACGTCTACACCAAGAAACCGGTGCGCAAGCTCGAAGACCTCAAGGGCATGAAAATTCGCGTGCAAGGCAACCCGATGTTCATCGACATGATGAACGCCATGGGCGGTAACGGTATCGCCATGGACACCGGGGAAATCTTCAGCGCCTTGCAGACCGGCGTGATCGACGGCGCGGAAAACAACCCGCCGACCCTGCTCGAACACAACCACTTCCAGAACGCCAAGTTCTACAGCCTGACCGGTCACTTGATCCTGCCAGAGCCGATTGTGATGTCGAAAATCACCTGGGAAAAACTCACCCCGGATCAACAGGCACTGGTCAAGACCGCCGCCAAGGCTGCCCAGGCTGAAGAGCGCGTGCTGTGGGACAAGAAGTCCGCTGCCAGCGAAGAAAAACTCAAGGCCGCTGGCGTCGAGTTCATCGAGGTCGACAAGAAACCCTTCTACGACGCCACCGCACCGGTGCGGGAAAAGTACGGTGCGAAGTACGCCGACCTGATCAAGAAAATCGAAGCCGTGCAGTAACGCCTCCCGCTCCGTCCTCATTAACCAGGCCCGGCGCACCTGATCACTCAGGCGCGCCCGGTTACGGTGGAACCCGATGAAGAATCTACTGCTGCGTATCAACGACAAGATCTACATGACGTGCATTTGGGTCGCCGGCCTTTCCGTTCTGGCGATTTCCCTGATGATTCCCTGGGGCGTGTTCGCCCGCTACGTGCTGGGCACCGGTTCGAGCTGGCCAGAGCCTACGGCGATCCTGCTGATGATGGTGTTCACCTTCATCGGTGCCGCCGCCAGTTACCGCGCCGGTGCGCACATGGCCGTGGCCATGCTCACCGACCGCATGCCACCCCGGCTGAGATCTGCGGCGGCGATATTCTCGCAACTGCTCATGGCGTCGATCTGCATTTTCATGACCATCTGGGGCGCAAAGTTGTGCCTGTCCACCTGGAATCAGTTCATGGCAGCCCTGCCCGATCTGCGGGTTGGCGTGACCTATCTGCCGATTCCCGTGGGCGGCTTGCTGACGCTGGTTTTCGTCCTGGAAAAACTCTTGCTCGGTGACCAGAGCAAACGGCGGGTCGTGCAGTTCGATCTGGTTGAAGAAAGTGAAGGTGGCGCTTGATGGACGCTCTGATTCTGCTGGGCAGTTTTATCCTGTTGATCCTGATCGGCATGCCGGTCGCCTATGCGCTGGGCGCCGCCGCGCTGATCGGTGCATGGTGGATCGACATCCCGTTCCAGGCGGTGATGATCCAGGTCGCGTCGGGGGTGAACAAGTTCTCGCTGCTGGCCATTCCGTTCTTCGTCCTGGCCGGCGCGATCATGGCCGAGGGCGGCATGTCCCGGCGCTTGGTGGCGTGTGCCGGGGTGCTGGTGGGTTTCGTGCGCGGAGGCCTGTCGCTGGTCAACATTGTCGCCTCGACCTTCTTCGGCGCGATCTCCGGTTCCTCGGTGGCCGACACCGCGTCGGTGGGCTCGGTGCTGATTCCGGAAATGGAACGCAAGGGCTATCCACGGGATTTCTCCACCGCGGTGACCGTCAGCGGCTCGGTGCAAGCCCTGCTCACGCCACCCAGCCATAACTCGGTGCTCTACTCCCTGGCCGCCGGTGGTACGGTTTCGATTGCCTCGCTGTTCATGGCCGGCATCGTGCCGGGCTTGATGATGAGCGCCTGCCTGATGGTGCTGTGCCTGATCTTCGCGAAAAAGCGCAACTACCCCAAGGGTGAAGTGATCCCGATGCGCCAGGCGCTGAAAATCGTCGGCGAAGCCCTCTGGGGCATGATGGCGATGGTGATCATCCTCGGCGGCATCCTCTCGGGGATTTTCACCGCCACGGAATCGGCGGCCATCGCCGTGTTGTGGTCGTTTTTCGTGACCATGTTCATCTACCGCGATTACAAGTGGCGTGAACTGCCAAAACTGATGCACCGCACGGTACGCACCATTTCCATCGTGATGATCCTGATCGGTTTCGCCGCGAGCTTCGGCTACATCATGACCCTGATGCAGATTCCGGCGAAGATCACCACGCTGTTCCTGACCCTGTCGGACAACCGCTACGTGATCCTGATGTGCATCAACGTCATGCTGCTGTTGCTCGGCACGGTGATGGACATGGCGCCGCTGATCCTGATTCTGACGCCGATCCTGATGCCGGTGATTCTCGGCATCGGTGTCGATCCAGTGCAGTTCGGCATGATCATGCTGGTCAACCTCGGGATCGGGCTGATAACACCGCCGGTGGGCGCGGTGCTGTTTGTCGGTTCGGCGGTGGGCAAGGTCAGTATCGAAAGCACCGTGAAGGCGCTGCTGCCGTTTTATGCGGTGCTGTTTCTGGTGTTGATGCTGGTCACTTACATCCCCGCCATTTCCCTGTGGCTACCGCATCTGGTGTTGTAACAGCCTGAAAGATCGCAGCCTCGTTTCACTCGACAGCTCCTGCATGGGAATGCGCTTCCTGTAGGAGCTGCCGAAGGCTGCGATCTTTTGATCTGCCAACATTCAGGCACGCAACAACATATACCCCGCCACCACCAGACACACGCTGGCAAACCCCACCTGCAACGTCCGCGCTGGCACCCGCGCACAAAGCTTGCGGCCGATGATCATGCCGACGATGCTGGCCACGATAAACGCCGCGCCCTGAGCATCAATCCGCACACCCGCGTGAAACGAGCCGATCACACCAATCGCCGA
Organism: Pseudomonas sp. MIS38; assembly: GCF_019891575.1. Taxonomy (NCBI): domain Bacteria; kingdom Pseudomonadati; phylum Pseudomonadota; class Gammaproteobacteria; order Pseudomonadales; family Pseudomonadaceae; genus Pseudomonas; species Pseudomonas sp. MIS38. The sequence continues at coordinate 158,166 of NZ_JAFLXF010000011.1, forward strand.
AATCAGGCTGATCACCATCAGCGACGTCGCGACAATCCCGCGCATCTGCACATCGGTCAGTTGCTTGAACGCCGGCACGATCAGGAAGCCACCGCCGACGCCGAGCAAGCCCGAGACCACGCCGGTCACCGCACCCAGCGCCGCGAGGGTCGCGGTGCATTTGGCGGTCCAGTCGAAACGCCCGGTCTGCTCATTGAGCATGCAGTTTTTCTGCCCCCAACTGGCGTGGCCGTGGTCGCTCGGCCCCGTTTGCGCACGCTCGCGGCGCAGCATGCGCCAGGCCACCATGACCATCAGCAGGCTGAAGAGGATCATCAGGATCTTCTCCGGCAACTGGTGCGCAAAATAGATGCCCAGCGGCGAAAACACCGCACCGAGCGCGGCGATCAGCAGCGCCGCGCGGTAGCGCACCAGCCCATGACGCAAACCGTCGATCGCGCCGACTGCCGCCGCACTGCCGACGGCGAACAACGCCACGGGCGCGGCCTGGGTCATGCTCCAACCCAAACCGAGCACCAACGCCGGCACCGCGAGAATCCCGCCGCCCGCCCCGGTCAGTCCGAGAATCAGCCCCATCAACACGCCAAACAGACTTGCCAGCAACATAGGGAGTTCTCAGTCGACTTTGGACAAACCGGTCAGCCACTCGCGGCCCTTGAGCATGCCGTTCCAGTAGAACCACGGCAGCAGCGTCGCCTTGAGGAACCACGCCGAGCGGCGCGGCACGGTCGCATCGAGGGCGAAGGTCGGCAGCAACTTCCCGCCGTAGCCGAATTCGGCGAGGATCACCTTGCCCTTCTCCACCGTCAGCGGGCACGAACCGTAGCCGTCGTACTTCAGTGGCAGCGGTTGTTGTTTGCGCAGGGCCAAGAGGTTTTCGGCGACTACGACGACCTGCTTGCGCACGGCGGCAGCGGTTTTCGCATTGCTGGTGCCGCAGATATCACCGAGGCCGAACACCTCGGGGTAACGCGGATGCTGCAGGCTGTGTGGATTGACTTCGCACCAGCCGGCAGCGTCGGCCAGCGGGCTCTGGGCGATGAAATCCGGCGAGACTTGCGGCGGCACCACGTGCAGCAGATCGAAGGTTTTCGCCTGTGTGGTGAGGTTGCCGTCGGCGTCCTTGATCTCGAACCACGCGGTTTTCGCCGGGCCGTCGACCTTGACCAGGTTGGAGTTGAAGGCCAGTTGCGCGTTGTACTTTTCGATGTACTTCATCAGCGGTGGGACGAAGGTCGCGACGCCAAACAGCGCCGCGCCGGCCAGGTTGAACTCGACCTTAACGTTGTTCAGCACGCCGGTTTTGCGCCAGTGATCGCACGACAGGTACAAAGCCTTTTGCGGCGCACCGGCGCATTTGATCGGCATCGCCGGCTGCGTGAAAAGCGCCTTGCCGCCGCGCAGTTTCTGCACCTGATCCCAGGTGTACTGCGAGTGCTGATAGCTGTAGTTGGAGGTCACGCCATGCTGGCCGAGGCTTTCCTGCAGGCCTTCGATCTTCTCCCAGGCCAGACGCAGGCCGGGGCAGACGATCAGGTTCTGGTAAGTGACGGTGCGCTGATCGTTGAGGGTCAACTGGCGCAGATCGGGATCGATACCGGTCACCGCCGCCTGAATCCAGGTGGCCTGACGCGGCATCACTTTGCTCATCGGCCGCACGGTGTCCTTGACGTCGTAGGCGCCACCGCCGACCAGCGTCCACGCCGGTTGGTAGTAGTGCTGGGCGCTTGGCTCGATCACAGTGACTTTAAGAGTGGGATCACGCTTGAGCAGACTGGCGACGAAGCCGATGCCGGCGGTGCCGCCGCCGATGACCACGATATCGGCACTGATGGATGGGCCCCAGTGTTGATCGTTCATTGCTTGTTCCTTATTGCTGCATGCAAGGATTTCTTGGCCATCGCACAAATCCATTGTAGGAGTGAGCCTGCTCGCGATAGCGGTATGTCAGTCTATGAAGATGTTGGCTGATACACCGCTATCGCGAGCAGGCTCACTCCTACAGAGATTGTGTGGTGGCTGACATTTATTGATGGCCCAGGCTTTTCAGCACCGCTCCGCAATACAACCCGGACAGGGTCTTCATCACCTGAATCACTTCAGGACTGGCCAGACCGTAAAAGATGTATTTACCTTCGCGACGGGTCGCCACCAGGCCTTCATCGCGCAGGATGCCCAGTTGCTGGGACAGGGTCGGCTGGCGCACGCCGGTCATTTTTTCCAGCTCGCCGACATTGCGCTCGCCCTGGGTCAGCTGGCACAGGATCAACAGGCGATCCTCATTGGCCAGCGCCTTGAGCAGCGCGCAGGCCTTGGAGGCGGACGCCCGCAATTGGGCGACTTCACATTCGGTCAGACTGGATTGCATTTGCACGATGCCTTCAACGTCACTTAAGCTGCGAACATTATGTTTTTAGATAAAGTGTTGCAACCCATTTCCCTGATTCAGGTTGGTGTCCATGCCCGCGCAGATTGAAGCTTTCCTCGACCCCGCCTCCTCGACCTACAGCTACGTGGTCTATGAAGCCGATGGCGGACAGTGTGCAATCGTCGATCCGGTACTCGATTACGACGGCGCTGCCGGTCGCACCTGCACCGCGCAGGCCGACAAAATCATCACCTTCGTCCGAGAACACCACTTGCAGGTGCAATGGCTGCTGGAAACCCACGCCCACGCCGACCACCTGTCCGCCGCGCCGTACCTGCGCCGCGAACTCGGCGGCAGGATCGCGATCGGCCAGTCGATCAGCAAAGTGCAGAACGTGTTCAAGGCGCTATTCAATCTGGAACAGGAATTCTGCGTCGACGGCTCGCAGTTCGATCACCTGTTCGCGCCGAACGAGTCGTTCATGATCGGCAACCTCAAGGCCACCGCCCTGCACGTCCCCGGCCACACCCCGGCGGACATGGCTTACCTGATCGACGGCGAACAGATTCTGGTCGGCGACACGCTGTTCATGCCCGATGTCGGCACCGCCCGCTGCGACTTCCCCGGCGGCAACGCGCATCAGCTGTTCAACTCGATCCACAAACTGCTGGCCTTCCCGGCCAGCGTCAAACTCTACGTCTGCCACGACTACCCGCCGGAAGGCCGCGAGTCACAGTGCCAGACCACCGTCGGTGAGCAGCGCCTGAGCAATATTCATGTGCATGACGGGATCGACGAGGCGGCGTTTGTCGAGATGCGCACCAAACGTGACGCCGGGTTGGGCATGCCGACGCTGTTGCTGCCGGCGATTCAGGTGAATGTGCGGGCGGGGAATTTTCCGGCGGCCGAAGACAATGGTGTGGTTTATCTGAAAGTGCCGATCAACAAGCTTTAAAGCAAAAGATCGCAGCCTGCGGCAGCTCCTACACAGGGCACACATAAACGGTGTCCCTGTAGGAGCTGCCGCAGGCTGCGATCTTTTGATCTTCAGGACCCGAGGGTCAACCCATTCGCCGGCAACGGCAACGCCGTCTTGTAGCGCACCTGCTTCAAGGCAAAACTCGAGCGGATATTCGCCACCCCCGGCACCTTGGTCAGAAAGTCCATCATGAACCGCTCCAGCGCCTGAATCGTCGGCACCAGCACCCGGATCAGATAGTCCGGGTCGCCGGCCATCAGGTAGCACTCCATCACCTCGGGGCGGTCGGAGATCGCCTCTTCGAAATGCTGCAACGCCTCCTCGACCTGTTTCTCCAGGCTGACGTGAATGAACACGTTCACATGCAGGCCCAGCAGATCGGCATCGAGCAGCGTCACCTGCTCGCGAATCAGCCCTAACTCCTCCATCGCCTTGACCCGGTTGAAACACGGCGTCGGCGACAGATTCACCGAGCGCGCGAGGTCGGCGTTAGTGATGCGCGCATTCTCCTGAAGGCTGTTGAGAATGCCGATGTCGGTACGGTCCAGTTTGCGCATGAGACAAAACCACCTGTTTTTTATGTTTATGCAGAATTTCTATCTGCAAATCGTCTCCAGCGCAACGAAACAGAGAGAAATATTCTTCTGGCCCGGGCCTATGATTGTTGTAGGACAAGATTTCTTTCACCCAAGAATGATTGCCAGCTCACTACAAGAAATTCACAAGATCGAGCGTAGAAGCCATGACCCAAGCGTATGAACCGCTGCGTCTGCACGTCCCTGAACCCTCGGGCCGCCCAGGCTGCAAAACCGACTTCTCCTACCTGCATCTGACCGATGCCGGCACGGTGCGCAAACCTTCCATTGACGTCGAACCCGCCGACACCGCCGACCTGGCGCGTGGGCTGATTCGGGTGCTCGACGATCAGGGCAACGCCCTCGGCCCCTGGGCTGAAAACGTGCCGGTCGAAATCCTGCGCAAGGGCATGCGCGCCATGCTCAAGACGCGGATCTACGACAACCGCATGGTGGTCGCCCAGCGCCAGAAAAAAATGTCGTTCTACATGCAGAGCCTTGGCGAAGAAGCCATCGGCAGCGCCCAGGCCCTGGCCTTGAACATCGACGACATGTGCTTCCCGACCTACCGCCAGCAAAGCATCCTGATGGCCCGCGAAGTGCCGCTGGTCGACCTGATCTGCCAGTTGCTGTCCAACGAGCGCGATCCGCTCAAGGGCCGGCAGCTGCCGATCATGTACTCGGTCAAGGACGCCGGTTTCTTCACCATCTCCGGCAACCTCGCCACCCAGTTCATTCAGGCCGTCGGCTGGGGCATGGCCTCGGCGATCAAGGGCGACACGAAAATCGCCTCGGCGTGGATCGGTGACGGCGCCACCGCCGAATCGGACTTCCACACCGCCCTCACCTTCGCTCACGTTTACCGCGCGCCGGTAATCCTCAACGTGGTCAACAACCAGTGGGCGATCTCGACCTTCCAGGCCATCGCCGGGGGTGAAGCCACCACTTTCGCCGGACGCGGCGTCGGTTGCGGTATCGCCTCGCTGCGGGTCGATGGCAACGACTTCTACGCGGTCTACGCCGCTTCCGCCTGGGCTGCCGAACGCGCCCGGCGCAACCTCGGCCCGACCATGATCGAATGGGTCACCTACCGCGCCGGCCCGCACTCGACCTCCGACGATCCGTCGAAATACCGTCCTGCCGATGACTGGAGCCACTTCCCGCTGGGCGACCCGATTGCCCGCCTGAAGCAGCACCTGATCAAGGTCGGCCACTGGTCGGAAGAAGAGCACGCCGCCGTCAGCGCCGAGCTCGAAGCCGAAGTGATTGCCGCGCAGAAACAGGCCGAACAGTACGGCACCCTCGCCGGCGGGCAGATTCCAAGCGCCGCGACCATGTTCGAAGACGTCTACAAAGAGATGCCGGAGCACTTGAAGCGCCAGCGTCAGCAGTTGGGGATCTGACATGAACGATCACAACAACAATATTCAGTTGGAAACCGCCATGACCACGACCACCATGACCATGATCCAGGCCCTGCGCTCGGCCATGGATGTGATGCTTGAGCGTGACGACAATGTGGTGGTGTTCGGGCAGGACGTCGGCTACTTCGGCGGCGTGTTCCGTTGCACCGAAGGCCTGCAGACCAAGTACGGCACCTCGCGGGTATTCGACGCGCCGATCTCCGAAAGCGGCATTGTCGGTGTTGCGGTGGGCATGGGCGCTTACGGCCTGCGCCCGGTGGCCGAGATTCAGTTCGCCGACTACGTCTACCCCGCTTCCGACCAGATCATTTCCGAAGCGGCGCGCCTGCGTTATCGCTCGGCCGGCGAGTTCACCGCGCCGATGACCCTGCGCATGCCGTGCGGCGGCGGGATCTACGGCGGCCAGACCCACAGCCAGAGCATTGAGGCGATGTTCACTCAAGTCTGCGGCCTGCGCACCGTGATGCCATCCAACCCGTACGACGCCAAGGGCCTGCTGATCGCCTCCATCGAAAACGATGACCCGGTGATCTTCCTCGAGCCGAAACGCCTGTACAACGGCCCGTTCGACGGCCACCACGACCGCCCCGTAACCCCGTGGTCGAAACATCCGCAGGCCCAAGTGCCGGACGGTTACTACACCGTGCCGCTGGACGTCGCCGCCATCACCCGTCCGGGCAAGGACGTGACCGTGCTGACCTACGGCACCACCGTGTACGTGTCGCAAGTGGCCGCCGAAGAATCCGGCGTTGACGCCGAAGTCATCGACCTGCGCAGCCTGTGGCCGCTGGACCTGGAAACCATCGTCAAGTCGGTGAAGAAAACCGGCCGCTGCGTGGTGGTGCACGAAGCCACCCGTACCTGCGGTTTCGGCGCCGAACTGGTGGCGCTGGTGCAAGAGCATTGCTTCCATCACCTGGAAGCGCCGATCGAACGCGTCACCGGTTGGGACACCCCCTACCCGCACGCGCAAGAGTGGGCGTATTTCCCAGGGCCGTCCCGAGTGGGCGCGGCGTTGAAACGGGTCATGGAGGTCTGAATGGGCACGCACGTTATCAAGATGCCGGACATCGGCGAAGGCATCGCAGAAGTAGAACTGTCGCAGTGGCACGTCAAGGTCGGCGACCTGGTGGTTGAAGACCAGGTGTTGGCGGACGTGATGACCGACAAGGCAATGGTTGATATTCCATCGCCGGTGCACGGCAAGGTGATTGCGCTCGGCGGTCAGCCGGGTGAAGTGATGGCGGTCGGCAGTGTGCTGATCAGCATCGAAGTTGAAGGCGCCGGAAACCTGAAGGAATCCGCCGCACCAGCACCGGTTGCTACGAAAGAGGCACCTGCTGCGCCGAAAGTTGAAGCCGCAGTCGAGAGCAAACCTGCCGCCGCTGCTGCTGCACCGCGTTCCGCACCGGTTTGCCAAGGCCCGATGGTTGCCCGCGAGGCTGATGAACGTCCGCTGGCCTCGCCGGCCGTGCGCAAACATGCGCTGGATCTGGGCATTCAGCTGCGTCTGGTACGCGGCACCGGCCCGGCCGGTCGTGTGCTGCACGAAGACCTCGAAGCCTATCTGGCGCAAGGTCAGTCGAACGCTTCGGCGCCGGCAGCTGCCGCGTACGCCCAGCGTCACGATGAAGAACAGATTCAGGTTATCGGCATGCGCCGCAAGATCGCCCAGCGCATGCAGGACGCCACTCAGCGTGCCGCACACTTCAGCTACGTCGAGGAAATCGACGTTACCGCCATCGAAGAACTGCGCGCGCATCTGAATGAAAAACACGGTGCCAGCCGGGGCAAGTTGACCTTGCTGCCGTTCCTGGTCCGCGCACTGGTCATCGCCCTGCGTGACTTCCCGCAGATGAACGCCCGTTACGACGACGAAGCCCAGGTCATCACCCGCCTCGGCGCAGTGCATGTCGGTGTCGCCACGCAAAGTGATGTCGGCCTGATGGTGCCGGTGGTGCGTCACGCCGAAGCGCGCAGCCTGTGGGACAGCGCCGCGGAAATCTCGCGTCTGGCCAATGACGCACGCAATGGCAAGGCCAGCCGCGACGAATTGTCCGGCTCGACCATCACCCTCACCAGCCTCGGTGCGTTGGGCGGCATCGTCAGCACCCCGGTGCTGAACCTGCCGGAAGTGGCGATCGTCGGCGTGAACAAAATCGTCGAACGGCCAATGGTCGTCAAAGGCCAAGTGGTGATCCGCAAGATGATGAACCTCTCCAGCTCCTTCGATCACCGCGTGGTCGACGGCATGGACGCGGCGCTCTTCATCCAGGCCATTCGTGGCTTGATCGAACAACCCGCAACCCTGTTTGTGGAGTGATGCAATGCAAACCTTGAACACCACGCTGCTGATTATCGGCGGCGGCCCCGGCGGTTACGTCACGGCGATCCGCGCCGGGCAACTGGGCATTTCGACGATTCTGGTCGAAGGCCAATCGCTGGGCGGCACTTGCCTGAACATCGGCTGCATTCCATCGAAAGCGTTGATTCACGTGGCCGAGCAGTTCCACCAGACCCGCCATCACAGCGAGCATTCGGCGCTGGGCATCAGCGTCTCGGCACCAACCCTCGACATCAGCAAGAGCGTCGAGTGGAAGGACGGCATCGTCGATCGCCTGACCACCGGCGTCGCCGCACTGCTGAAAAAGAACAAGGTCCAGGTCATCAATGGCTGGGCCAAAGTCATCGACGGCAAAACCGTGGAAGTCGGCGATACGCGGATCCAGTGCGAACATCTGGTGCTGGCCACCGGTTCGACCAGCGTCAACCTGCCGATCCTGCCAATCGGCGGGCCGATCATCTCCTCCACCGAAGCGCTGGCACCGAAGTCCGTACCCAAACGTCTGGTGGTGGTGGGCGGCGGTTATATCGGTCTGGAGCTGGGCATTGCTTACCGCAAGCTCGGCGCCGAGGTCAGTGTGGTCGAGGCGCAGGATCGTATCCTGCCGGCCTACGATGCCGAGCTGACCCAACCGGTCCACGAAGCACTGAAGCAACTGGGCGTGAAGCTCTATCTCAAGCACAGCGTGCTGGGTTTCGACGGCACCTTGCAGGTGCGTGACCCGAACGGCGACACCCTCAATCTGGAAACCGATCAGGTGCTGGTGGCAGTCGGGCGCAAGCCAAGTACTCAAGGCTGGAACCTCGAAGCGCTGAACCTGGACATGAACGGCTCGGCGGTCAAGATCGACAGCCGCTGCCAGACCAGCATGCGCAACGTCTACGCCATCGGCGACCTCAGCGGCGAGCCGATGCTCGCCCATCGCGCCATGGCTCAGGGCGAAATGGTTGCCGAACTGATCAGCGGCAAATCCCGCGAATTCAACCCGACCGCCATCGCCGCCGTGTGCTTTACCGACCCGGAACTAGTGGTGGTCGGCCAGACCCCGGACGAGGCCAAGGCTGCGGGGCTGGACTGCATCGTTTCCAGCTTCCCGTTCGCTGCCAATGGCCGGGCGATGACCCTGGAATCAAAAAGCGGCTTCGTGCGGGTGGTCGCGCGTCGCGACAATCATGTGATTGTCGGCTGGCAAGCGGTCGGGGCAGGCGTTTCCGAGTTGTCGACCGCGTTCGCGCAAAGCCTGGAAATGGGTGCGCGCCTCGAAGACATTGGCGGCACTATTCATGCGCATCCGACCCTGGGTGAAGCGGTGCAGGAAGCGGCGTTGCGTGCTTTGGGGCATGCGTTGCATCTGTGATGGTGGGTGGCTGTAATGGCCCCTTCGCGAGCAAGCCCGCTCCCACAATGGGAATGCATTTCAAAATGTGGGAGCGGGCTTGCTCGCGAATTCTTGAGGCCGACACGATTTATCTGCCTGTCATCCGATAGTCCGGGCTGCGAAACCGCGCAAGAATGAAGTATTGTTGTGCCCATCCAAAAAAACGTCAGAAGCCTTGAACCGTTTCGACGGTTGTTCAGTGATAGAGGGTGTCATGGGTAACGAAAGCATCAATTGGGACAAGCTGGGTTTTGACTACATCAAGACCGACAAACGCTATCTGTCGTACTTTCGCAATGGCGAATGGGACAAAGGCACCCTGACCGAAGACAACGTGCTGCACATCAGCGAAGGCTCGACTGCCCTTCACTATGGCCAGCAGTGCTTCGAAGGTCTGAAGGCTTATCGTTGCAAGGACGGCTCGATCAACCTGTTCCGTCCAGACCAGAACGCCGCTCGCATGCAACGCAGCTGCGCTCGCCTGCTGATGCCGCACGTGTCGACCGAGCAGTTCATCGAAGCGTGCAAGGAAGTGGTTCGCGCCAACGAGCGCTTCATCCCGCCATACGGCACCGGCGGCGCGCTGTACCTGCGTCCGTTCGTGATCGGTGTGGGTGACAACATCGGCGTGCGTACCGCGCCGGAGTTCATCTTCTCGGTGTTCGCGATCCCGGTCGGCGCCTACTTCAAGGGCGGCCTGACGCCGCACAACTTCCAGATTTCCAGCTTCGACCGCGCCGCCCCACAAGGCACCGGTGCGGCCAAGGTCGGTGGCAACTACGCCGCCAGCCTGATGCCGGGCTCTCAGGCCAAGAAAGCGCACTTCGCTGACGCCATCTACCTGGATCCGCTGACCCACAAGAAGATCGAGGAAGTCGGTTCGGCCAACTTCTTCGGGATCACCCACGACAACAAGTTCATCACCCCGAACTCGCCATCCGTGCTGCCAGGCATCACCCGTCTGTCGCTGATCGAACTGGCGAAAACCCGTCTGGGTCTGGAAGTGATTGAAGGCGACGTGCTGATCGACAAACTGTCGGACTTCAAGGAAGCCGGCGCCTGCGGTACCGCGGCGGTGATCACCCCGATCGGCGGGATCAGTTACAACGACCACCTGCACGTGTTCCACAGCGAAACCGAAGTCGGCCCGGTCACCCAGAAGCTCTACAAAGAGCTGACTGGCGTGCAGACCGGCGACATCGAAGCGCCAGCGGGCTGGATCGTCAAGGTTTGATCTGACGGCTGCTGATGCACAAAAGCCCCCATCGAGTGATCGATGGGGGCTTTTTCATGGGCGCTGTTGCTGTAGCCACTCAATCAACACTTTGGTGTGCGCCGACGCTTGCGGGGCAACGCCGTAGTAATAGCGTGGCAGCGGCATGCGCAGATCCGGCAACGGACAGATCAGGCGACCACTCGACAAATGTGTGCCGAGCAAAGTAGTCGGACACAGCGCGATGCCCTCGCCCGCCACGGCCGCTTCCAGCACCCGGTGCATGTAATCAAACTGGCGGATCACCTGGCTACTGCTCTGGCTCTGGCCAAAATGCATGGCCCAGTGGTGCCAGTCTTCACGCCGCGCCCTGACGGTCAGCAAGGTATGCGCACTGAGGCCGGCGAGATTTGTCAGCGGCAGTCGCTCAATCAATGCCGGCGCCGCGACCATGACCAATTCATCCTCGAACAACGCGTGCGCCTCCAGCGTCGGCGCCCAATCGTCGCGGCCCCGGCGGATGACAATGTCGAAATCGTCGCGGGCCGGATCCGGCGACTGGGTCTGCGTGACGACCTGGGTGTCGATGTGCGGATGCTGCACCGAAAAGTCCGCCAAACGAGGCGTCAGCCATAACAGGGCGAAGGACGGCCGGACATTGATCGTGATCGTCGGCCGCGCTGCCTGTCGCCTCAACTCGGCAGCGGCGTCGGCAATCTGCGCCAGACCGGCGCTGACTTGCTGATAAAAAAGCTCACCCGCCGACGTCAGCAGCGACTGCCTGATGCGCCGTTCAAACAACAAAACGCCCAGATGTTCTTCAAGCAATTTGACGTGGCGGCTGACCGCACTATGGCTGACATGCAGCTCGTCGGCCGCCAGGCTGAAACTCTGATGACGAGCAGCCACCGCGAAGGCGCGAACCGCATTGAGCGGGGGAAGTGAATTTTTCATGGGTCTAATTTAGTTACATATGCACTGCATTTAAAGCGTTTGTCAGCGCGTTGCCGCCACGCCAATCTGCCCGCACGCAGATACGCGATTCGACGGAGTAACATCATGCACAGCTACGGACTCTTTGTATTGTTCGCCGCCCTGACCATTTTGAGCCCCGGCCCGGGCGTGGTGCTGACCCTGTCCAACGCCGTGCGCCTGGGCTGGACCGGCGCAGTACCCGGCATTCTGGGCATCGCCTCGGGCGCTTTCGTGGTGGCTGCCCTCAGCGCCACCAGCGTCGGCTTGATCCTCAGCGCCTCGGCCGAGGCGTTTACCGTGCTGAAATACGCCGGAGCTGCATACCTGTTGTACTTGGGCTTCAAGAGCTGGCGTTCAGATCGTTTCCGTAGCCTGCAGCAGGTTCGCCCTTCTCGTCCGGGCTACCGTTTTCTCGAAGCCGCGTCCCTGCAGTTTCTCAATCCGAAAGCGATCTTCTTCTTTCTGGCCGTATTCCCGCAGTTCATCGACACTGAACAGGTTTTTTACCCGCAGTTCTTCAAACTGGTGGCCTCTTACGCGGTGCTGGTAATTCTGGTGCACGGCAGCTACGCCCTGCTCGCCAATGCGGCCAAAGGCTGGCTGTCGAGCCCGAAAGGATCCTGGCTGGCGGCAAAAGTCTCGGGGGTGACCTTTGCCGGTTTTGGTCTGCTGATGGCGTCGGCAACCCGCTGATCGACCTGCTCAGGCTCATTCTGTTTCAAGGCAATCCGCTTGCCGGCTCGCGCGGCTATTCCGCTGGCCTGACCATTTTGCTGTTTGCCCATCCGCGCCTGGGTAATCAGCCCGGGAATCAACTCCCCTTCCGGCAGATTCTTCCAGAACCGCATCGGCAAATGCCCTTGCATGACCTTCTCGTTCAATCGCGCCGGGTTGAAGATGTGGCTGTAGTACGTCAGCCATAACTCGCCGTGCGGGTCATCGACGTTCTGCGCCAGCTGCTGCCATTCCACCGGGCACTGGCGCTGATGAATCAACTGTTCGCCATCGTAATAAACCCCGTCACGCGGCGTGGCGATCAACCAGCGATGCCGGCCCATGCGTCCGATGAAATGTTCGCTGGCACTGTGCAGGATGTCGTGGGCCGGTTCGTGCCACGCGAAGTATTGCGGGCCTGGCTGATCCTGCGGGCGTTCGATGAAACGCACGAACGCATGCAAATGGTGGGCTTCGCGCTGCACCTGCTTGATCCGCCGCTGCAACTCGCTGCCAAGCTTGTCGCCGGCCATCATCGCCGTGCGATCGCCATGGCTGACTCGCCACAGCACTTCATACAACAGACTCCAGCGCTGGTCGCCCCGGTAGCGTGCGGCTTGCTCCAGGGTGTCGAGCAGTGCGCGGGGGATGCGTGCCTGAAACGGCCCCTGCCCTTCGGGTACCGAGACGTCACTGGCAAACAGATCGCTCACCCCTTCCGACGCCCAACTCACCAGACTCGGGTCGACTTCATGACTGAGCAGCCAGCGCGCCTGCTGGCGCCAGGTGTCGAACAGGTCGTCGCAATCGAGATTGATCATCCCCACAACCCCATCTGCTGCGGCTGCGGCCGATCGCGCAATTGCTGGTAAAGCATGTGGCTGGTGACTTCGGCCTGTTGCGGATGGTAGTCGCTGGTGATGATGAACGGCTTGGCTTTGGCCAGCACACAACGCATGCGCGCCACATCTTCGTAGCGAATGCGCCGTTGCTGGCGCAATTGCACCAGACGCTCGGTGGTGCGCAGACCGATGCCCGGGATGCGTGCGATCAGCGACGGCTCGGCGCGGTTCAGGTCCAGCGGAAACACCTCGCGATTCTGCAGCGCCCAAGCCAGTTTCGGATCGATGTCCAGCGCTAGATTACCCGGGCCCTTGAGCAGCTCATCGGCGCTGTAGCCGTAACTGCGCAAGAGGAAATCGGCCTGATACAACCGGTGTTCGCGCATCAGCGGTGGCGCGGCCAGTGGCACGCTTTTCGGGCTGTCGGGAATCGGGCTGAAGGCCGAATAGTAGACGCGCCGCAAGCGGTAGTTGCCATACAGCGACTGGGCGCTGTGCAGGATCGTGCTGTCGTCGGTGTCATCGGCGCCGACAATCATTTGCGTGCTCTGCCCGGCGGGAGCGAATTTTGCCGAACGCGGTTCGTTGAGCACCGTTTGTACGCCGGTGTAAATGGTGTTCATTGCCTGCTTGATCGAACCGATCTGCTTCTCCGGCGCCAGGGTTTGCAGGCTGGCGTCGGTGGGCAGTTCGATATTGACGCTGAGGCGATCGGCGTAGCGCCCGGCCTCCTCGATCAATGCCGGATCGGCCTCGGGAATGGTCTTGAGGTGAATGTAGCCGCGAAACTCGTGCTGCTCGCGCAACAGCTTCGCCACGCGCACCAGTTGTTCCATGGTGTAGTCCGCCGAACGGATGATCCCCGAACTGAGAAACAGCCCGCTGACGCAGTTGCGCCGGTAGAAATCCAGGGTCAGCGTGACCACTTCCTCGGGGGTGAAGCGTGCGCGCGGCACATCGCTGGAGCGACGGTTGACGCAATACTGGCAGTCGTAGAGACAGAAATTGGTCAGGAGGATTTTCAGCAGCGACACGCAACGGCCGTCCGGCGTGTAGCTGTGGCAGATGCCCATGCCATCGGTCGAGCCCAACCCGCTCTTGCCTTCGGAGCTGCGCTTGGGCGCACCGCTGCTGGCGCAGGAGGCGTCGTACTTGGCGGCGTCGGCGAGAATGCTGAGCTTGTCGATGATTTGCATGGCGCGGGCTCTTTACTGTGTGGATATACAGTATAGGTCCGAGCACGGGGTTACAAGGAGCCAGAAGCGCACCTCGTCGGGCAGAAGCTCAAGATCAAAGGATCGCAGCCTGCGGCAGCTCCTACATGGATTGGGCAGGGTCGAGATTTATCGGGTGTACGGACTTACTGTAGGAGCTGCCGCAGGCTGCGATCTTTTGATCTTCGCGTCTAAAGGCAACTCAAGACCAAACCGCTTACCCATTTCCTTTCGCCCCGCCACGGTGAGCGCCAACGCTCGACTATCAAGATCCTGCGTCACCCACTTGCGTTTCAACGCCATCTGCAACAACGCCGCGCCCAACGATCCGCCCAGATGCGGCCGGCGCATGCTCCAGTCCAGGCACGGGCAAGCAAACTTGCGGCGCAAGGTACTCAAGTCCTGCACCTCAATTCCCAAGCTCGCAAACAACGCGTCGCCGGTGCCGCTCAAGCGATAAACCCGCTCATCGGTTTCCACCAGCCACCCCGCCTCGAGCAAACGGTCGTGGAGCAACACCGCGAGCGTCCCAGCCATGTGGTCGTAGCAGGTGCGGGCGAATTGCAGGCGATCCGGGGTGTGCGGCTTGAAGCCCGGCGCGGCGTTCTGTCCGATCACCATCAACGCTTCCAGCGCCTGAGCCACCCGCTGATCGGCGAGGCTGTAATAACGATGGCGGCCCTGCACGTGCAGGCGCACCAGTGCCAGATCCTTGAGCTTGGCCAGATGTGCACTGGCGGTGGAGGCGCTGACTTCCGCCACGGCCGCTAATTCAGTGCTGGTGCGGGCGTGGCCGTCCATCAGCGAGCAGAGAATTTTCGTGCGTGCCGGTTCGGCGATGGCGGCCGCCACCTGCGAAACGCCGATGTCTTGATGTTCTGCGTGCATATTTCGCTCCCCGACGAATCGTCGTCGCTGCGAACTGAAGATACTCGCATCACTTTCCCGACCACAAGGCTGTGAACCATGGACCCGATCATCGCTGCGACGCATGCCGATCCCTACCCCTACTACGCCAAACTGCGCGCCGAGGGCGGACTGACCTTTGATCATGGATTGAAGCTGTGGGTCGCCAGCAGCGCCCGAGCGGTGCGTGCGGTGCTGACGCATGCCGATTGTCGGGTGCGACCGTTGCAGGAACCGGTGCCCAAGGCGATTGCCTCGGGGCTGGCCGGCAAGGTGTTCGGGCAGTTGATGCGGATGAACGATGGCGAACGTCAGCGCTGTCCGCGTGCGGCAATCGAGCCGTCACTGCAGTTGATAGATGACGAGCAGGTACGCGCACTGGTGGCCGCGCGTCTGATTACAGCGGACGCCGACGGCTTAAATAAGGCGATGTTTCGCGGCCCGGTGTGCGTGGTCGCGGCGCTGCTCGGCTTCACCCCGGCGCAGGGCCGGGCGATCAGTGATCTGACCGCGGACTTCGTCGCCTGCCTGTCGCCGCTGAGCAATGACCTGCAACTGGCGGCGGCGCATGCGGCGGCGGAGCAATTGCGCGGTTACTTC
The DNA here is from genome assembly GCF_019891575.1 of Pseudomonas sp. MIS38. Taxonomy (NCBI): domain Bacteria; kingdom Pseudomonadati; phylum Pseudomonadota; class Gammaproteobacteria; order Pseudomonadales; family Pseudomonadaceae; genus Pseudomonas; species Pseudomonas sp. MIS38. Next base: position 173,698 of record NZ_JAFLXF010000011.1, read on the forward strand.
GTCGAGTTGCTGGCCGAACCGCCTAGCGATTTGCTCAAGGCCGTCGGGCAGCGATTTGATGGCGATGAGGAGACCATGATTGCCAACCTGATCGGCCTCTGTTCGCAGACGCTCGAGGCCAGTGCGGGACTGATCGGCAATGCACTGATTGCGCTGCGACGTCAGCCCGAATTGCGCCATGCCTCAGTGGACGCACTGTTGGCCGAGGTTCAGCGCTTTGATCCGCCAGTGCAGAACACTCGGCGCTTTGTCGCGCAGACTTGCGAGATCAATGGCGTGCGGCTTGAGGCCGGTGAGGTGATTCTGGTGCTGCTGGCCTCGGCCAACCGCGATCCTTTGTTGAATGCAGAGCCCGAGCGGTTTCTGCTGGATCGTCCTGACCGGCGCAGTTTCAGCTTTGGCAGCGGCCGGCATCAGTGTCCGGGGCAGACGCTGGCGTTGAGCATTGCCGCTGCGACTGTCAGAGAAATCCTTGATCAGGGTATGAATCTGCAACAACTGACGTGGCATTACCGCCCATCGCTCAATGGGCGGATTCCACTGTTCAGCGCAATGCAGCCTTAAGCGCTGCGCAGCTCAATGGTCAGGTGCGACAGCTCATGCACCGGCGCCAGCCGCTCGCGGATCGCCTCCGCTGTCACGCCCGCCGCCGCGACCACACTGACAATCGCCGCCCGCGCCTGCGGGCCGACCTGCCAGACATGCAGATCGCTGATGCGCACATCCTCGGAGGTTTCCAGCAGCTCACGGATCTCTGCCGCCACCGGTTCGTCGGTGGTGTCGAGCAGCACCGCAGCGCTGTCGCGCATCAGGTTATAGGCCCACTTCGCGATGACAATCGAGCCGACAATCCCCATCGCCGGGTCCAGCCACACCCAACCCAAATAGCGTCCGGCCAGCAACGCGGCAATTGCCAGCACCGAGGTCAGGGCATCGGCCAGCACGTGGACATAGGCCGAACGCAGATTGTTATCGTGATGGTGATGATGATCGTGGCCGTGCGCGTGATCATGCTGATGGCCATGGTCGTGGCCGTGATGGCCCATCAGCAGGAAGGCGCTGAGGATGTTCACGCCCAGCCCGACGATCGCAATCACGGTCGCTTCGCCAAACGCCACGGTGGTCGGTTCGAACAAACGAAAAATCGACTCGCCGGCAATGCCCAGCGACACCAGCCCCAGCACCATGGCTGAAGCAAAACCGGCCAGATCGCCGACCTTGCCGGTGCCGAAACTGTAGCGGCGGTTGTTGGCGTTGCGCCGGGCGAAACCGTAGGCCGCCGCGGCAATGCCCAATGCACCGGCATGGGTCGCCATGTGGAAACCGTCGGCCAGCAGGGCCATGGAGCCGGTGAGATAACCGGCGGCGATCTCGCCGATCATCATCACAAATGTCAGTGCCACCACCCACAGGGTGCGGCGGGCGTTTTCGTCGTGAGACGCGCCGAGGAATTGGTGATCGTGGCTGAAACGCTCAGCGCTTGGGGTCAGGCTCATGATACGGATGCTCTATTTGGAATAACGGCGGATGGCTTGCAGCAGATCTTCGGCGCCCTGGGCACGTTGTTCGTCGGTGAGGTCGGGATGCGCCACATGTTCACGGGTGTGGGCCTCGATGAACTGCTCCATCAAACCGTTGACCGCCCCACGAATCGCCGCCACCAGATGCAAGGTCTTGGCACAATCGGCATCGCCCTCGAGCGCTTTCTCGACGGCCTGTACCTGGCCGGCAATGCGTCGTACACGGTTGAGCAGCTCGTCTTTGTGTTCATGAATGTGCGACATACCTATACCCCCTACCCCTATATGGCGCGCATAGTCGCCGATGGCTTGGGCAAGCGCAAGCTTGGTGAGCATTCGAGGGATGAACGGGATGCGGAAAGCAACTTCACTCCCGTTGTAGGAGTGAGCCTGCTCGCGATAGCGGTGTGTCTGGAAACAAAGATGCTGGATGTACCGGCCCCTTCGCGAGCAGGCTCACTCCTACATTTTTCCGGGGGGTGCTCGGGTTCCGCGCCGTACGCAGATTCCCCTGTAGGAGCCAGCCTGCTGGCGATGGCAGCCTGAAAAACGCAGCATCATTTCAGCATCATCCAAGAGGCTACATCGCCTTGCGCCTTTGCCTACAACTGCGCCAGAATCCGCCGGCTTGTGCGGTTTGGGGGGCATCGGTAACTTGGCTCGCGTCACTGAATGATCAGTGATCGGGTTTAGTCGCTCGGTGTTATCTCAAGTTCGCAAGCTGTTATTCAGTCAGGCATCTCTACGCCTGCGCTCAATGGCGGCTGTGCGCAGGGCGCCTTCGGGCGCGCCAGTAATGCTTGGGTACTGGTCGACTAACCTGCGTACAGCTGCCACCTATTGTTTAGTCGCAAGTGCGTGTCAGCCTCATTGAGGTTACCCAGCAAATGTTTAAAGTGACGCCAAATCCGCCTGAAGCGGACGCAATACCTGACCCGGAATCAACATCCCCCTACTCCGACCCCAATTCCAGAAGACTCCACGAAGCCGCCGAACGCGCCCTCGATCACTACCTGAAACCGCAAGCCCCGCCCGAGCGCAAACCCAGCCACATGTTTGTCGTCGCCCCGAACATGGACAACGAAGAACTGCTGACCCACGCCTGCGAATCCATGGCCTCGGCCAGCATCATGCTCAGCGACTTCGCCAGCCTGCTCGACACGCCCTACCGCAACACCCTGCTCGGCATCCAGCAAGTGGTGATGCTAGGCGAACTCGCCGTCAACCGCGCCCTCGACAACCTCGAGCCCCCGATCAGCAATTGAAAAAGCGTCCCCGTGGCGAGGGAGCTTGCTCCCGCTCGACTGCACAGCAGTCGAAAATCCGGATCCGAACCGGATCGATGGGGCTTGGGGTCGCTTCGCAACCCAGCGGGAGCAAGCTCCCTCGCCACAAGAAAAACGACGCAAAGGAGAATTTCACATGGCCAATAAAACAGATGCCCACGTCGTCGCCGCATTAGTCGCCATGGGCCTCAACGAACGGGATCGCCGCTGGGCGCAGAACGCATGCCTGGTGTTGTTTGAAAGCGAGCGAGAAACAATTGTGGCCTCGGCCGTGAACGCTCTAGGGAAACTTGATGGGCTTGAAATGGAGGCTGTGCTGCCAGCGCTACAGCGGGTGAAACGCCGCTTTCCTGCATTGGAACGGACGGTGGCAGAAACGATGGGCGAGATCGCTATGGTTGCCTGATTAACCGCGTCATCGTTCTTCACGAACAGGCGCGCTCCCGCATTGGATCGGCGGTGTACTCGAGTTCCAAGAGCCAGCAATCATCTGTCGGAGTGAGCCTGCTCGCGAAGACGCCCTTTCTGCTAACGAATTTCTAATAACAAAGCCAAGGAAGAGAACCTAATCATGAAACATCACCCACCCGACTCCAGGCGCTTTACAAGCGTCTGGGACGCACTGGAAGACACGCCGCAGGACGCCGCCAACATGCGCCTGCGGGCCAAACTAATGCGCACACTTTGCGAGACGATCCGAGCCTGGGAGCTTCCCCAAAAGGATACCGCCATGCGCTTGGGAATTACTCAGCCACGCCTCAACAATTTAATTAACGGCAAGATCGATAATTTCACTCTGGGTGAATTAGCCAACCTAGAGATGTCCCTAGCCTGATTTTTTTACACTTGTAACAATCGCTAAAGTTTCAGACCCGTCCTACAGCCATCAAAAGCCCCTTGATATAGCGTCCGCATCGTTTTCAGAAGCGATTTAACAAGGACGCTGATGGCCAGTAAAAAGGATATACCCCGGGTTCAAAACCCACCGGCCGGTGACGGTCACCACATTACCAGCCGCTACATGACAACCAGCGAACTGGCGGAGAGGGAGGCAAGACAGACTGCTTATGACGATATGCTGGCTAGGCAGCAGGCGTATGAGAATCGATTGATCGAACAACCGCTAAAGTATCAGCGCGATGTTAAAGGCTGTGTGTTTACCAAAAGCTGCAAACTTCCGGATGGTGTCATTAATCACACAAGCACCGCCGGGTTTATACCGGTAGAGAGGCTGGCCGACTTTGGAGAGTTTTCCCTGCTAGGCGGCCGCGAACGAGATGCCGTCGGAAACATACCGCTGAAAAAAATCTACGGCAGCCACTTGCCCAACTCAGCAGGAACTCTTGCTCTTGGTCTGACTGCCGTAGCAAGCACAAGTGGTAGCGCAGTGAGCGGTGCAGCCGTGGCGACGGGAGGTGTTGGCGCTGGAGTACTACTCGGAATAGTCGCACTGCTTTGGCCATCGAGTTTGGGCGACAGTTCTCTGTACACAGAAGAACAACTCAAATCACTCGACAAAGGCCGAACTCGTGTACGACTACACGTAGCACAACAGCCAGACGGCACTCTGAAAGGGTACGGATACAATACCCAAACGCGCAGTGATTGGGAGATGATTCCTGTCGTAAAGTTCGTCGAGCAAGGAACCCAACAAGTTGCGGACTTCGGTAATGGGGCAGCACTGATCTGGACTCCCGTTGTTGACCCTTCCAGTACCACGGGGATCCCGCCACTGGAAAGCGCGCCGCAAGCGCCACAGATATGGATTTATCCGCCGACAGAACAGGCGGACAAAATCATCGTTAATCCGGTTTATCCACCGGAATATCAGGACTTCATTCTGGTGTTCCCAGCCAATTCAGGCATCAAACCGCTCTATATTGTCCTGGCGCTTGAATTCGACGCGGCCAGTTACCACGGAAAAAAAGATACACCCGTCAAAAGTAAGGGGCCCACTAATGGCCAGGAAACGCTGGAAAACTCTGTTCAGGTAAAACCCACATCGCCACGCCGCATTGGTGTCGATCCGGACACAAATGAGCTAGTTGTATTTGACCGCACGGGCGGAGATGTCTACCACGGCCACGTACGGGCATGGGATAAACTTCATCAAGATATGAAAAATGCACTGATCAAAGCCAAAAAAGTAGACAACAAAGGCAATATCCTCGGAGCAAAAAAATGAGCCTCATTTATCAAGACCCATCGCTCAGCCATGATGAAGCCATAAGACGTCTCGCCAGCGACCTAGATGAAAATGTCGTTTCCGCTCTGTTGTCTATCGGTCTGAATGATACCGACAGAGCCTGGGCTCAAGACACCTGCCTGAAATATCTCACCAACAAAACTGAAGCGATTGTGGCGTCTGCGGTCACCGCTCTTGGCCATATCGCTCGCCGTCATGGCGAAATGAATACTGAAACCGTCCTGCCCGCGCTCGAAACCGTTCAGAGGAAGTTCCCTGCTCTGAAGGGCATCATTGAGGACACGCTTGACGATATCGACACATTCACCTGACCCGCCGAACGAACGCTCAAGCTAATGACATTGGGATGAGGGTCCCCGGCCCTCATCCGAACAGCTTCGACAATCGCCACCTTCAATCCTCCCGCGTCAAAACCTCCAGCAATTCAATCTCGAACACCAGATTCGAATGCGGCGGAATCTTGCCCATCGTCCGCTCGCCATAGCCCAAATGCGCCGGCACCAGCAGCTTTCGCTTACCGCCCACTTGCATGCCCATCAGCCCTTGATCCCAGCCCTTGATCACCCGGCCCGTGCCAATCACGCACTGGAAAGGTTTGCCACGGCTGTGAGAAGAATCGAACTCGCTGCCGTCTTCCAGCCAGCCTGTGTAATGGGTGGTAATCAGCGCGCCTTTGACGGCAGCCTTGCCCTCGCCCACCTGAAGATTGATTACCTGCAGTTCATCAGTCATGACATTCACTCTATTTCTCAGCAGGCCGCCGTTTTCCCAGAAATGTCGGCTGGTCGCAACTCATTAACCAATGATTGGAGGTTTATCGAGTGGAAACACTCTGTCAGGAGGCAAGCCAAACACAACGCCATTGAAAGTATGGGTGCAACATTGGCAATGAGGCTTCATCTCTTCGGCCTTCAAATCCGGATTGACGATTTGCAGGCGCTTTTTTTCATCGACGTACAGGCCATTGAAGTAGCTCGACTCACCCAGTCGCACAATGTCCTCGCGATCATCTTCATGGATGGACACCATCCAGAACACTGGCTCCGGGCGATCAAGGCGCGCAACCGCTTCGCTGTAAATCTCATCCCAGTTACCTCCGACACGAGATAACAGAAAGCGAAATAATGGCGTGTAATCATAGCCGTGATGCTTGATCCCATGCATCGAACCCCGCGTCGCCTCGCTACGCCTCTCGGCTTTGGTATTACGCTCATATCGATAGTGACTGCCCTGATTGTTGCGCCAGACGTTGTGAGCAGTGGTATTTTCTTTGCGATAAAGCGGTTTCTTTTCCAACGATTGCTCCTGACATCCGGTCACTCGAAACGCCCTTCGCGTTTTACCCGAATGGCGCCCGAATGCAATCGACCGTCCATGGCCAATTGTTGCCGAAGCGCTTAACGCTCGACAGGCTGCATCTCGACAATGGTGCCGTTGGTGATCATGACCATCACGTACTTGTCATTGATCTGCACCCACTGCGCCTGATCGACCGGGGCTTTCAAGCCTTTCTGTTTCCAGTTTTTCAACGCTTTGTCGCTGCGCTGATAAATGTCTGGAGCCCGGTCGTTGACCTTCAATTCGCGGTCGCTGGTCGGCGACTGGACCGTGGGATCGCTTGAGGTTTGCGCCGCTTGAACAAGTGGGCTGATCCCGGCAATGCCGGCGACCAGGGCCAGGCTGGCGATTAGGGTTTTGCTGTTCATCGGTGAACCTCCTTCAGATGTGTGATACCTGAACTCCGACTGCGGAGGACTGGAATCATTCCTTGTTTTTTTGCCTGAGCTGGCTGGGGAATTGTCGTTGGCAGGCAGATCGTCATCGCTGGCAATTCAGCTCCCACAGGGTCCGCTGATGAAACAGGATGTGTGATCGCCCCGCAAAACTGTGGGAGCGAGCTTGCTCGCGAAGAGGCCGGCACATTCAACACTTTTCCGCCTGAACCACCGCTTTCGCGAGCAAGCCCGCTCCCACAGATTAGATGGTGTTTTCAGGATTGATCCGCTTTGTGCATCAATCCATGCCAACAATGCAATTAACATCCTGTTACAGCTGCGCGACCATCCGCCGCAATAACAACCGTGCGCCGCTTCCACGCCGCGCACGTCATAAAAGCGGTGGAGATTTTTCTATGACAGCCTCAATCCCACACGGCGGCTCGCGGGCCGGCGCCATTTTCCGGGTCACCTCGGGCAACTTCCTCGAACAGTTCGACTTCTTTCTGTTCGGCTTCTACGCCACGCAGATCGCGGCGGTGTTCTTCCCGGCGAGCAGTGAGTTCGCTTCCCTGATGATGACTTTTGCCGTGTTCGGCGCAGGCTTTCTGATGCGTCCGCTCGGCGCCATCGTGCTGGGTGCGTACATCGATGACGTCGGTCGGCGCAAAGGGTTGATCGTCACCCTGTCGATCATGGCCAGCGGCACGATCCTGATTGTGCTGGTGCCCGGATACGAGACCATTGGTCTGTTTGCGCCAGCGCTGGTGCTGGTCGGACGGCTATTGCAAGGCTTCTCCGCCGGTGCGGAACTGGGCGGTGTTTCGGTGTACTTGTCGGAAATCGCCACCCCTGGCCGCAAGGGCTTTTTCACTGCCTGGCAGTCGGCCAGTCAGCAAGTGGCGATCATCGTCGCGGCAGCCTTGGGCTATGCGTTGAACGCGTGGATGGCGCCAGACGTGATTGCCGATTGGGGCTGGCGCATTCCGTTTTTCGTCGGTTGCATGATCGTGCCCTTCATCTTTTTCCTGCGGCGTAACCTGGCAGAAACCGAAGAGTTTGCCGCACGCAAACACCGCCCGAGCATGAAGGAAGTGTTCCGCACCCTCGGCCAGAACTGGGGCGTGGTGCTCGGTGGCATGCTAATGGTCGCGCTGACCACCACTGCGTTCTACCTGATCACCGTGTACGCGCCGACCTTCGGCAAGACCGTGCTGCACCTGAGCACTTCCGATGCGTTGCTGGTGACCTTGCTGGTTGGCGTGTCGAACTTCTTCTGGCTGCCGATTGGCGGCATGTTGTCCGACCGTATCGGCCGGCGCCCGGTGCTGATCGCCATGGCGCTGCTGGCATTGGCCACCACCTATCCGGCGCTGTCGTACCTGGTGCAGGCGCCGAGCTTCAGTCACATGTTGCTGTCGCTGCTGTGGCTGTCGTTCATCTACGGCATGTACAACGGCGCGATGATTCCAGCGCTGACCGAGATCATGCCGGTGGAAGTGCGAGTAGCCGGTTTCTCCCTCGCCTACAGCCTGGCGACCGCGATTTTTGGCGGTTTCACCCCGGCGATGTCGACCTTCCTGATCCAGTACACCGGCGACAAAGCGGCGCCGGGTTACTGGATGAGCGTCGGCGCACTGTGCGCGTTGTGCGCCACGTTGTACCTCTATCGCCGCGCAGGCGGCCGTTTGCAACCGGTTGCCGCATAAGGAGCAATCACCTTGAAAAAACTGATCAATCTCAGCGCCATCGCCCTCTTCGCTTTCAGCGCTTTGGCCCATGCTGAACAGCTGAACGTGATGACGTCGGGCGGCTTCACCGCCGCCTACAAAATCCTCGGCCCGAAATTCGCGGCCGCCACCGGCAACACCCTCGACACCCAACTCGGCCCGTCGATGGGCAAGGCGCCGGAAGCCATCCCCAACCGCCTCGCCCGCGGTGAGCACGCCGACGTGGTGATCATGGTCGGCTACGCCCTCGATGACCTGATCAAACAGGGCAAGGTCGACCCGGCCTCGCGGGTCGAACTGGCGGATTCACGGATCGGTCTGGTGGTGCGTGAAGGCGCGCCGAAGCCGGACATCAGCAGCGTCGAAAGCCTGAAGAAAACCCTCCTCGACGCAAAATCGGTGGCCTACTCCGACAGCGCCAGCGGCGTGTACATCGAGAAGGAGTTGTTCAACAAACTCGGCGTTGAAGATCAGCTGAAACCGAAAGCGAAAATGGTCCCGAAAGTCCCGGTCGGCTCGGTGGTTGCCACCGGCGATTACCAACTGGGCTTCCAGCAGGTCAGCGAATTGCTGCCGGTGCCGGGGGTGAGTTTTGTCGGCAAGATTCCGGAGTCGGTGCAGTCGGTGACGCGCTTCGCCGCCGGCATCCCGGTCGGCGCGCAGCATCCAAAAGAGGCCAAGGCCCTGCTCGACTATCTTGCCGCGCCTGCCGCCCAGGCTGACGTGCAAGCCACCGGGCTGGATTCGGTCAAGCGCTAAGCGTTGGCGGCTGGACTTTCATTTCCACTACCAGCCGCTCCAGTTCCAATGCCGCCGGGGTCAACGTGCGACCCCGGCGCTTGAGGATGCCGACACTGCGCATCACTTGCGGATCGGTCAACGGCACCCGCGTCAGGATCGGATGATCCGGCCCGGGCATCGCCATCAGCGGCACCGCCGCCACCCCCAGCCCCGCCTCCACCAGACCAATCATGGTCGTCACATGCCGCGTCTCGCAGATGCTCGGGCGCTGCGGCACCACGCTGCTCAAGGCCTGATCGAGCAGGAAACGGTTGCCGGACGTCTTGTCCAGCGAGATGTAATCCTGCTGATAGAACTCGTCCCAGGTCACGCTGCTGCGTCCGGCCAACGGGTGATCGCGCCGGCAAGCGACGACATAGCACTCCTGCACAAGCGGTTCGAAATCGACTTTGGCATCCTGCGTGCCCAGAAAACTCAACCCGAAATCCGCCTCGCCGTTGACCACTGCGCTCAACACGTCGTGGGCGCTGGAGTCGAGGACTTTGACCTTGATCCGCGGAAACTGCTGGTGATAGCGAGCGACCACCCGCGGCATGAAGTAGTACGCCGCCGAGGGTACGCAAGCCACGGTGACATGACCGAGTCGGGTCGATGCGACTTCACTGATGCCCAGCAGCGCCACGTCCAGATCATCCAGCAAACGCTCGACGCTGGGCATGAAGCCACGCCCGGCCTGGGTCAGGCTGACCTTGCGCGTGGTGCGCTCGAACAGCTTTACGCCGAGGGCGTCTTCAAGCTTCTCGATGCGTCGGCTCAGGGCCGGTTGCGACAGGCGCACGGTGTCGGCAGCCTTGCGGAAACTGCCCTGCTCGACCACGGCGCGAAAAGCTTGCAGGTCGTTAAGGTCGAAGTTGATGGCCATGGCGGAACTCGCAGGAATTGATTCGCAAAGGCTATCAATGTAACCAAATGATGCAATTTATTACAGATTTGATGATATCGCCCTTGTGGGAGCGGGCTTGCTCGCGAATGCGGTGTCACAGTCGCCATCAACATCGACTGAACCAGCGCTTTCGCGAGCAAGCCCGCTCCCACAGGGTTTTGTGGTGGATTGACGAGCGGCGCAGCCCTTATCCTTGTCACCCCCCGCCGTACCGCTGTCAGGAGTCAACCCATGCCCCATGAAGGCAACCTGTTACAAGCCGCTGTCGTGTTTCTCTTCGCAGCCGTGCTCACCGTGCCACTGGCCAAGCGTCTGCAACTGGGCGCGGTGCTCGGTTATCTGTTGGCGGGGGTGATCATCGGCCCGTCGGTGCTCGGCCTGATCGGCAATCCGCAGAGCGTTGCGCATATCTCGGAACTGGGCGTGGTGTTGCTGTTGTTCATCATCGGCCTTGAGCTGTCACCCCGTCGCTTGTGGGTGATGCGCAAGTCGGTGTTCGGCGTGGGTCTGGCGCAGGTGCTGCTGACGGCGGCGGTGATCGGCGTGCTGGCGTTGTACGTGTTCGGTCAGCCACTGAACAGTGCGATTGTGCTCGGTCTTGGCCTGGCGCTGTCGTCCACCGCATTCGGCCTGCAAAGCCTGGCCGAGCGCAAGGAGCTGACCAGCCCCCACGGGCGACTGGCGTTTGCGATTCTGCTGTTTCAGGACATCGCCGCGATCCCGTTGATCGCGCTGGTGCCGATGCTCGCCGGCAGCGCCCACGCCAGCAGCAACGCGGAAAGCCTGAACCACGGTTTGCAAGTACTCGGCGGGATCGCCGTGGTGGTGGTCGGCGGGCGTTATCTGTTGCGTCCGGTGTTTCGCGTGGTGGCAAAAACCGGTCTGCCGGAGGTGTCTACCGCCACCGCATTGCTGGTGGTGATCGGCACGGCGTGGCTGATGGATCTGGTCGGCGTGTCGATGGCGCTCGGGGCTTTCCTCGCCGGCCTGCTGCTGGCGGACTCGGAGTATCGCCATGAACTGGAAGCGCAGATCGAGCCGTTCAAAGGCCTGCTGCTCGGGCTGTTTTTCATCAGCGTCGGCATGGGCGCCAACCTGAGTCTGCTACTGAGTGCGCCGATCACCGTGCTGGGCCTGACGCTGCTGCTGATCGGCTTGAAGTTGCCGCTGCTGTTTGTGGTCGGGCGTCTGGCCGGTGGGCTGACCAAGGTCAGTGCGATTCGCTTGGGTATCGTGCTCGCCGCCGGCGGTGAATTTGCCTTTGTGGTGTTCAAGATCGGGCGCGATCAGGGCCTGTTCGAACCGCGCCTGTATGACTTGCTGGTGCTGACCATCACTCTTTCGATGGCCTTGACGCCGTTGCTGCTGTTGATCTGTGCACGATTGGTCAGCCCGAAAGTGCAGCCAGTGGAGGTGCCGGAGAAATTCCGCGAAATCGACACCGAGGCACCGCGCGTGGTGATTGCCGGCATGGGCCGGATGGGCCAGATCGTGGCGCGGATTCTGCGGGCGCAGAACATCAAGTTCGTGGCGCTGGACACCTCGGTGGAAACCATAGAACTGTCGCGCAGTTTTGGCGGCGTGCCGGTGTTCTACGGCGACCCGATGCGCCCGGAAATCCTCAATGCGGCGAAGGTTGGCGAGGCGGAGTATTTCGTGATTGCCACGGATGATCCGGAGACCAACATCAAGACCGCCGAGATCGTGCGCAAGCTGTATCCGCACATGAAGATCATCGCTCGCGCACGCAACCGTCAGCACGTGCACCGCCTGGTCGATGTCGGTGCCGAAGCGATTCGCGAGACCTATTACTCCAGTCTGGAAATGAGCCGCCGCACCCTGGTCGGCCTCGGTCTGACCCAGGCCCAGGCCGATGCGCGGATCAAGCGTTTCAAACACCATGACGAACAGGTGCTGGAAGCCCAGCACGCGGTCTACGACGACGCGGCCAAAGTCCTGCAAACCGCCCAGGAAGCCCGAGCGGAACTGGCGCGGTTGTTCGAGTCGGATCAACTGGAAGAAGAAGCGCGCAAGGTCTGAATTCACCACAATTCCAATTGTAGGAGTGAGCCTGCTCGCGATTGCAATCTATCAGTAGCCATCTCTGTTACTGACACACCGCCATCGCGAGCAGGCTCACTCCTACAGGGATTGTGGATGGGCTCAGGCCATTTCCAATTCACGCTCTTGCTTGACCGGTGCAGTCTCAAACCGATCCGCCAGGAACGGTGTGATATCCAGCGGCAGCGCTTCCTGATTGACCAGTTTGTCCAGCAGCACGCCGGTGATCGCTGAGGTCAGAATACCGGTGCGGAAGTGTCCGCAGGCATTCAGGTAACCCTCCACCCCACGCATCGGCCCGAGGATCGGCAGCTCATCCGGCGAGCCCGGACGCAATCCGGCCCAGGTGCGCTTTAGATTGACGTCCTTGAGTTCCGGCAGGCACCGCACCGCGCCCTGCACCAGTCCGGCGATTTCCGGGTAGGTGGTGGTGACGTCGAAGCCTTTGTCTTCGGTGGTGCTGCCGATCAGGATCTCGCCGTTGTCCTTCTGCGCCACATAGCAGTCGCTGGTGGTCAGGCAGCCGTTGAGGATCTTCGGCATGCGCTCGGTCAGCAGAATCTGGCCCTTGACCGGTTTCACCGGGATACGAATCCCCGTCGCCCACTCACTCAAGTCCGCCGCCCAGGCACCAGCGGCGTTGATCAGGGTCTTGCAGTGGAACACGCCCTCCTCGGCCGTCTGCACGCCAGTCACGCGGCTGCCGTGGTGCAACACACCGGTGACGTTGGTGTTGACGAAGATGTCGACGCCATTCTGCCGCGCGCCTTCCATGTAGGCGTCGGCGAGACGGAACGGGCTGACCTGGTGATCGCAAAGAAACTCCAGCGCGCCACGGGCCTCATGGCTGACGCTCGGTTCCGCTTCACGCAGCGCCGCCTGATCGAGCCAGCGTACCTGATCGGCCAGATGCGGAATGCAACTGACGATGTGCTCGGCGTAGAGGCGGTCTTCGTCGTCATAGATGACGAACTTCAGCCCGGTCTTTTCAAACTTGAAATCCATCCCGTGCTTGTCTTTAAGCTCGCGGTGCAACGCCGGGTACAGCGCGTTGGACTGCAAGGCGAAATCGAAGAACGACTCCGGCAGGATGTGCGGCGTGCTAGCGTCCACCGCGACCGCCGCGCCCTGGGTTTCGCGCTTGCGGTTGGCCGACATCATGCGGAAGAAAATCACCCCGCAGCCCAGCCCCACCGACTCGCCGATGGCCCACAAGCCTCCGGCCGAAGCGCGGGTCGCGTTGCCCGGGCGCTTGGCGTCGATCACCGCCACCTTGAGGCCCTGGCGCTTGGACAATTGATAGGCGCAGGACGCCCCGATCACGCCGCCGCCGGCAATGATCACGTCATAGAACTTACTCATGGGATGCGGCCTCCGTGCCGACGGACTGGAACGCGGAAAAAGGGATCGGATCAATCGGGAAGCGCGGACGCAGCCAGCCGACGTCCTTGCGCCCGGTGGCCTGACGCAAGCGGTCGCTGCAGTAGCCGACACACATCCGCCCCTGACAATCGCCCATGCTGACGCGGGTGCGCATTTTCAGGCTGGCGATGTCTTGCACGCCCTGCTCCAGCGCCAGATCGATGTCCGCGCGGGTGGCGTGTTCACAGCGGCAGATCACGGTGTCGGCGGCCGGCAAAGCGGTCTGGCCGACACCGCGTTCGGTGTAGCGATCAACAGCCGCGCGGAAGCGCACGATGGATTTGAGCTTGCCCAGATAACGATCGCGGCGAACCCGCGCCAGCTCTTCTTCGATCACCCCGCGTTGCAGGAGGATCGAGGTCGCGGCGATCTTGCCGGCAAGCATCGCCGCTTCACCGCCGCGAATCCCGCCCATGTCACCGGCCAGATGCACGTGCGGCTCGTTGCTTTGCTGCCAGTTGTTCGAATTGGCGCGCAGGTAACCGTCGTCGCTGAAACCGTGATCGAGGCCCATCTGCTGACTGAGCTGGGTGCGCGGAATGAAGCCGTAACCGACCGCCAGGGTCTGCGCTTCGAAGCGCTCGATGCGCGTCAGGTCCGGCTCCCAGGTGGCCGAGTAAGGTGCCACGGTGACGCTTTTCAGCTCGCCGTCGCCGTGGGCTTCGACCACGCCCCAGCCGTAGTTCATCGGGATGCCGTGCAGTTTAAGGTAAGCAAGCATGCTCAAACCGTCGAGGAACAGCTGCGGCTTGTTCAGCAACGCCAGGCTTTCGCGGGCGATCTTGCCGAAGGCGCAGGCTTCGTACACGCCCGCGACCTTGACGCCGGACGCGTGCAGCTGCGTTGCCACCAATGGCAGCAACGGCCCGGTACCGGCGATGACCACCGGCCCCTGCGGCTTGACCACGCCACTTTTGATTTGCAGTTGCAGGCCGCCGAGCATGATCACCCCCGGCAGGGTCCAGCCGGGAAACGGCACGCTGCGTTCGTGGCAGCCGGCGGCCAGCAGCAATTGCGGATACTCGATCTCGTGCAGCTGCTCGTCGCCGTCGAGCACCACCAGCGCGCGGGTGCCTTCGGCGCCGACCACGCGATGATTGAGGCGCACGTCGATCAACCCGGACTGTTCCTGGAAATCACCGTGCAGTTTGCTCAGGGCTTCGGAATAGCGCGGCCCCAGATAATCCAGTTGCACGCCGTCGCGCAGCGGCCCGCGATAGACCACGCCACCAAGACGCGAGGCCTCTTCGAGCAAGGTGCAGCGCACCCCATGACGCGCCAGCTCGATGGCCGCCGCCATCCCCGCCGGACCACCGCCGACGATCACCGGTTGCAGGCTCATACGACCTCCTGCTCGTTGATGCGGTTGACCTGGGTTTCGATCTGCATGCCGTCGCGCACCACGGTCTGGCAGGCACGGCGCTTGTGGCGGCCGTTGATTTTCACCAGACAGCACTGGCACACGCCCATGCCGCAGTAGGCGCCGCTGATCTGGTTGTGATCGTTGCGTGCGACCTGGCGCACGCCAAGGGACTGGATAACGCTCAGGACGGTTTCGCCAATGGCCGCCGTCACCGGTTGACCATTGATGTGGACGGTCATATCCGCCTGGGTCAGGGGCTGGATATCGAAAGTGCGTTCTAGGCAGTGCATTACGAAGTTCATCCGTGAAAAGGTTCAGGGGGGAAGGTATTGCGTCAGCTCCTTGCTGCTCTACACCGTGCGGCCCGTTTAATTGTTCGATTACAGGCGGGCTCGCGGGTACTTCGTCAGCGCAGCAAAGTGCGCGTGAAGCACTGTAGTTCAAACCTCAGCGAAGGCCTGGAACATTTACGTTAGGGGAAGTTACAAACGCGAATATTGATCCAGGCCAGTGAAAGCGGTCGGATTGTTCAACGATTCGGTTGAAGAAGACGAATGGTGCACGCCAGAAAGCAAAAAGCCGCTTTCACCGTGAAGTGAAAGCGGCCGAGGCATGGGCCTCAATGGAGCATTGGAATCAGTGTACGAACAGGGCGATCAGGATGATGATCGGGATTGGCACACCGAGGAAAAACAGTAATAGAGAGCGCATGGTGATTCTCCTTGTTAACGGACTGGAGGCAGAGTGGTCGTGGTGGCGTAGGTCTCGACTTCAACGTACTCGACCGCATCCCGGCGACGACCGCCGAAGGTGGCTGCGAGACTGGCGAAGAACGCACCGGCCAGCAACGCGATGAACATCCACAGCGAGGTCCAGGCAGCAACTTTCGCAGCGGTGTCGGCAGCCTGTTGGGCTTTGACTTTGGCGTCGGCGATGGCCTTCTGAGTGCGGGCATACACTTCATCGACACGCTTCTCGGCGTCGGCCTGACTCAGATTGGTTCGTTGTGCGACCAGTTGCGCGAGGTAGGTACGGTCTTCCGGACTGAGTTGGCCGTTGGCCAGGCTCTGGGCGAAGATCCGCGCTACGGCGCCATGGGCGGCATCATCACTGACCGACGCTGGACGGTCATCGCGGAACAGATTGTCGATGTAGTAACCGTACTGATTGCTGTCGGTGTTGGCCGCTGCGCTACCGGCAGCCTGAGTCGCGGCAGCCGCTGCGCCACCGGCGACACTGGCACCGGCCTGCACACCGCCACTGATCACACTGCTGACCGAGCCGACTACCAATACTGCGGTGACCAGCGTGGCCACACACCAGGCGAGGAAGCCATGGGCAGTATCACGAAAATACACTTCATCCCCGTGCATGTTGGCCCACTTCACCCGCAGCCGACCGGCGATGTAGCCACCCAGACCGGAGGCGATGATTTGCGTCGCCGCCAGCCAGACAATCGTCGAAATCCCCAGACCCTTGGCGCTGATGCCCTCCCCGGCCCAAGGTGAAACGGCAGAGAATCCCAAACCGAAGCCAAGCAGCACTAAAATCATCGACAGTGCTGCGGCCGCCGCTGCGCCCGCGAAAATCGCGCCCCAGGACACGCCTGACACGTTGCTCGACTCTCCTTCGAAGGCAGGATAAAACCCATCAGAGGATCTATTCATTGTTGTAGTGCTCCAGGCATGAAAAATGGTGTTACAACTCGTCACGAGATGAATTGCAGCGACCGTGCCAGTCGAGAGCACGAAATAAATCTTTCAATTTCAACGATTTAAAAAGACTGAACTTCTACATTCATTGCAATTTGCAACAATGGACGGAAAGCAGCGGGTTTTATGCATTGACGCCAACGCCGCGAAGCGCCCCGAATTGACGTTTGTGACAGGCTATACATGAAAGTTAATTTAAAGCGCGACGCAAAATACTTGGCAAAATGCTGCCATTCCGTTTGAACCGATCAAGGCCTGCCCTATGACGCGTATTTTGACCATCGAAGACGACGCCGTGACTGCCCGTGAAATCGTTGCCGAACTGAGCAGCCACGGCCTGCAAGTGGATTGGGTCGACAATGGCCGCGAAGGCCTCGACCGCGCCGTCAGCGGCAACTACGACCTGATCACCCTCGACCGCATGCTGCCGGAACTCGATGGCCTGGCGATCGTCACCACTCTGCGCACCATGGGCGTGGCCACGCCGATTCTGATGATCAGCGCCCTCTCCGATGTCGATGAGCGCGTGCGCGGCTTGCGCGCCGGCGGCGATGATTACCTGACCAAACCGTTCGCCACCGACGAGATGGCCGCACGCGTGGAAGTGCTGCTGCGCCGCCAGAACAGCGTTGCCACCCAGGCCACCACGTTGCAGGTCGCCGACCTCGAACTGGATTTGATCAGCCACGAAGCACGCCGCGCCGGGCAGGTGCTGACGCTGCTGCCCACCGAATACAAGCTGCTGGAATTCCTCATGCGCAACAGCGGGCAGATCCTGTCGCGGATGATGATTTTCGAAGAAGTCTGGGGTTATCACTTCGACCCGGGCACCAATCTGATCGACGTACACATCGGTCGTCTGCGCAAGAAGATCGACGCGGCGGGCAATGTTCCGCTGATTCGCACGGTACGGGGCTCGGGTTATGTCATTGCCGAACCCGTCTGACGGCTGGCGCTCCTCTAGCAGTCGACTGCTGGCGCTGTACAGTTCGCTGTTCGTGGCCTGGAGCGCGATCCTCATGGGGGTCATGTATTTCGAGGTCTCCAGCTATCTCGATAACCTCGCCAAGCATTCGCTGATGCAACGTCAGCATCTGTTTTCGCACTTTCGCGGTGAGCAGCTGGAAGAAGCGCTCGCCGCCAGCATGACCTTTGATATACGCGGCATCGACGCCTATGGCCTGTTCGACGCCCAGGGCGTTTACCTCGGCGGTGCCTTGCAGCAACTGCCCGAAGGCCTGCCGCTGGACGGCAAGATCCACACCCTGGATGACTGCGCCGATTCCGATGACCCGACCCTGCCCGCCGACAGCTGCGACGCGGTGGCGACTCAGACCCGCGACGGTCGCTGGCTGGTGTTGCTGCGCGACAACGGTTCGTTGTTCGCCGTGACGCGGATCATTCTGCATGCATTGTTCTGGGGGGTATCACTGACGATTCTGCCGGGGATTGCCGGTTGGCATTTGCTGCGCCGCCGACCAATGCGCCGCATCCGCGCGATTCAGGACAGCGCCCAGGCGATTGTCGCTGGCGACCTGACCCACCGTTTGCCGCTGTCCAACCGCCGCGATGAACTGGACATGCTCGCCGCCATCGTCAACGCCATGCTCGATCGCATCGAACGGCTGATGCATGAAGTCAAAGGCGTGTGCGACAACATCGCCCACGATTTGCGCACGCCGCTGACGCGTTTGCGCGCGCAGTTGTATCGCATGCAACAGCAGGCGGGTGAAGGCTCACAGGAGGCGGCGCAACTGGACCTGGTGCTGGCCGAGGCGGACACGCTGATGGCGCGGTTTCGCGGATTGCTGCGGATTTCCGAATTGGAAGATCGTCAGCGCCGCTCAGGTTTTGTCGAGCTCGATCCGGTGCAATTGCTCGAAGAACTGCATGAGTTTTATCTGCCACTGGCCGAGGAAGGCGAACTGCTGTTCGTACTGAACATGCCGGAAACCCTGCCACCGCTCAATGGCGACCGGGCGTTGTTGTTCGAGGCGCTGGCCAATCTGTTGAGCAACTCGATCAAGTTCACTCCGGCAGGCGGCACGGTGATTTTGCGTGGTGTGAATGACGGTGGGCATACGCGGATTGAAGTCCACGACTCCGGACCGGGGATTCCTGAAGCCGAGCGTGAGGCGGTGTTCCAGCGTTTCTATCGTGCCGAGGGTGGACAACCGCAGAGCGGCTTTGGTTTGGGTCTGTCGATTGTGGCAGCGATTGTCAGCCTGCATGGCTTCAATCTTGAGGTGGGCAGCAGTGAGCTGGGGGGTGCGCAGCTGGTGCTGGATTGTCGACAGAGTTTGATCTCGCAGTCCTGAGAATCACCGCGCTGCATTGTAGGAGTGAGCCTGCTCGCGATATCGGTGGGTCAGCCAACATAATTGTTGAATGATCGACCGCTATCGCGAGCAGGCTCACTCCTACAAGGGTTTTTGTGGCGTTCAATCAGGCCGGATAGTTCGCCCGCAGCGCCTCAAGGCCACCCTGATAGATGCCGGTGAACAGCGCCACCACTTCCTCTTCGCTCACGCCCTTGGCGTTGAAGCGTCCCGACCACGTTACCCGGGCGCCCTGCCCCTGAGCTTCAACCTTGATCGTCGCCAGATAGTCAGTCGCCGGGAACGGTGCCTGTTCGATCGAGTAGCTGTAGGTCCTGGCAGCGTTGTCGAACGCTTGCAGACGCTCGATCACCACCGCGCCGTCGGCGGTTTGCAGGGTGCGCACGCGTCCGCCTTCGCTCAGCTCACTCTTGTGAATCAACGGCAGCCAGTCCGGCAGCGTGTTGAAGCCGCCGATCAATTGCCAGACCTGATCGGCCGAAGCCGGGATGTCGATGGTTGCTGTTGCAGTTGCCATAAATAAACGCTTCTCCAGAGTCTTCGCGGTTCAGATCGCCATACTGTCGACTACACCGCCATCGACGCGCAAGGCCGCGCCAGTGGTGGCGGAGGAAAACGGCGAAGCGATGTACGTGACCAGATGCGCCACCTCGGCAACATCGGCCACCCGCTGGATGATCGACGTCGGCCGCGCTCTGCGCACAAACGCATCAGCCTCTTCACGCAGATTACGGCCGGACTCGGCGGCAGCATCCTTGAGCATGTGTTCCACGCCACCGGTAAACGTCGGCCCCGGCAGGATCGCATTGACCGTCACACCGGTGCCCGCCAGACGCTTGGCCAGGCCATGGGACACCGCAAGGTTGGCGCTTTTGGTCACGCCGTAATTAAGCATGTCGGCCGGGGTCGCCACACCGGATTCCGAAGACAGGAAAATCACCCGCCCCCAGCCCTGCTCGACCATCGCCGGCACGTAATGCCGCGACAGGCGCACGCCGGAAATCACGTTGACCTCGTAGAAACGCGTCCACTCGCTGTCCGGGGTGTCAAAGAAATCCACGGCGTCGAAGATCCCGAGGTTGTTCACCAGAATGTCTGCGCGCGGTTCAGCGGCGAACAGTTTTTCCGCACCTTCGGCAGTGCCCAGGTCGGCCGTCAGTCCGCGCAGTTGCGCACCCGGCACCTGCTGGCGAATGCTCGCCAGCGCTTGCTCGACCTTGGCCGTTTCACGCCCGATCACCACCACCGTGGCTCCAGCCTCGGCCAGTGACTGACTGATGCCCAGACCAATGCCACCCGTGCTGCCGCTGACGATGGCCAGTTTTCCACTCAAGTCGATTTTCATGGGTTCACCTCTTCGATGGGCAATACACGGACAAATAGAAGGAATGGATCAGCGTAGACGCGATGTTGGCCGGATGAAGGCGTTGCCGACCAAAGACTGGTCACGACCGATCCGACGCCTACGCGAGCAAGCCCGCTCCCACTTGGGATTGTCGGTGGATGGAGGCTCTCGGGCTGGCCCGGATCAAGGGTGGGAGTGGGCTTGCTCACGAAGGGGCCGGGACATCCGGCATCAATGGTCACTGACCCGACGCCTTCACGGGTTCAGCGGCGTCCTACACTGAAAGGATCAGCCGTTTTTCAAGAGATGACCATGAAAATGTCTGCGCAAATGACCGTGGTTGCGGTGCTCACCACCCTCGCCTACCTGGGCCTGGCGGTGTGGGGCATTGGTGGGCCGGCGGTGTTCTTTTCGCATGGGGCGCTGGTGCTGGTGGCGCTGGCCACGGTGCTGATGGTGGTGGCGTCGCTGTTCACCGATGTAAACATGAGCTCGGGCGAGCGCGAGGACCGCGCCAATCGCTGGGTGATTCCGGCGTTCGGCGTGATCGGTCTGGTCAGCGGTTTTCTCCCGGCATACTGCGATCGCATCGACTTCTGGACCTTCGGCGCTGAAGGCGTGCGCTGGCTCGGCGCGCTGTTGTTTATCGTCGGTGGCACGCTGCGGCTGTGGCCGGTGTTTGTGCTGGGCCGTCGGTTCAGCGGCCTGGTGGCGATTCAGCCGGGGCATCGGCTGGTCACCGACGGCATTTACACACGCCTGCGCAATCCGAGCTATCTGGGGTTGGTGGTCAACGCCGTGGGCTGGGCGCTGGCGTTTCGTTCCTGTGTCGGGTTGATTCTGGCGGCGCTGACGCTGATTCCACTGATCGCACGTATTCACTCGGAAGAGGCGCTGCTGCGCGGGCAGTTTGGTGCAGAGTACGAGGCTTATTGCGCGCGCAGCTGGCGATTGTTGCCGGGGGTTTACTGACGCCATCACCAGCAGACTGAACCGGCTCCTGCAGTGTTGGATAGCGGGCAACATTTACGGCCCGACATTGATCGAATGTGGGAGCGGGCTTGCTCGCGAATGCGCTGAATCAGTCGACATCGCATGCAACTGAAAGACCGCATTCGCGAGCAAGCCCGCTCCCACAGGGGACTTTGTAGTGTCAGGCCTTCTGCAGGTGCAGTTGACCTTGGCTATCGACGACAACGCTCAGCGGCTCATAACTGTCGATAGTCGCGTGGCGGGTTTCGAGGGGATGCTGGTGCGTCGTGGTGATGATCATCAGCGCTGCACCTGCCGCTTCAGCGGCCTGAATACCGACAGTGGCATCTTCGAAAATCAGGCAGTCACCAACCTCAAGCCCCAGGCGCTTTGCCGCCAGACGATAACCCGCCGGATCAGGCTTGCCAGCCGCCACATCCTCCGCCGTAATCATCACCGCAGGCTCGGAAATCCCCGCCGCGGCCATCCGCCGCAACGCAAGATCCCGTGGCGCCGACGTCACCATCGCCCAGCGCTCACTTGGCAAGGCTTCGAGAAACGCCGCGGCCCCAGGTATCTGCACAATCCCTTCGACATCATCGATTTCCGCCTGCGCGATGAACGCCGCTTGCGCCTCGGCGTCCACTCCCGGCAGGTTCAGCCGGCGGATGGTGTCGATGGCGCGAGCACCGTGGATGGTCGGCAGGAAACGCTCGACATCAACCCCGTGGCGCTCGGCCCACGCGGCCCAGACGCGCTCGGCAGCGGCGATGGAATTGAGGACGGTGCCGTCCATGTCGAACAGGAACGCGCCGAACGCGCGGTCGAAGACGTTATCGTGAGCAGACAAAAGGTCGCATCCTTTGACAGAATTGGGCAGATTGGCCGGGCAATGTAGCATTTTTGCCCGGCCATTCGCCCCGAAAGGCTCAGTGCAGACGCGCGGCCTTGGACTTGAACGCGCTGTCGACACAGTCAAGCAACTGGCCGATGGCCCACGGCTTTTTGATGAACGCCACCGGATGCTTGACCCCGGAAGTTTCCGGGGTTTCATAACCGGACATGACCATCACCGGTTTGTCCGGCCAGCGGTCGCCGACCAGATTGGCCAGCCCCGCTCCGTTGATTTCACCGGGCATGGTGATGTCGGTGAGCAGCAGCGCGACTTCCGGCGCGTGCTCTTCCAGATACAGCTTGGCGGCATCCGCGCTGGTTTGCGGCTCGACCTTGAAACCTTCCTCCTGAAGAATTTCGCAGAGAAACTCCAGAATCAACGGGTCGTCCTCAACCACCAGAATCAACCCGTCAGGAAGGTGCTCGCTCGCCGTCGGTGTTGGACTCATGAACTGGCACTCCCTGAATTGCATTAACGATTTAGCGGCTTGTTTCCGCTGCTTATCAGGTATGAGCAGCGCGCCCTGCATAAATTCATTTTTGATACAGGTCTTTTCTTAACAGTCCTGATCAGCGTTCGGCGACGGGCGTTCGCCAAGCGGCTTTTGTGGTTAAAATGCCGGCCCTTTTGCTTGCCGACCGTGACTGATGAACCCTGAAGCCCTCGCCACCCTCCACGCCCATCTGCTGCCTGCACTCGCAGCGGCACCGAGCGAAACCCGCCGCCTGTTCCATGGGCGCGGGCGTTGCTGGCCGGGGCTGGAGCAAGTGACGGTGGACTGGCTGCAAGGCGTGGTGCTGGTCTCGCTGTTCAAAGAACCTGTGCCCGAGCAGCTCGAAGCGCTCAAACACTTGTTGCTCGACATCAGCACCTCGGCAGAATGGCAACAGTCCGGCGCCCACACCTTGCTGGTGCAACATCGGTATTTGCCGCAGAGCACCGCCGAATGGCTGCTGGGCAATGAAATCGACGAGATGAGCATCGTCGAGGGCGGCTTGCACTACCGCGTCGACCTGGGCCGCAAGCAAAACGCCGGGCTTTTTCTCGACATGCGCTACGGGCGCAACTGGGTGCGTGAACAAGCGGCGGGCAAACGGGTGCTGAACCTGTTCGCCTACACCTGCGGGTTTTCCGTGGCAGCGATCGAAGGCGGCGCCAGCCATGTGGTCAATCTCGACATGTCCCGCGCCGCGCTGAGCCGTGGTCGCGACAATCACCGGTTAAACGGGCATGACCTGAGCAAGGTGAGTTTTCTCGGTCACGACTTGTTCAAGTCCTGGGGCAAGGTGATCAACAGCGGCCCGTACGACCTGGTGATCATCGACCCGCCATCGTTCCAGAAAGGCAGCTTTCTGCTGACCAAGGATTACCAGCGCGTATTGCGTCGTTTACCGGAATTGCTCACGGCTGACGGCACGGTGCTGGCGTGCATGAATGATCCGTCATTTGGTTCGGATTTTTTGATCGATGGCGTGACGCAAGAGGCGCCAAGCTTGCGCTTTGAGCAGCGGCTGGAGAATCCGCCTGAGTTTCCGGATATTGATCCTGAGAGCGGCCTGAAGGCGCTCGTCTTCAAACGCCTCGACTGACCCGACATCCCGCGAACCCCGCTCATCCCTGTAGGAGTGAGCCTGCTCGCGAAGACTGACTCACCGGCAACCCATTTCTTCAGAAGGACAAAACCCGCCGCCCCGATCAACCGGGGCGGCGGGTTTTGTCGTTCAGGCCGAGATCAAACCGTCCCCGTCTTCAACGAATGATCATTGAGCACGCTGCTGATGATTGCCGCGCTGTCCTGCCCACCCGCAATCACCTCAGCGCCCCCCGACCGTTCATCGCAAATACCTCCCTACCTGTAATTTCTGACAGTAGCCACAGCCGTCATCTTCAGCGCTGAATAACTCCATGCCCTTTGTCTCCCGACAGTTCGCACGGAGTTCCGTCCATGCTCGTTCAGCCCAAGATGAAAATCTCTGCCCCCCATTCACTGCTGGACCCGATAGTCCCCGGGCGCCTCCTGCCTTCCGGCCAGTGGGGGATCAATCGGGCGGCGCTGCTCACCTTTCCCGATGACGGTCTGCAAGTCGTGATCCCCATCTGGGCCACCAAGGCTGTTGGAGATACCGTCAAGCTGCTGCTCAATGACCGTGAGGTCGACGGACGTCCCATCATTGACGAAGCCGAGCTCAAGCAACCGACCCTCTTGTGGGTGGCTCCTCGTCATCTGCAGACAGGTCCTTACCAACTCACCTACGAAATCAAACAGCCCAATCAAAAAGA
The DNA here is from genome assembly GCF_019891575.1 of Pseudomonas sp. MIS38. Lineage (NCBI taxonomy): Bacteria > Pseudomonadati > Pseudomonadota > Gammaproteobacteria > Pseudomonadales > Pseudomonadaceae > Pseudomonas > Pseudomonas sp. MIS38. The sequence continues at coordinate 198,228 of NZ_JAFLXF010000011.1, forward strand.
AGAGCGTCCGGACAAGCCCCTCAACCTCTTCGTCAAACTGGAACTCCCCGGTGG
>NZ_JAFLXF010000012.1:0-193657 GCF_019891575.1 Pseudomonas sp. MIS38
ACGCTGGGCCTCTCGGGCCGGTTTCTTTTTGGTCGGCATACATGCACCTCTGCGACATGTTATGCCCGAACACAAAATTTATGACACTCCCACAGCGGCTCACTTTTCCAGACGCCGGAGTGCCGGCCCAGCGAAAAGTAAGCAAAAGGCTTGGCCCCAACGTACGGCCCTCGCTGTGGCTCGGGTTCCTTCGCTCCGGGATTGATCCGGGCGCAGCGCCTCCGGTTTGCTTCGCTGCACCTCCTCTCGCCGTGTTTGGCTGCGCCAAACGGTCGCTGCGCTCCCACCCCCGGATCAATCCCTCCACTCAGCCTTCCGACGGGGCCGGCACGGCAAGATCAAGAGCTTTCGGCGAGCTGACACTCGGCCATTTGAGTGGTGAAGAGCGTGCGCTCGGCTTTAGCGCTTTGTTGGGAGCCAGCCTGCTGGCGATGGCGACCTGCGAGCCGACCACTCTCCACCTGACCACACCCATTCCAATTGTGGGAGCGGGCTTGCTCGCGAAGGCGGCCTGACAGCCGACCATTTTCCAGCTGAATGCACCCAATCCCATTGTGGGAGCCAGCCTGCTGGCGATGACGACAGTCCAGCCAGCGCCATTCAAAACCGTGACCATCCCCCCAATTCCACCACCCAATATCTCTAAATCGGAACGTTTGTGCCTCGCAACATCTACGCTCCTAAAGATCCGCCCCCACCCGCGGATAAACGTTGTACAGCCCGGCCGTCAAATTGAGCGGGCCTCTTCGGGAGTGTCGTGCAATGAATCTGAAAACCGCTTTGGCGAGTGTGCTTGTTTTGCTTCCATTGGCAGTCTGTGCCGCGCCGCAATCGACTTCCGGCGAGATCCGTTTCACCGGGCAGATTGTCGATTCCGGTTGTGCGGTGGAGCGTGCCGGGTCGTTGGCCTCCGATGTGTCCCGTCAGGTTGAAATCAAACCGGGTCTGCAAGTTGATGTGGATACCTATCGCAACGCTTGCAGCCATCAGTCGCTGCCGTTTTCCATGAACTATCAAGCGCTGAAGACGTCGAGCGATAAAGGCATCGTCACCATCACTTACCTGTAAACCGTTCGGCGAGCGGTGCAAATCTTCAGGTGCCGAGTCTGGGCGCGCAGGTATACTGCGCGCCTTCGCGGCTCACTGTTCGGGCCCGACTTTTTTGCTTTGCGGAGCTTTTATGACTTCCCCGACCCAACCGCCGGTTGACGACGCTGTGAGCGATGTCCCGGCTGAACTGGCTGACGCCAGCGAGAGCAAACCCGAGATTGCGGCTTTCAAATTCCCGTTCAAACCGGGTGAACTGGCGGCCGCCAAGGGTTCGAATCAGCCGTGGTACAAGAACGGCGCCAAGAACGGCCACACCAAGACCCCGGGCATGGCGCCGCCGGGCACCCGTCGCTCGATGGGCAAGCGCTGAGTTTCATCCCGCCTTCAGCCATCGACTGCGATTTTCGGTCGCAGTGATGGCTAAGTGCTCAGATCCTGAGCCAGATCAATATTTGACCAATTGGTGCGCTTAGAGTCAGCAGCCCTGCCGACTCTTCCCATAAAACGAGCGCGCTTTCCATGAAGATCAATCTCCCGGTAACCGGCCGTAACGTCGATGTGGCGCCGGACGCGAACATTCTTTCGACCACTGATCTGACCAGCGCGATCACTTACGCCAACGACGATTTCATCAGGATCAGCGGCTACAGCCGCGACGAATTGCTCGGCACGCCACACAACCTGCTGCGCCATCCGGACATGCCGGCGCAGGCGTTTGCGCACATGTGGCAGACGCTAAAGGGCGGGCGCTCGTGGATGGGGCTGGTGAAGAATCGTTGCAAGAATGGCGACCATTATTGGGTCAGCGCGTATGTCACGCCGGTCACGCAGAGCGGCGTGGCGGTGGAGTATCAGTCGGTGCGCACCCGGCCGGATGCACGGCAGGTGGCGGCGGCGGAGCGGGTGTACGCGCAGTTGCGTGGAGAGTTGAAGGGACGGCCGCCGCTGCCCACTTTAGGTCTGCGTGGCAGGATCACGGTGTTGGCCAGTGCGTTGCTGGGGCTGGTGTTGGGGATCGAGGCCTGGTTGCGTCCGGAGTCGGCATGGATCGATGGGCTGGCATTTGTTGTCGGCAGCAGTCTCTGCGCGTTGGGCGTGCGCTGGATCTTGCGGCCGCTGGAGCGGCTGAGCGAACGGGCGCGGCAGGTCGCGGACAATCCGTTGAGTCAGAGCATTTACACCGGGCGCCGCGATGAAATCGGCCAGATTGAATTCGCCCTGCAGATGCTCGAAGCGCAGGTCGGCGCTGTGGTCGGGCGCATCGGTGATGCATCGCAGCAGTTGGCCGGGCATGCGGCGCAACTGGTTGATCATTTGCAAAGCAGCCACAGCAGTTCGTTGGCGCAGCAAGCGGAAACCGATCAGGTGGCGGCGGCGATTCATCAGATGGCCGCCAGCGTCGCGCAAGTTGCCAGCCATGCGCAGCAGGCGTCGGTAGCGGCGGACATGGCCGGCACGGAAACCCGCGAAGGGCATTTGCTGGTCGGCGAGAGTCGCAGTGCGGTGTTGCGTCTGGCCGAGGAGTTGCGGCGGGCGACCGAGGTGATTCATCAGCTCGAAGGCCACAGCAGCGAGATTTCCGGGGTGATGGAGGTGATCCGCAGCATTGCCGAGCAGACCAATCTGCTGGCGCTCAACGCGGCGATCGAAGCGGCGCGCGCTGGTGATGCCGGGCGCGGTTTTGCAGTGGTGGCCGATGAGGTGCGCGGGTTGGCGCAACGCACGCAGCAGTCGACCAACGAGATCCAGCGGATGATCAGCAGCCTGCAAAATGGCGCGCGCGATGCAGTGCTGGTGATGCAGCAGAGCAGCGAGCATGTGGATAACAGCGTCGAACAGGCACAGCGCGCGGCGCGGGCGCTGGACGGGATCAGTGAGCGGGTCGAGCAGATCACCGAGATGAGCCTGCAGATTGCCGCGGCGGTGGAGCAGCAGAGTGCGGTGAGCGAGGACATCAATCGCAACATCGTCAGCATTCGCACGGCGTCGGAATTGACGGTGGATGAGGGGCGGCAGAGTCAGCGCAATTCGGAAGATGTGGCGGGGCTGGCGGGGGATTTGCGGTTGCTGGCGCGGGAGTTCTGGGGGCGGCGGCAGGTTCGGGATTGAGGTAGTCTGGGCCGACCTCTTCGGGAGCAAGCCCCCTCCCACAGGTTTGTGAGTTGATCATTTATTCTGTGTACAACTCAAAACCCTGTGGGAGGGGGCTTGCTCCCGAAGGGGCCATTGCAGGCAGTACAAAATCCGGATCAAGCCGCCCGCAGCGAAATGAATGCATACGTCTGCGCCGGCTCCGTCACCACCTTTGCTCCGGCGGCGAGCAACTGCCCAGCCACATCATCCCCGGACAAATGAAACAGCCATTCACTGGACGTTCCACTCAGCGGCTGTGCTGAAACCTGATCGATCACAGCCGCAAAAGCATCCATCTGCGGCAAATACGCGGTAAACCCGTCGCCCTTGAGCGCCGTAGTGCGAATCCCCAGCGCCGCGCAGATTGCATCCTTGATCCGGATGTCATCGCGATCAGCCTGGCGCGAGCGCTGGATCAGCTCCAGCAGTTCCTGATCGACCAGCTCCCCGCCGACAATCAGCAGCGGCCCCTGTTGCCACGACTCTGGCGGGCAATCCTTGGCCGCCGGGTTGAGCGGAATGTGCGGATTGATCTCTGCCGGATAAATCCTGCACACCAACGGTCGGCGTTCGTAAATGCGGCACAGGTTTTCTTCGTCAAGATTCCGGCAGCGACCGACGTTGTAGGCGGCGAAGGTGATGGCCACGTGGGCCTCGGTCGTGCCGCTGCGTACCACCAGCGAACGCCGTTCGGCGTGTTCACGCTGCTGCGCCGGCAGGCCCAGGCCGTTGCCGAGAAAGGCCTCCACCAGCACGATCACCTGACCGCCATCCGCCGCCCACATGCGGGCTTCGGCGAGGGTCAGGGGCACATGGTGGTCGGTGCAGCATTTGCCGCAACCGACGCAGGAAAATGTCGTATTCATTGCACGATCAATCTTCAATCAGAGTGTGATACGGCGACGTAAAGTCGCCAGGCTGAGGCTGATCGAAGCAAGTTGTGCGCCAGCCCTCAGGGCTTGGCGGTCGGGCGGATCGAGTCCCATTCGGTGACGAACGCGGTTTTCGACTTTTTGCTGTACAGGCACAGCTCAGTGCCTTGCTGACCTTTCATGTGTTTTTGCGGGTATTGGCCTTGCAACAGCACGGCGGTGTAGCCGACGCGGTCATCGAATTGCGCGGGGTTGCCGACCGGTTTGGCGTCTTTCAGGCCGCTGGCCTTGGTGCAGCTGGCGAGCACGGTTTTATCGTAAGCGGCCCAGGCGTCGGGGCTGGAGGCGTGGGCCTGTGAGGCCAGGGCGGTGAGGCAGAGCAGGCTCAGGGAGAGGGTTTTCATGGTTGGGCATCCTTGGTTTGGCCAAGGTTTGAGTATGCCTGAGGGGGAGAAGTTGCCTGGGCCGGCCTCTTCGCGAGCAAGCCCGCTCCCACAATTTGGAATGCGTTCCCCCTGTGGGAGCGGGCTTGCTCGCGAAGACGGTCGATCAGTCCGGCACAAGTTCCCGGCGAACCACCATCATCCCGGCACTCTCATACAACCGCTGCGCCCGCAGATTGTCTTCCAGCACCTTCAGATCGACAAATCCTTCGCGCCTTTGCTGAAACACCTTGAATGCATTCAGCAGCAATGCCCGACCCAAACCTCGGCCCTGAGCACGTGGGTGCACCACCAGATTCTTGATGTACGAACTGGTCCAGCATTGCGCCACGCCGATCACGCCTTCGTTATCGCGGGCGATGAAGCACAATTCAGGATCGTATTCGGCATCGCTTTCAAACCGCTGCTGCCACTCCTCCAGTGCCGGCACGCGACCACCGCCTTCGCGGTAGCCGAGTTGCATCAGCTGATGCACCGCCGCCGCCAGTTCCGGGCGATAAGTGCTCAGCTCAATGCCTTCCGGCCAGTGGATCGGCGGCACGCCTTGGCGAAGGTCGCGCCGCATCAAAAAGCAGTACGTCTGGCCCAAAACTCAGTGACCGTTGGCGGCGACGTGTTTGGCCGCTTCGATCAGGCGCTGGGTCAGTTCCGGCGAGGAGAACTTGGTCAGCACCGCGTTGGCCCCGGCCTGACGCGCTTTCTCGCTGTTCATCGCGCTGTCGAGCGAGGTGTGCAGCAGCACGTAGAGGTGGGCGAAGTCCGGCGTCTCGCGCAGGGTGCGGGTGAAGGCGTAGCCGTCCATCTCGGACATTTCGATGTCGGAGACGATCAGGTTGATCTGTTGCGCGGTGCCTTGCAGATCCAGCAGGCAGTCGATGGCTTCCTTGGCACTGCGCGCGGTGTGGCATTGCAGGCCGAGGTTGCGCAGGGTGTGCACCGATTGCTGCAGCGCTACCTGGCTGTCGTCGACCACCAGAATCCGTGCGTTACCAAGGACTTCGGCGTCTTCCATGCTCAGGTCGGTCGGGGCCATTTCGATCTGCGCCGGGGCGATGCTGTGGATGACTTTCTCGATGTCCAGCACTTGTACCAGCGTGCCGTCGACTGAGGTCACGCCAGTGATGTAGGCGCGCGAACCACCGGAGCCGAACGGCGGCGGCTTGATGTCGGTGGTCAGGCAATGGACGATTTTGCTCACCGCCTGCACATGCAGGCCCTGCTTCGAACGGCTGACATCGGTGACGATCAGGCAGCCGCCGTTCGGGTCTTCCAGTGGTCGCTCGCCGATGGCGCGGCTGAGGTCGATCACCGACAGCGACGCGCCGCGCAGGGTGGCGATGCCTTTAATGTGCGGGTGCGACTCGGGCATTTTGGTCAGTGGCGGACAGGGGATGATTTCACTGACTTTCAGCAGGTTGATCGCCATCAGCTTGCCGCTGCGCAAGGTAAACAGCAGAAGCGAAAGTGAATCTGCGCGGGCTTTGGTGGAAGACATATAAACCTTCTGTGGAAAAAGGTGATGGGCGAGGGTGCAAATCGCCAGAAACTATTGATGCCGGGTTATCGGCGTTAACGGGGTGGGCTTTAGGTCGGTTATCGGCTGGCGGCAGATCCAAAGCCCCTCACCCCAGCCCTCTCCCGAAGGGAGAGGGGGCCGAACGAGGTGTCTGGCGCTGTACATCGACCTGAATGACCGAGTCGATTATGGATTCAGTACGGATCTCTCACGTCGGCGGAATTCTTGAATATCCCCCAATCAGTCCCCTCTCCCTCCGGGAGAGGGCCAGGGTGAGGGTGTGCTTTTAGCTCTTCATCCCCAACCGCTTGGCCATCCGCCCAAGATTCGCCCTATCCAGCCCCAGCTCCCGCGCCGCACTCGCCCAGTTATCCTGATTGCGTTCCAGCGCCGCACTGATCAAGCGGCGCTGATACTCCTCAGTGGCGCTGCGCAAGTCGCCATTGATCAACGGTGCCACGGTTAAAATATTGGCAGTAGGCGCGGGCGAGTTATCCACAACCTCACGCGGCAGATCCAGATCCGCCGCGCTCAAACTGAGGATCTTCGGCCGCACCTTGCAATTGCCCAGTGCCTTCAGCGCGCTACGCCCGATCAAGTGTTCCAGTTCGCGCACGTTGCCCGGCCAAGTGTAGGCGAGCAACGCGTCCTGGGCATCGCTACTCAAACGCAGGCTGTTGAGGCCCATGCGCGAGCGGTTCTGTTCCAGAAAGAAGCCGCTGAGCAGCAACACATCGCGGCCGCGATCGCGCAGCGCCGGGACGCGCAGCGGGTACACGCTCAGGCGGTGATAGAAGTCGGCGCGGTAGCGGCCGCTGCGCACTTCTTCGGCCAGATCGCGGTTGGTCGCGGCGATCAGGCGCACATCGACCTGATGTTCCTTGTCCGAGCCGAGCCGCTGCAACTGGCCGCTTTGCAGCACGCGCAGCAACTTGGCCTGTACGGTCAGCGACAGTTCGCCGACTTCATCGAGAAACAGCGTGCCGCCATTGGCCAGTTCGAACTTGCCGCGGCGGTCGCTGGTGGCGCCGGTAAAGGCGCCGCGCACGTGGCCGAACAGTTCGCTCTCGACCAGGGTGTCGGGCAGGGCGGCACAGTTGAGGCTGATGATCGGTTTGTCGGCGCGCGGCGAGGCGGCGTGGATCGCTTGCGCCACCAGTTCCTTGCCGACCCCGGTTTCGCCGGTGATCAGCACAGTCAAGTCGCTGCCACCGACCAGGTTGATTTCCTCCACCAGCCGTTTGTGCGCTTTGCTTTGGCCGATCATTTCGCGTTGCTGCTGACCGCTGGCCTGGCGGTAGACCTCGGCGCGTTGGTGTTCGTCTTCGGCACGCAGCGCCAGGCGTTCGATACGTTCGGCGGCGTTGACCGTGGCCGAGGCGAGGCTGGCGAAGGCTTGCAAGGCGTCGAGTTCGATCGGCTCGAAACGCTCCGGATCGAGCGCATCAAGGGTGATCAGGCCCCAGAGTTTTTCATCGACGAACAGCGGACAGCCGAGACAGTCATGCACTTCGAGATGATCGCCCAGACCATCGACCAAGCCGTCGTAAGGATCGGGCAAGTCGCTGTCGGCGGCGAACCGCGTTGGCCCGGCGCCGTCCAGCAGGATCTCGAAACGGGGATGTTCGCTGACCTTGAAGCGCCGGCCGAGGGTGTCGGTGCTCAAACCATCCACCGCCAGCGGCACCAGCCATTCGCCGTCCAGGCGCAGCAACGCGGCGGCATCGCACGGCAGCAGGGCGCGCATGGCTTCGAGCAGGCGCCGATAGCGCTCGCCCTCGGGCAGTTCGCGGGACAGGTCGGAGACCAGTGGCAGTAGAGCGGTGAGCAGGGATTTGGCGGTCATGGTCTTGTAGTCAAAGAGACTCGATGTAGTCGCGATGACTATAAAACGCTTTGAGTCTAAATGACTACGTAAAAAATAAACCATTGATTTATAACGATAATTTATCTGGCACGAAAACTGATAAGCCTAAGGTAATTCTCAAAAAGCTCAGGAGTCATTCTTATGCTTAGCGTCCAGGATCGTGCCATCGTCAAATCCACTGTGCCTCTGTTGGAAAGCGGCGGAGAAGCGCTGATCACCCACTTCTACCGCATGATGCTCTCCGAATACCCTGAGGTGCGCCCACTGTTCAACCAGGCGCATCAGGCCAGTGGCGATCAGCCGCGCGCGTTGGCCAATGGTGTGTTGATGTACGCCCGGCACATCGATCAGCTCGACCAGTTGGGCGATCTGGTGGCGAAGATCATCAACAAGCACGTCGCCCTGCAAATTCTCCCGGAGCATTACCCGATTGTCGGCACCTGCCTGCTGCGTGCCATCTCCGAAGTGCTCGGCGACGAGATCGCCACTCCGGAAGTGATGAGCGCGTGGGGCGCGGCGTACGGGCAATTGGCCGAGATTCTGATCGGCGCTGAAGCCGCGATCTACGACCAGAAAGAACAAGCGGTCGGCGGCTGGCGTGGCGCGCGGGAGTTCATCGTGGTGAACAAGGTCGAGGAGAGCGCGGAAATCATTTCGTTCTACTTCGAGCCGGCGGACAAAGGCCCGATCCTGGCCGCAGAGCCGGGTCAGTACATCGGCATGAAGCTGATCCTCGACGGCGAAGAAGTCCGTCGCAACTACTCACTGTCGGCGCTGGCCGATAAAGGTCAGTACCGCATCAGCGTCAAACGCGAACCGGGCGGTCGTGCGTCCAACCACTTGCATGACCAATTGCACGTCGGCGCGAGCATTCAGCTGTTCCCGCCATCGGGCGAGTTCACCCTGACTGCCAGCGACAAGCCGTTGGTGCTGATCAGTGGCGGGGTCGGCATCACGCCAACTTTGGCGATGCTCGAAGCAGCGCTGCAAACCGAGCGCCCGGTGCACTTTATCCACTGCGCGCGCAACGGCAGCGTGCATGCGTTCCGCGACTGGATCGATGGGCTGGCGGCGCGTCATCCGCAGCTCAAGCGCTTCTATTGCTACGCCGAAGACGACGGCGTGAGCCCGGCGGCGGACAAGGTCGGGATCCTCAGCCAAGAGCAATTGGGTGAGTGGCTGCCGGCGCAACGCGATGTCGACGCTTACTTCTTGGGGCCGAAGGGCTTCATGGGCGCGATCAAGCGGCATCTGAAAGCGTTGGGCGTGCCGGAGCAGCAGAGCCGGTATGAGTTCTTCGGGCCGGCGGCGGCTTTGGAATAATCCTTAGGACTGAGTCGCCTTCATCGCGAGCAGGCTCACTCCTACAGGGGCGGTGGCGTACATGAAAATGGTGTACGAAGCAGACCTCTTGTAGGAGTGAGCCTGCTCGCGATGGCCGTTACACAACTTTGATTCTTAAAAAGTGTTTAAAGGTTAATCGTTTCTTAACCGGTTTATCGTTTATTCCCCGATGCTGATGATAGGCGCTCGTTCGTTTAACTGATCAGGATCGCCCCCATGTCGCACATCATCTTCTCCTCTCGTCTGAGCCTGGCAATGCTTGGCCTGTCGGCCGCTTTGCTGGCCAGTCCGTTTGCTGCGGCCGAATCGGCGTTGATCGCACCACAGACCCTGGTCGTCGATCAGAGCCTGCCCAAGGCTCAGCGCGATGCAATGGAGTTGGCGGCGCGGCGTTACGGCAGTTTCTGGAACAGTGGGGAAGAGGCCCTGGCCACGGCCGCCTTGTCGCCGCAGTTTGTCGACAAGACCCCGCCCGAAGGTCGGGTGCAGGGGCCGACCGGGCCGTTGCTGGCATCGAAGTTCTTTCGCACGGCGGTGCCGGACCTGAGCTGCGAGATCGAGCAAATGATCATTGCCGGTGACCGCGTGGTGGTGCATCTGCACTTTCGCGGACACTTCAGTGGGACGTTCAAGGCTCTCAAAGGGCAGGGCCAGCGTGTAGACTTCCGGGCAACCGATATCTATCAGATCGACAACGGTCGCATCGCGGCCAATTGGCATATCGAAGACAACATCAGTCTGATGGCGCAACTGCAAGCGCAGCCGCCAGCCAGCTGAACCATGGACATACAAGGGAAACGCGATGAGCGAGGAAACGATTCGACTGGGACGTGAGCGGCGCTTTCTGGTGCTGCTGGGCATCATCTGTCTGGCACTGATCGGCGGCGCGCTGTACATGCAGATCGTGCTGGGCGAGGCACCATGCCCGCTGTGCATCCTGCAGCGTTATGCGTTGCTGCTGATTGCGCTGTTCGCGTTTATCGGCGCGGCCATGCGCACCCGCCGCAGCATCACGGTGTTCGAAGTGCTGGTGGTGATCTGCGCGATCGCCGGCGCCGGTGTTGCCGGGCATCACGTGTACACCCAGTTCTATCCGGCGGTGAGCTGCGGCATCGATGTGTTGCAGCCGATTGTCGACGACCTGCCGCTGGCGAAGATCTTCCCGCTGGGCTTCCAGGTCGATGGTTTCTGCTCGACGCCGTACCCGCCGATCCTCGGTCTGTCGCTGGCGCAATGGGCGCTGGTGGCGTTCGTGCTGGTGGTGATTCTGGTGCCGCTGCTGACCTCGCGTAACCGAAAAGCACTGCGCTGAATCAACTCTTCGGCAGATTGGCCGATACAGAAAACGCCCCGATTTGCGTATCAGCCGATCGGGGCGTTTTGCATTTCAGAGTGTTTGTGAAATCACCGTGACGAACGGCAATGGAGAGTGCGGCAGGTGTGCGACATGTTGTCACACGCGCCATGTCGCAGGGCCTTTCGGCGACCCGGATTGGCGTAATGTTACAAAAAAGGATTGGTCTGTTTCGGCATTTTTCTGGTTTTGCACGCAGGTGCCAGATCAGGCAGTTTTAACAGGCTCTGGCAGATGGCCAGAGGCCTTTGAATATCGGGCTTTGCGCCGATTCGCTGCCGGGAAAATCCCTTCGGAGCTGTCTGAACTGAGGTGTATAGGCCTACATTTTTTGGTGTTTTTGTTGAGAATCGATTTCGATAACATGCGGAACTTTTGCAAAAACGGTGATGGATTGTTGCTCTGAGCGATAAAAATTATTTCGGGATAAGACATGGTGTATAGGGCGCTACCTATCTACAATCGCCCGCACTGAATTCCCGGCACTGTTCAGCCTTTATTAAGGAACTGGACAGGAAGTCGGGTGTCGAGCGGGCCGAAAGGCTTTTGCGACACCCAGGTGTCGGTGCCTTCCAACTTTCCGCACCAAATGGAATTGGTCTGTAACAAGGCCTTTGACCACGAATTCGAATAAGAACTGACCGCTGTCCATGGTTTTGTCGAGCGTCTGACGCGCGACGGGCGGCCCTTATTCAATCCAAAGAAAATGCCAACCCTTGGCAGGGTGAAGTGTTGGCGATCAAAACCCAACTGCATTGCGCAAGCTGCTTTAGAGGTCGTGAGATGAGTAAAAACAGGTACCCCAGATTACTAGGCCTAGTGCCGCTGCTCGGCACGTTGTTGCTGGGAGGCTGCAACATGACCCTGCTCAATCCAACGGGCCAGGTCGGCCTGGAACAGCGCAACCTGATCATCACCGCCACGCTGCTGATGCTGTTGGTCGTTGTGCCGGTTATCGTCATGACCTTCCTGTTCGCCTGGAAGTACCGCGCGTCCAACAAGGATGCCGTCTACACCCCGAAATGGTCGCACTCGACCAAAATCGAAGTGGCGGTCTGGACCATCCCGGTTCTGATCATCATCGCCCTGGGTTACATCACCTACATTTCGACCCACAAACTGGACCCGTACCGTCCGATTGAATCCGACGTCAAGCCGGTGACCATCGAAGTCGTTGCGCTGGACTGGAAGTGGCTGTTCATCTACCCGGAACAAGGCATTGCCACGGTCAACAAGATCGTGTTCCCGGCGCATACTCCGGTCAACTTCCGGATCACCTCCGACGCCGTGATGAACTCGTTCTTCATCCCGGGCCTGGGCGGCCAGATCTACGCGATGGCGGGCATGACCACCAAGCTGCACCTGATCGCTGACCGCAACGCTGAAATGGACGGTATCTCCGCCAACTACAGCGGCGCTGGTTTCACCGGTATGAAATTCAAAGCGATCGCAACTTCTCAGGAAGATTTCGACGCCTGGGTAAGTGAAGTCAAAAAGGCACCTAAACAGCTTGAACAAGCTGAATACGCAGCCCTTGCCAAGCCAAGCCAGAACAATCCAGTCGAGCTCTACTCCTCGGTCACGCCGAACCTGTTCCAGACCATCGTCGACAAGTACGAAGGCATGAAACCGGGCAAGCCGCTGAAGCACGAGAAGAAAGAGAAAGAAGTGGCGGCAACGGACATGGACTCGAATTCGCATTCAGCTGCCGGGGCAGAGGAGTAAACGATGTTTGGTAAATTAAGTTGGGAAGCGATCCCTTTCCACGAGCCGATCGTGATGGTCACCATCTCGATGATCGCGCTCGGTGGTCTGGCGTTGTTCGCTGCAATCACCTACTTCAAGAAGTGGACCTACTTGTGGACCGAGTGGCTGACGTCGGTCGACCACAAGAAAATCGGTGTGATGTACATCATCGTTGCCATGGTCATGCTGCTGCGTGGCTTTGCCGACGCCATCATGATGCGTACCCAGCTGGCCATGGCCACCGAGGGTTCGCCTGGCTACCTGCCGCCTGAACACTATGACCAGATCTTCACCGCTCACGGTGTGATCATGATCATCTTCATGGCGATGCCATTCTTCACCGGCCTGATGAACCTTGCAGTGCCGCTGCAGATCGGCGCGCGTGACGTTGCCTTCCCGTTCCTGAACTCCCTGAGCTTCTGGCTGCTGGTGTCCGGCGTTGTGCTGATCAACCTGTCGCTGGGTGTCGGCGAATTCGCCAAGACTGGTTGGGTTGCCTATCCGCCGCTGTCGGGTCTGCAGTACAGCCCTGGCGTGGGTATGGACTACTACATCTGGGCGCTACAGCTATCCGGGTTAGGTACGACGCTGACGGGGGTCAACTTCCTCGCCACCGTGCTGAAAATGCGTACCCCTGGCATGAAACTGATGGACATGCCGATCTTCACCTGGACCTGCACCTGGGCTAACGTCCTGATCGTGGCTTCGTTCCCGATCCTGACCGCTACCCTGGCACTGCTGACCCTCGACCGTTACATGGATTTCCACATTTTCACCAATGAACTTGGTGGCAATCCAATGATGTACGTCAACCTGTTCTGGGCCTGGGGCCACCCTGAGGTTTACATCCTGATCCTGCCGGCATTCGGCATCTTCTCGGAAGTGATCTCGGCGTTCACCGGCAAGAAACTGTTCGGCCACCACTCGATGATCTACGCTTCGGGCGCGATCTCGGTACTGGGCTTCATGGTTTGGCTGCACCACTTCTTCACCATGGGTTCGGGTGCCAGCGTCAACGCCTTCTTCGGTCTGGCGACGATGCTGATTTCCATCCCGACGGGTGTGAAACTGTTCAACTGGCTGTTCACCATCTACCAGGGCCGTCTGCGCTTCACCAGCCAGGTTCTGTGGACTCTGGGCTTCATGGTGACCTTCGCCATCGGCGGCATGACCGGCGTACTGCTGGCCATCCCGGGTGCTGACTTCGTTCTGCACAACAGCCTGTTCGTGATCGCGCACTTCCACAACGTGATCATCGGCGGCGCGGTATTCGGCTACATCGCAGGTTTCGGCTTCTACTTCCCGAAAGCGTTCGGCTTCAAGCTGCACGAAGGCTGGGGTAAAGCAGCGTTCTGGTTCTGGATCTCGGGCTTCTTCGTCGCGTTCATGCCGCTCTATGCACTGGGCTTCATGGGCATGACCCGTCGTCTGAACGCCACCACCAACCCTGAGTGGGTACCGTACCTGTACGTTGCCATGTTCGGTGCGGTGATGATCGCTGTCGGTATCGCCTGCCAACTGATCCAGCTGTACGTCAGTGTGCGTGACCGCAACAAGCCAGAGAACATGTGCGAACACGGTGACCCGTGGAATGCCCACACTCTGGAATGGTCGACCTCGTCGCCACCTCCGTTCTACAACTTCGCTGTGCTGCCTAAGGCTGACTGCATCGACCCGTTCACCGAAGCCAAGGAAAACGGTACTGCGTACCAGGCTCCGGCCAAGTACGAGCCGATCCACATGCCGAACAACACCGCCACTGGCGTGGTGATGGGCGCACTGCTGACCGTCTTCGGTTTCGCGATGATCTGGCACATCTGGTGGTTGGCGATCGCCAGCCTGGCCGGCACTGTCATCTACTTCGTGATCCACGCCGCACGTGACGACCAGGGCTACATGGTTCCGGTTGAAACGATCGAGCGCATCGAAGCCGAGCAGCACAAGCGTCTGGTCGCGGCAGGGAAAATCCCGGCCAATGCCACCCGTGTAACCTCGTTGGAACAGGCTTAAACCATGTCGAACTTAGTGACCAATGTTGGACACGCCCATGGTGACCATGGGCACGATGACCATCACCACGACTCGGGCGAGATGACCGTATACGGTTTCTGGCTCTACCTGATGACCGACTGCATTCTGTTTGCGTCGATCTTCGCGGTGTACGCAGTACTGGTAAACAACGTCGCCGGTGGCCCGTCGGGCCACGACATTTTCGAACTGCCATACGTGCTGGGCGAAACCGCTCTGCTGTTGTTCAGTTCGATCACCTACGGCTTCGCCATGCTGGCGTTGTACAAAGGCAAGAAGCAGCAGGTTCTGGGCTGGTTGTTCATGACCTTCCTGCTCGGCGCAGGCTTCATCGCCATGGAGATCAACGAGTTCCACCTGCTGATCTCCGAGGGCTTCGGTCCTAGCCGTTCGGGCTTCCTGTCGGCGTTCTTCACCCTGGTCGGTACCCACGGTCTGCACGTGTCCGCGGGTCTGATCTGGATGGGCATCATGATGTACCAGGTCAACAAGCACGGCCTGACGGCGACCAACAAGACCCGTCTGAGCTGCCTGAGCCTGTTCTGGCACTTCCTGGACGTGGTGTGGATCTGCGTATTCACCGTTGTTTACCTGATGGGGACTCTGTAATGGCTAATGCACACTCCCATGACAGCCATGATGCTGGCCACGGCAGCGTAAAGTCGTACGCCATCGGCTTCATCCTGTCGGTGATCCTGACTGCCATCCCGTTCGGCCTGGTGATGTTCCCGACCTTGCCGAAGTCGACCACGCTGGCAATCGTCCTGCTGTTCGCGGTAATCCAGGTGATCGTTCACCTGTATTACTTCCTGCACCTGGACCGTTCGATTGCACAACGTAACAACGTGATCGCGTTTGTCTTTACGGCCATCGTGATCCTGCTGCTGGTTGGCCTGTCGCTGTGGATCATGTTCAGCATCCACACGTACATGATGGCGAAGTGAGGTAGACCCGATGTCGCTCAAGCACTTTATCCAAATCACCAAACCGGGGATCATTTTCGGTAACGTGCTTTCTGTGGCAGGCGGGTTCTTCCTGGCCTCGAAAGGGCATGTAGATCTGGCGGTGTTCCTGGCCGCCATGATCGGCACATCCCTGGTTGTGGCCTCCGGTTGCGTGTTCAACAACTGCATCGACCGCGACATCGACCTGAAGATGGAACGCACCAAGAACCGGGTGCTGGTGCAGGGCTTGATCTCCCTGAAACTGGCCCTGGTCTACGCGACCATCCTGGGTGTTCTCGGCGTTGCCTTGTTGTACAAGGTGGCCAACCCGTTGGCCGCCCTGTTCGCGGTAATCGGCTTCATCATCTACGTCGGCTTCTACAGCCTGTACCTCAAGCGCAAGTCGGTGCACGGCACGCTGGTGGGCAGTCTGTCGGGCGCCATGCCGCCAGTGATCGGTTACGTTGCCGTAACCAACAGCTTCGACATGGCCGCACTGACCCTGCTGGTGATGTTCAGCCTGTGGCAGATGCCGCATTCCTACGCCATCGCGATCTTCCGCTTCAACGACTACCTGGCCGCATCGATTCCGGTGCTGCCCGTCAAGCGCGGAATCGAAGTGGCCAAGAAGCACATCCTGCTCTACATCCTGGCGTTCCTCGTGGCGACCTTGATGCTGACCTTCAGCGGTTACGCCGGCATGAGCTACCTCGCGGTCGCCGCGGCCATGGGCATGTACTGGTTGTACATGGCCTGGACCGGCTACAAGGCAGTGGATGACACGGTCTGGGCACGCAAGCTGTTCGTGTTCTCGATCTTCACTATCACCGCCCTGAGCGTCATGATGTCCCTGGACTTCAAGGTGCCGGCCGAGCTGCTGCTGACGTACGCGCCGTAAGGCTGGATGGCTTCACGAAAAACCCCGCACATTGAGAGATGTGCGGGGTTTTTTGTTGATCGGATGTTTATCAAAGGTCGAATTTGTTGATAGTCTGTCTATAGGCAATTTGCCTATAGTTTGCCCATGCGAACCGTATTTTTTGAAACCACAATATTCACCGCGAGCGTTGGTCGTTACCTGACGGACAATGAGTATCGGGAGTTGCAGAGTTATCTGCAGTGCAATCCAGCGGCGGGCGACGTAATACCGCGGACTGGTGGCTTCCGAAAAGTACGTTGGTCTGATGCACGACGTGGCAAAGGCCGACGAGGTGGCTTGCGGGTCATCTACTATTGGCTTATGAATGATCGTCAGTTCTGGATGTTTGCGATTTATGACAAAGATGAGCTTGAGAATCTGTCCGCCGAGAAAGAGAAGGCGCTCAAAAAAGCCATTGAGATAGAGTTGAGAAAAAGAGGTGCCTCATGAAAAAACGCGACCTGTTTGCGGAACTGATGCAGGGCGTTGAAGAGATGGCGGCCCATCGCGAAGGTAAAATTACGCTGCGCAATACGGTCGTCGAGGACAAACCGGTTCCCGAGGTTGGTGCACAAGAGATCGTTGCACTGCGTGAAAAATTGCACATGTCACAAGCGGTATTTGCAAAGCGAATCAGGACCAGCCCGAGCACATTGAGGAATTGGGAGCAGGAGAAGTCCAAGCCCAATGCTCAGGCGGCACTGTTGATCCGCTTGGTGGAGAAATTCCCTGATATGGTTGAGCGCTTGGGCGCTGTGTAGATAGTTCGTTGATATAGGTCATCAAGCCCCGCGATTCGATAGAGTCGCGGGGTTTTTCGTCCAGAACGACAGGTTGCGGTATCGCCGCAAACCACCTAGATTTGGATCCAGTCTTCAGTGATAGCGCCATGCCACTTCCTCGGCGCTCAACTGTTCCACTCCGCGATTCTTCATGCACTGATCAAAAGGCTGGGCGAAATGACTGAGAGGATGACCTGCGACGAACGTTTCATTGCCCTGGCACACGAGCTGAACTACGACATCTATGGCGAGAACACCGCCGGCGGCAATTACGCGCCGCTGATCCGTCATCGCGATGAGTTGTACATCAGCGGCATGGTGCCGCGGGTCAATGGCAGGATTCTGTATCCCGGTCGCGTGGGGTTGGAGTTGACCCTCAAGGACGCCCAGGCCGCCGCGAGCATCAGTGCCATGCGCTGCCTGGCGCTGATTGTCGATGCGGTGGGTTCGCTGGACAAGATTCGGGCGTTGTTGCGGGTCACGGTGTATGTGAAGTCGACCCCGGACTTCGTTGACCTGAGCGAGGTGGCCAACGGTGCATCGGACGTGTTCAGCCATGTGCTCGGCGATGCCGGCCGGCACACCCGCACTACGGTCGGTGTCTATCAGTTGCCGAAGAACGCCGCGGTTGAAGTCGACATGATCGTGGCGGTGCAGCCGGAAGTCTGACCGTTACGCCGCCCAACAAAAAGCCCCGCCTGAATCTCAGAGCGGGGCTTTTTTGTCGGTGCCGGGATTACTGCGCGGCGATGCTGTAACCATCGAACGCGGTTTGCTGTTGCAGGGCGGTGATGATGTTCTTGCGGTTGATCGCGTGTTCGGTGCCGGCGTTGTCGATGAAGGTCTCGCCCTCCAACTCGGCTTCTTCGCCTTCACCGATGAAGGTGAAACCGAGGAACTCCAGCGCTTCACGGTCAACGTTCAGACGCGAACGCGGCGTGCGCAGCGGCAGCGTTACGCTGCTGCCGTCCTTGCTGATGGTGAAGATTTCCAGTTCTTTCTTCTTGGCAGCCTTGCTCTTGCCGCCGCTCGGGTTGCTGATCGCCTGGTGGGTCTGATTCAGCACTTTGAGCGCGAGGCCGTAAACGATTTCCTGGAACGCCGGATCGTCCTTGAAGCAGGACAGGATGCGGCCGATTGAAAACTTGCTGCTCAGGTCTTCGAGGGCGGCGATGTCGGCGGCCTCGGCGTCCTTGAGGCGCTTGAGTTCGCCCATCAGCTCGTAGGCCTTGTCGTCATCGAAGCTGTCGTGCGCCTGACGGATCGCGGCGCGCAGCTCGCGGATCTGGTCACTTTCGCGGGTCGACTGGAAAGCATCCAGCACCATCTCGCTGATGATTTTGGCTTGTGGAAGGTGTTGTGAAAGATTGATGGAGTTTTCGTATTCCGCTTTGGACGATTCGGTGACTACGGATTCAGCGGTGTTGAAATCGGACATTGAAATTTCACTACTTTTTTAACTTGAGTGGAAACGAGAAAGCGCGAGGTCTTTTTCAGGCCGGTTAATTTAGGGGAGCGGGGCGGCGTTGTCACGGAACAACAGTCCGGTGGTGCGGATTATTTGTCCGGCGTGTTCAGGTTCATCGAGCGCACCATCCACTGTTCAGCGGTTTGCTGATCGGTCGGCAGCGTGAAGCGGAAAGTCGCCCCGCGCCCGGCGACATCGATCAACTGAATCTCACGCCCGTGCAGTTGCAGGATGCGGTGGACGATGCGCAGACCCAGTCCACCGTCACGCCGCGCCCCACCAATATTGAACGGACGCAGGAACAGACCTTCGCGCAGATCCGGAGCGATGCCGGGGCCGGAGTCGCTGACCGTGACTTCGACCAAGGCGCCCTGGGGTTTCAAGTCGAGCTCGATTTCACCGCCCGCAGGCGTGTGGCGCAAAGCGTTATCCACCAGGTTGGTCAGCACCCGTTCGATCAACCCGAGGTCGGCGCACACCGTCGGCAGGTTCGGACCGAAGCTGGCCTTGAGTTCGACGTGGCGTGCTTCGGCGCCCAGTTCGAATTTCTGGAAGATGTCCTGCAGCAGATCGATCAGCGAGAAGCGTTCCAGTACCGGTTGCACGAAACCGTGCTCCAGACGCACCAGCTCCAGCAGCGATTGCGCCAACCCGCCGACCTTGCGGCTTTGATCCAGCGCGATGCCCAGATAACGCCGGCGTTCATCGGCGGTGAGTGTGGCGTCTTTGAGTGACAGGGTTTCCAGATAGCCGTGCAGCGAGGCCAGCGGTGTGCGCAGGTCGTGGGAGATATTCGCCACCAGTTCACGGCGCTCCTGATCCTGGCGGGTCAACGAGCGCCACTGCTCACCGAGGCGTTTTTGCATTTGGCGGAAGGCGCCATCAAGCACGGCGATCTCATCCGGGTCAGCGCTTTTATCCACAGCTGCTGACGGAGCGGGCAGAGGTTGCGGCGTGCCATCAATGTCGAAGCAGCTGACGGTTTCGGTCAATCGGCGCAGTGGCCGGGTGATCAGGTTGAACGCCGTGAGACCGGCGATCAGGCATAGCAATGCGACCAGTCCGATCGACAGCAATGCAGTGTTGAGCGCGGCACTGGTCGCGCCACGTTCAGCGAAGCGATCGTGTTCTTCACTGAGCAACACCACGTACAGATAACCGGCGGGCTTGCCGTTGACCCGTAACGGCGCGGCACTGAAGACCTTGCGCCCGTCGGCACTGCGCGGGTCATCGCCGAGGATCGGCAACGGCTGGTCATTGAGCAAGCGGCGGATCGGCGCCAGATCAACCGTCTCACGGCGCAGATGTCCTTCCGGCGCCGCATTGCCGACAATCCGTCCCTCGGGGTCGAGCAGGTACACCTCGACACTCGGGTTGACCAGCATCAGCTTGCTGAAGAGTTCGCGCACGGCGCCGGGCATCAGGCCATGGCTGTCCATCAGCACCGTGTCATGGGCGATGTGCTGCGCCAGATCCCGCGACAGGCCTTGCACCACTTCCAGTTCATGCATCTTGCTGGAGCGCACCTGCAGCCATGCCGAGGTGCCGCAGCACACCAGCAGCAAAACGGCGAACACCAGCGACAGGCGCTGCGACAGGGTCAGTTTCATGGTTGTTCCGTACTGAATTTATAGCCTCGGCCCCACACGGTGAGGATGCGGGTCGGTTGCGCCGGATCGCTTTCGATTTTCGCCCGCAAGCGATTGATGTGGGTGTTGACCGTGTGCTCGTAGCCTTCGTGGCTGTAACCCCATACCGCGTTGAGCAGGTCCATGCGTGAGAACACCTTGCCCGGCTGTCGGGCGAAGAAATACAGCAAGTCGAACTCTCGCGGAGTGAGGTCCAGCCGCGCACCGTTGAGGGCGACGTCGCGGGTGATCGGGTCGATGCTCAGGCCATCGAGACTGAGGCTGCCGGCGTCCATCTTCAGGTTGCGCGCCATGGCGTCGACCCGGCGCAGCAAGGCTTTGACCCGAGCCACCAGTTCCAGCATTGAAAACGGTTTGGCGAGGTAATCGTCGGCACCCAGTTCCAGACCCAGAATGCGGTGCAATTCGCTGGAGCGGGCGCTAGTGATGATGATCGGCGTGTAGCGCGCCATCGCCCGGGCGCGGCGGCAGATTTCCAGGCCGTCGACCCCCGGCAGCATCAGGTCGAGGATCAGTGCATCCCATTGTCCCTGTTGCAACAGGCGCATGCCTTCGTCGCCATCGGCGCAGTGCACGACGTCGTAATGCTCATCGCGCAGGTGCAGGCAAATCAAGTCGGCGATGTGCTGGTCATCCTCGACCACGAGGATGCGTCTGGTTAATTCCATCAAGCTCAATCCTTCGGCGCAGTGAGCGCATTGTGCGGGTTTTCCTCGGGGCGAGTTATCACGAATTCGTTAACTTCCCGTGAGGATTTGGCGATCAACCCAAGCCTAGGCTGTGTTCCATGACAGGCACCTGGAATTTTTGGAGACGGCCATGTTTTCACGGCGACAGATTCTCGTAGCGAGCGGCGGGCTGGGGGTTGCAGCTCTGGTGGCGGGTGTATTGCCAAAATTTTCTTCGGGCTCCGCACTGATCGAGCAAGCCCATGCCGATGAGGTTTTCGAGGTGAGCCACAGCGACAGTGAATGGCACTCGCTGCTCTCGGACGAGCAGTACGCCATCCTGCGCGATGAAGGCACCGAACGGGCCTATACCAGCCCGCTCAACGACGAGCATCGCAACGGCACATTCGCCTGCGCGGGTTGTGATCTGGCGCTGTTTTCATCGGCGACCAAGTTCGACAGCCGCACGGGCTGGCCGAGTTTCTGGGCACCGTTGGAACATGCGGTGGCCACGCGTCAGGACCGATCGTTCGGTATGTCACGCAATGAAGTGCACTGCCGACGCTGCGGCGGGCACTTGGGACATGTGTTCGACGACGGCCCGAAACCCACCGGCCTGCGCTATTGCATGAATGGCCTGGCGATGACGTTCAAACCCGTGGCGGCATGAGCCATGGCCATTTTTCGATGTTCACTTTCTACAGGACGACACCATGTGGCTCTTGGTTCTCGCTTATCTGGGCGGTGTGCTGACGATCGTCAGTCCGTGCATCCTGCCTGTTCTGCCTTTTGTCTTCGCTCGCACCGGGCAGCCGTTTATCAAGAGTGGCTTGCCGCTCTTGGCCGGGATGGCGCTGACTTTCGCCCTCGTCGCCACACTGGCGGCGGTGGGCGGCGGTTGGGTGGTGCAAGTCAATCAGTACGGGCGCTGGCTCGCGTTGCTGTTCGTTGCACTGTTCGGGCTGACGCTGCTGCTGCCGCGCCTCGCCGAGCGCCTGACGCGGCCGCTGGTGTCGGCCGGCAGTCGGCTGTCCGAAGCCGCGGGCCAGGACAATCGTCCGCGTCCCGGCGCCTCGTTTCTGATTGGCGTCGCCACGGGTCTGCTCTGGGCACCGTGCGCCGGGCCCATCCTCGGTTTGATTCTGACCGGAGCCGCGCTGCAAGGGGCAAGCATCGCCACCACGCTGTTGTTGCTCGCCTACGCGGCGGGCGCCGCGACTTCACTGGCGGCGGCGCTGCTGCTGGGCAGTAAGGTCTTTGCGTTGATGAAGCGCTCGATCGGTACGGGGGAGTGGATCCGGCGCGGGTTGGGGGCGGCGATGCTGGCGGGTGTCGCAGCGATTGCGCTGGGCCTCGACACCGGGCTGTTGGCGCGGCTGTCGACGGCTTCCACGGGCGGGATTGAACAGGCGCTGGTCGGCAAGCTGACCAGCAAATCGCCGACGGGCAACGGAACCATGATGGCGCAGATTCCTGCTGCCGGCGGGGCGATGAAAGTTGCCGAGAAGGCACCGGGAACACTACCGGTCGAAGGCCAGTTGCCGCCGCTCAATGGCGCCGTGCAATGGCTCAATTCGCCACCGCTGGACGCCCAGGCATTGAAGGGCAAAGTGGTGCTGGTGGATTTCTGGACCTACTCCTGCATCAACTGCCTGCGCACCTTGCCATACGTCAAAGCCTGGGCGGAAAAGTACCGCGATCAAGGCCTGGTAGTGATTGGCGTGCACGCCCCGGAATTCGCTTTCGAGCGCGATGTTGGCAATGTCACTAAAGCCATGAAGGAGCTGGGTATCAACTATCCGGTCGCCATCGATAACGACTACAAAATCTGGCGTGCTTTCAACAACGAATACTGGCCGGCGCATTATTTTGCCGATGCTCAAGGACGGATTCGTTACCACCATTTTGGCGAAGGGGATTACGCCGAATCGGAACGGGTCATACAGCAGTTGCTGCGTGAGGCCGGGGCGAAAACCGTCGCCGACGGCTTGATCAACGCCGATGCCCAAGGCGTGCAACAGGCGCCGGACATGAATCAGGTGCTGTCACCGGAAACCTACGTCGGTTACCAGCGTGCGGAACATTTCGTACCGGAAACCGGGCTGGTGCCTGATAAGGTCGCGACCTATAACCCACCCGCCAACCTGACCCTGAATGACTGGAGCCTTGGCGGCCAGTGGGCCGTCGGTGCCGAGCGCGCCACCGCCAGTGCGCCGGCCAGTCGCATCGTCTATCGCTTCCACGCCCGCGATCTGCATTTGGTACTGGGGCCGGGCGCAGATGGCAAACCGGTGCGTTTCAAAGTGTCAATTGACGGTCAGGCGCCGGGTGATGCCCACGGAGTCGATGTCGCCGCGGATGGCAGCGGTCGCGTGACCGAACAGCGCTTGTACCAATTGGTGCGGCAAACGGACGAGGTGAAGGATCGGACCTTCACCATCGAATTTCTTGACCCGGGCGTATCGGCTTACGCCTTCACCTTCGGCTGATCGGGAGTGCGCAACATGAAAGCTCAAAACAACTGGCGTCGTGCATTGCTCGGCGTCGCCATGGCAGGTGTGATCGGTCAGTGCTCGGCGTTCTCTTTCGGCGCCGAGGATGCGGTGGCCATCCCGCCGCCAGCCCTCGACGAAACCACTCAGGCGCACAGTGAAACCGCGGTGTTCGCCGGTGGTTGTTTCTGGGGCGTGCAAGGGGTTTTCCAGCACGTCAAAGGCGTGCAGAAAGCCGTCTCCGGTTATGCCGGCGGCGCAGCGAACACGGCACAATACGAGCGGGTCAGCGAAGGCGATACCGGTCACGCCGAGTCCGTGCAAGTTACCTTCGATCCGACGCAAGTCAGTTACGGCAGCCTGCTGCAGATCTACTTCTCGGTGGCCCACAACCCGACCGAACTCAACCGCCAGGGGCCGGACAGCGGCACGCAATATCGCTCGGCGCTGTTCCCGGTCAATGCCGATCAACAACGGGTGGCCCAGGCCTACATCGCCCAACTTGACGCCGCGCATGCCTACAGCAAACCGATCGTCACCCAACTGGAAACCTACAACGGCTTCTACCCGGCGGAGGACTATCACCAGGATTTCCTCACCGAACACCCAAGCTATCCGTACATCGTGATCAACGACATGCCCAAGGTCGCGCAGTTGAAGCAGTTGTTTGCGCAGCGTTATCAGGAGAAACCAGTGTTAGTGAAAAGTGGTTCCTGAATTACTGCGAGGTTATTTGCCGGCGTTGGGACTGAAGCGTGCGCAGCAAACGGTAGTACTTCAGCGAACGAGTGCCGATCAACCCACAGACGAAACCTGACGCTGCAGCTTTGAACAGCAGCGTATCCAGAGCAGAGGCTTGCTCCGGATGCACGTCATCCTGATAACCGAAGTAGTAATTCACGGCAAAAAACAACAGGTACAACATCAACACTTTCCAAGTGCCGGGCAAGATCAGTCCCGTTTGCGAATCATCAAGCGTCACGTATTGCGCCGAAAACATTAGCCATGCCGTAACGCCGCCCAGCAAGAGGGCGCCAATCCAGCAGCTGAGGGACAGGACTGGGTTAAGCGTCAGATTTATTGAGAAGAGAGACCAGGCTATTAACACTGGTGGTGTGACCAGCATTGCTAAACGGCTTTTGGGGCTGGGCGTGCGAGCCTTGATCCCGAAATAAACGAGTACCAGGAAAACCGCATAAACCCACAGAGGGGTGTTTTGCAGAGTGATCAGCATCAATTGGCGTCCGTGCTTGAAAGAGAAGATGAATCATAGCGGTTGCCATGTTCGGCGGCGGTTATTTCAAGCGCGGTCGCTCCATGGCAATTACCGATGTTTCAAACCCCAAACTGGCAAAAAACGCCTCCGCACCTTCGCGCCCGGCGCGTAGTACCCAAGTGATCTCGGGGTTGTCCCCCATGACATGCTCGACCAGTGCGCGCCCGACGCCGGCGCGCCGATGCTGGCCATCAACTACGACCATCGACAGATAACCGTTGGACAAACCATCGGTGATGCCTCGGGCAAAACCGATGATTTTTTCGCCGCTCAGTGCGACGGCAGTGCGTTGCGAGTTTTCGATCAGTTGAGTGAAGTAGTCGCTGGAGCCTGTTCGGTGTCCCCAGCCATGTAGGCCGAGAAACAGCCGAACTGGCTCCACTTCGTCGGGCAACAGATCGCGTACGGTAAGGTCGTTTCTCATCGATAACAGCATCCTTGTCGGCAATCACCGGAGCGTAGTCGATAGCAATTGAGTCAGGATCTGCCCCAGGTTTGCATTGCGAATTCGACGAAGCGCCGCAGCTTGGGCAAACGATAACGATCCGGGGCATAGAGCAAATGCAAAGGGCGGCTCGGTGGCTGGTAATCGGGTATCACCGTCACCAGTTTGCCGTCGCGCAGATCCTGTTCCACCAGCGCATCCGGCAGCATGACGATGCCCATGCCGGTGCGTGCTGCCTGATGAAGGCCGGCGGAGGTGTTCATCAGCATCGGGCCGCTGACGTCGACCAGAATCTCGCCGTCCGGGCCGCTGAGGCGCCAGCGTTTTTCCACTGATTGCCAGTCGTCGCCGGCAGGGTAGGCGAACGACAGGCAGTCGTGTTGTTGCAGGTCTTCCGGGGTGATCGGCATGCCGCGTCGGGCGACGTAAGCCGGCGAAGCGCACACGGTCAGGGTGTAGTCGATCAGCGGCCGGGCGATCAGGTTCGACTGCTCGAAATGTCCCAGCCGAAACGCTACGTCGAGGCCGCTTTCCAGCAGATCCGGGCGGCGGTTGGTCAGCACCACATCCATTTTCACCTGCGGGTATTGCAGGGAAAATTCACTGAGCGCTGGGGCCAGGCGTTCGACACCAAAGGTCAGCGGCGCGGTGATGCGCAACAGGCCGCGTGGCTCGTCTAGGGCCTGTTCGGCCAAGCGTTCGGAGTCGGCCACCAGACCCAGAACGTCCAGACAGCGCTGGTAGTACACGTTGCCGAACTCGGTAAGCCGCTGCCGGCGGGTGGTGCGCTGCAACAATTGCACGCCGAGCCGTTGCTCCAGTGCGCGCAGGTGATTTCCGACCATGGTCGTGGACATTTCGCACTGCAACGCGGCCGCCGTCATGCTCCCGGCTTCTACAACCTTCACGTAGACGCTCATTGCCTGCAACAGGTCCATTATCAAGCTCTGCTTTTAAATGATTGAAGTTTTACCGAGTTTATCCAGTTCTGGTGGCTAACCATACTGCAAACACACCGACCTTCACTGGAGTTTGAAGTCATGACCGCCGCCCTGATGAACACCTACCAATCGCTGGCTCTGAGTTTCACCAGAGGTCTGGGCACTCGCCTGTGGGATCAGGCCGGTCGTGAATACCTGGATGCCGTCGCCGGGGTTGCGGTGACCAACGTAGGGCACTCGCACCCACGGATCGTCGCTGCTATTAGCGAACAGGCGGGGCTGCTGTTGCACACCTCCAACCTGTACAGCATCGACTGGCAGCAGCAACTGGCCAAACGGCTGACTGAGCTGTCGGGCATGGATCGCGCGTTCTTCAATAACTCGGGTGCTGAGGCTAACGAGACTGCACTGAAACTTGCGCGCTTGTACGGCTGGAGCAAAGGTATCGAACAGCCGCTGGTGGTGGTCATGGCCAACGCATTTCATGGCCGCACGCTCGGTACGTTGTCGGCGAGTGATGGCCCGGCGGTGCGCCTGGGCTTCAATGATCTGCCGGGGGATTTCGTCAAAGTGCCTTTCGGTGATCTGGCGGCGCTGGATCAGCTGCAGCACAAGCATGGCGCGCGCATCGTGGCGATTCTGGTCGAGCCGATCCAGGGCGAAAGCGGCGTGCAACTGGCGCCGCCCGGCTACCTCAAAGCCCTGCGGGAAGTGTGCAATCGGCGCGCCTGGCTGTTGATGCTCGACGAAATCCAGACCGGTATCGGCCGCACTGGCCAGTGGTTTGCGTTCCAGCATGAAGGTATCGTGCCGGACGTCATGACCCTGGCCAAAGGCCTCGGCAACGGTGTGCCGATCGGCGCCTGTCTGGCGCGGGGCAGAGCGGCGGACCTGTTCACGCCCGGCAGCCATGGCAGCACCTTCGGCGGCAACCCGCTGGCCTGCCGGGTCGGCTGCACGGTGCTGGACATCATCGAAGAACAGGGGCTGCTGGAGAACGTCAGAGTGCAGGGTGAGCGCCTGTTGACCCGCCTGCGCGCCGAACTGGCAGACAACCCCAATGTGTTGGCGATTCGCGGGCAGGGCTTGATGATCGGCATCGAGTTGAAACAGCCGATTCGCGATCTGACGCTGATTGCGGCGCGGGATCATGGATTGCTGATCAACGTGACGCGTGGCAAGACGATACGGCTGCTGCCGCCGCTGACGATTGATGAGCGGGAGGTGGGGATGATTGTCAGAGGGGTGGGGCGTGCCGTGATCGCGCACTGACGCGCAAACGAACCCCCTGTAGGAGTGAGCCTGCTCGCGATAGCGGTGTATCAGGCGATATACATTTTGAATGGCCTACCGCAATCGCGAGCAGGCTCACTCCTACATTGGAATAGGTGCACGTCAGTCCGGATAATCCCCCAACTCCGGCGCCAGCATCCGCGTCTTCACCGCCCCGTTCGAATTGTGCTGAATGATCTCGCTCGGCTGCCCCTGCGCATTGAAAAACACTTGCCCGATCCCCGCCGAATTCCACAGCCGCTCACCCGCTTCGGCATGTTCCGGGGTATAGGGCACGATGCGCATGCGTCGGCGTTTGGTGAACCAGTTCAACGGCGAGCGCGGCGAATAGAGCCAGCGGTTGAGGCGGTCAAACCATTCCAGCAGGGTTTTCGGGAACTCGTTCTTGATCCCGCTGCTGGTGATCTGCCAGATCCGTGGCCCGGCCTTGCGGTGTCGGATAAGTACTTCGTAGACGAAGGAATAATGCACATCGCCGGACAGCACCACGTAGTTCCCGGGTGTGCGGGTGTGTCGGAAAATGTTCAGGATCACCTGCGCGGCGCCGCGATGAGCCATCCAGTTTTCGGCGTCGACCAACAGGGGATAGCCGCACCAACTGAAAACTTTCTGCACGGTTTCGATCAACTTCACGCCGAAGATCGGCGCGGGGGAAACGATGATCGCTGACGGGTGATCGAGCAGTTCCTGCTGCAGTTCGCTCAGGGCTTCCCAGTCCAGTAAACCGGAGGGTTGCTTGAGTGCCATCTCGCTGCGCCAGCGCCGGGTGCGGGTGTCGAGCACTACCAGCGCCGGGCTGCTCGGCAGCACGAAATGCCAATGCTGAAAGCGCAGCAAGTCATCGATCAGCGCGTCCTGCACCGAGCTGTCGAGATATTGATCGTCACCACTGGCGCTCAGGCGGCGAGTGTTCTCCAGCACATCCTTGAACGCGTCCGGATTATTGCCCCAGCCCTGACACAACATGTACGCGATCAAGGCGTTGCCGATGATGCGTTTGGAGAACGGATGGCCGTAGGCGGTTTCCTCCCATTGCGCGGAAAGATTCCAGTCATCGGTGATGTCGTGGTCATCGAAGATCATCAGGCTCGGCAGGTGCGCCAGCGCCCGGGCAACGTTGGCCAGCCCGGCCTTGA
Source organism: Pseudomonas sp. MIS38 (assembly GCF_019891575.1). NCBI lineage: Bacteria > Pseudomonadati > Pseudomonadota > Gammaproteobacteria > Pseudomonadales > Pseudomonadaceae > Pseudomonas > Pseudomonas sp. MIS38. Next base: position 28,367 of record NZ_JAFLXF010000012.1, read on the forward strand.
AACCATCGATTCGGGTCTGCTCCAGGGTGTAGCGCTTCAAGCGTTCAGGTGTCAGCGATGGAGCAGCAGGATTGATCAACGCCCAGGCAACCGGCGACCACACCAGCAAATACATCGCCATCACTTCGGCGAACGTCACCAGATGATTGTCAGCACTGCTGCTGGTGAAGATCGGCTTACGCGCACCGCCGAAAAATCGCTCGCGCAAGGTCTCGTTGCTCTCCAGCGCGGGTAACAAATCCGCACGGTGGTAGTAGCTGGCCGGGTGTTCGTAGAGTCTGGCGCTGTCGCTGACCACCGCGCCTTCGAGGTGTTCGTCGAACAGACCGAGGCGCTCGATCAACGCATGAATCGCCCGCAGCATCGGGCCGGCAACATCGTCGGCGTAGATCTGGTCGCCGCTCATCATCAACAGGGCGGGGCGTTGTTGTGGATCGGTTTCTATCGCCAGCAACTGATCGACACAGAGCAGACCGTCTGCCGCCGGATGATGCGGCTTGCGGCAGGAGCCGTGGAGCAATTGATCGATCCGTGAGCGCACGACGAAGTTCGGGCAAGTAGCATCGCCATACACCAGATGTGGTGCCCAGTCGGCAATTCGCTGCTGGCCGTCGATCAGCAAGTCGTAACCCACAACGGTCTGACAGGGCAGGGCGCTGTCGAGCACAACGTCAATCAAATGAACGAACGCATGACGGCCTACAGGGATGACTGTGCATTTCCCGGCATCGAGAGGAATGTCTCCTACGCCTTGCAGGCGCAAGGTCAGTGACAGTTGACGCGTACCGACCAGCCACAGCACCACGCGCGTGGTTTCCAGCCGGCGCAGCAGTGGGCCGGCCAAGACGGGAGGCAGCGGATTCAGGTCAGCAGGTATCGGGGACATTCAGGGGGCAAAGCTCAAGACGCACAGGCTGGCGATGATAGCGCAGCCGGCGCCTTGAACCCTTAAACGAGGCTTAAGAGTCAGCCTTCTGCAGCTTCAGCGCCAGCAGTCGCCATTCGGCGGACGCGGGTTGCTCCTGCACCGAGCAGTCGAAGCGATAAGTGACGTCATCGCCGTTCATGTTGCGCGCGGTGACCTTGTTGCTGAGGGTGTAGACCTGATCCTTGAAGCGCTTGGTGACAATGGCGGAACTGTCGGCGAAGCGCTCCGACGCTGGGAAGCGCAGTGTGCTGGTGACCACCGTGCCGCACATGACATACGCGAGCATCGATTTATCGCTGTCGGCATTTTGCCCAAGCTTGTCGCGCAGCGCGGTGAGCGCTTTACGGCCCTGCGCGTCGCTCTGATCCAGGACGGTTTTTTCCGATATCGATTTCGGCGCCCGGCTGGCGTAATTCGGCAGCAGTGCGGAATCCGGCGGAGAAGGTTGGTTATCCGGCTCGATCGCGGCAAAGCCCGGCGCGTTTTCCAGCACCGCGGACGTTGAATCCGACTCGGCTTCGGGCAACAGACTGGTGGTGACATCGTTCTGTGCGATCACGTCTTCGACTGGCGCCTTTTCGGCTTTATGCGCCGACGGGAACAACGACAGGAAGATCGACAGCACCACCATGCCGACGATAAAACCGCCCGCCGCGCCAACGATGTTGCCGTAAAACAGATTCCAGCTGCCGCGGTTTTTCACCACCCAGCGCCACATCAAACCCCAGGCGGCGATAAATGCCAGAAAACTCAGAAACTCCATTCGATCCTTTCCTTAACCCTTCAATAGCCTGCAAAACAGCACCCACTGGCGGTGAGTGCTGAAGATGGACGGCAAGATATCAAAATAGAGGTCTGACGCCACGAAGACATTCACATGCCGAGATTGGGCGGATTGATCTGAACAAAAAACATGATCGCCGTTATGCCGGCCACAACGCCGCAAAGGCCGGCCAGTAGCTGACGCGCGACAGGGTGTTCGACCTGCGAGCGACGGGCCACCAGCATCCATACGCCGGTCAGCGCCGCGGCAGTCGCCAGCATTTCCAGAAGCGATCCCATGACCCCCGGGACCGGTGGCCGGCTAGAGCCGAACAGACCGACACAAAGCTGCGAAACCACCAGGCCGACAATCATGCCGCTGGCCGCACCCAACACATTGGCGAGTAGCAGATTCCACGCACCACGCTGCCTGACGACCCAGACCCACATGCCTATCCAGGCGATAAAGAAAAACACAACATCCATCGTATCCATCCTTCGAAACCCGTCACGGTACAAACGCTCGGCACCTTGCCGACAGTGGACGGCACGATAGCAAAATAGTAGCGTCGCGCCACTTTCTTGATTCCTGTAATGGACTACGCATGTCAAAAGTCGCTTCTGTTCTGCGCACGCTCTGTGCAATCACGCTCGCCAGCGCCATTACTCCGGCAATCGCCGCCTGGAAAGAGCCTCCGGAGAGCAGTTGGCAGTATTACCTCGCCAACTGCCAGCGAATGCAGGAAAAAATGGCCGACGTCCAGAGCGGTCGCGTACCTGGCGCCTTTGAGGTGGCGGGTGATCTGGAAGGCAGCCTGCGGATCATCAATGAGCGCCGCTTGAACCTGACGCCCCAATACCTCGGCTCCCGCGAATTCGCTCAATGCGAAAACGTCGCCGCCCAGGCCGAGGCAACGATTGCCCAAGGCAAGGCCGAGTTCGCCGCCAGAATGAACCAAGCCGCCGAACAAGGCCGCATCGCCCACCAGAACTCCCCCGAATACAAACGCGCCCGTTCTCTCGGCTACAGCGACGTCGGCGACATCTCCTTCCTCAAACTCCACGAAGACATGGACGGCGAAGCCCGCCTGAAAACCATGCTGATCACCGTCGACGAAATCTGCGGCCAACACTTCCGCGCCACGCAGTATGTGAAGCCGTATGTGATCTATACCGTGCGCCCGTCGGATGGCGGCTGTGGCGAGGAAAAACGCGTGGCGATCGTCGGCGGCCGGTCGGTGGAGAAGGGCGATTACATCGATGAGCGGGGCGAGTTTCAGTATGTGGGCTGGAAGAAGCTTGTGGGGGCGGATGGATTTCCCACGGATATTCGGGTTTTGAAGGCTCGACGCTGAAAGGTCAGCGAGTGAAGCAACTGATCAGAGAATGTCTTTCAGATAACCCTTGAGCGCGAGGAGCGGCTGATCAAGCTGCTCCAGCGACTGCGCCTGACTGAAATCGGCTGACAGCTTTTGCAGCTCCCGCCCCAGCGGTTTCTCGACGCCGCCCAACGCATCCATCGCCAAGCCCAGGCACTCGTTCATCTTGAACTGAATGGTTTCGACATCACCCCGGCGCACCAGCAGTTCGAAAACGTCTTTCTGATAGTCACCCATAACCATGTCATCCCGCAGAATCGGGCTCAGGCCTTCCTCCTCGTAAGCGAGTTTGAGGGAGAACAGGGCGACGGTTTCCAGTGACGTTTCCATGGTTGGCCTTGGAGGTTCTTGAGCTTGAGTCTTGAAATTCGGTACGACCAGCGATAGTCGCAACGGGGCGGAAGACCGGCTGCGGGCGTGCGTGATTATACTGAGTGGACGCATCAGGTGCAGTCCCTAGGCAAAACAGGTTGCACGGACAGCGCCGAGACATTCAATGACCTAAGCAACAGAACGAGTTTCTCAGGATGGCCAGCGAGTATGAGCTGCCAGACAAACTCAACGATAGTTCAGGCATATGAGCGGAGCGACGATCATGGAATACGACGAAAAGTTGATTGAAGAGGCTGTGCTTGCCCTGTTGGCCGCTTTCAGTTCCGACGACGGCAATGCATGGAAAGGCTTCGATTTTGAAGTCATGAACCGATTGCATGAACAGGGTCTCATCAGTAATCCGGTAAACAGGAACAAATCGATCTGGTTGACGGAGGAGGGCCAGGAACGAGGTCGTCAGATAGCTGAGCGTTTGTTTGGGGGAGTTGTTCAAGCCCCGCGTGCGCCTGATCCAGATATCTGAGTTCCTGTCTCGGCTCGTCGTTTGAACTGCGCCGCGCCAGTGGAACGCAAATGGAGGGGTTTTCCCGTTGGAGCATTTTCTGAATGAACCACAACTGACAAACGTTAGAGCTGCACTGTCCGAACCGTTCAACCATTTTCCCACTGATTACGATTACATCGCATGCCAGCTAAAAGGCGTCGATCCAGCGGTGCTCTACGAGATTTTTTATTCAGAAGTAGCGCCGGTGTGCTTTATGAACATTGCAGCGGTCTTGCCGACTGTCTGGACAGGTTTTGACCCTGATTGGCTCAGGGGCGAGATAGAGGAAAGGCTTGTGGCGCGGCAGCGTAATTGGTTTCGCAGGTTGTTCGACAAGTTGCTGATTCGTTGGTTGAAATACAACTACGACCATGTGTGGCAAGAAATCGCCAGCAGGCTTTGAGCTTGTGGCAAGCGTCTGAAGTTCTTCGCTTTTAGCGATCAATACTTCGCCAAGTTTATCGCGCAACCGGTCTCATCGCGGGTGAGCAGGTGGCCATTGAGTGGAGAGGGGGCACTTTCCGACAGACGAAAAAAAAGGCCTTGCTAAGCAAGACCTTTCTTAATTTTGGTGCCCCGAGGGAGACTCGAACTCCCACTCCTTTCGAAAACGGATTTTGAATCCGCCGCGTCTACCAATTCCGCCATCAGGGCTCAATGGCGGCGAAGTATAGAGAGGTGATTACCGTTGGTCAATCACGTTTCATGGTCAATTTTTGATAATTCCGCTAGACTTTCCGGCCCTGCTAGACGAACCCCATCATGCGCGTTGCTGACTTTACCTTCGAGCTTCCTGATTCGCTGATCGCCCGCCACCCGTTGGCCGAGCGTCGCGGTAGTCGCCTGCTGACCCTTGATGGGCCGAGCGGCGCCCTTGCACACCGTCAATTCACTGATTTGCTTGAGCATTTGCGCCCGGGCGATTTGATGGTATTCAACAATACCCGGGTGATTCCGGCGCGGTTGTTCGGGCAGAAAGCCTCGGGCGGCAAGCTGGAAATCCTCATCGAACGCGTGCTCGATTCGCACCGCGTGCTGGCCCATGTGCGCTCCAGCAAGTCGCCGAAGCCGGGTTCGAAGATCCTCATCGACGGCGGTGGCGAAGCCGAGATGCTCGCGCGTCACGATGCGCTGTTCGAGCTGGGCTTTGCTGAAGAAGTGCTGCCGCTGCTCGATCGCGTCGGGCACATGCCGTTGCCTCCTTATATAGACCGCCCGGATGAAGGCTCGGATCGCGAGCGCTATCAGACCGTGTACGCCCAGCGCCTGGGGGCGGTGGCGGCGCCGACGGCGGGGCTGCATTTCGATCAGCCGCTGATGGAGGCGATTGCCGCCAAGGGCGTCGAGACCGCGTTCGTCACGCTGCACGTCGGTGCGGGGACGTTCCAGCCGGTGCGCGTCGACAAGATCGAAGATCACCACATGCACAGCGAGTGGCTGGAAGTCGGCCAGGACGTGGTCGACGCCGTTGCCGCGTGCCGTGCGCGTGGTGGACGGGTGATTGCCGTGGGCACAACCAGTGTGCGTTCGCTGGAAAGCGCCGCGCGCGATGGCGTGCTCAAGCCGTTCAGTGGCGACACCGACATCTTTATCTACCCGGGCCGGCCGTTCCATGTGGTCGACGCCCTGGTCACCAACTTCCATTTGCCGGAATCCACGCTGTTGATGCTGGTTTCGGCGTTCGCCGGTTATCCCGAAACCATGGCCGCCTATAAGGCCGCCGTCGACAACGGCTACCGCTTTTTTAGCTACGGTGATGCGATGTTCATCACCCGTAATCCCGCCCCGACTGCCCCTGAACACACAGGCCCAGAGGAAACAGAATGAGTCGCGAATGTCGCATGTCCTTTGAACTGCTTGCCACCGATGGCAAGGCTCGTCGTGGTCGGCTGACCTTCCCGCGTGGCACCGTCGAGACCCCGGCGTTCATGCCGGTGGGCACCTATGGCACGGTCAAGGGCATGTTGCCGCGTGACATCGTCGCCACTGGCGCGGAAATCATTCTGGGCAACACCTTCCACCTGTGGCTGCGTCCGGGCACCGAGGTGATCAAGGAGCACGGCGACCTGCACGACTTCATGCAGTGGAAAGGCCCGATCCTCACCGACTCCGGCGGCTTTCAGGTGTTCAGCCTGGGTGCAATGCGCAAGATCAAGGAGGAGGGCGTGACCTTCGCCTCCCCGGTCGATGGCTCGAAAGTGTTCATGGGCCCGGAAGAATCGATGCAGGTGCAGCGCGATCTCGGTTCCGACATCGTGATGATCTTCGACGAATGCACGCCGTACCCGGCTGACGAAGACGTCGCCCGCGTATCGATGGAGCTGTCGCTGCGTTGGGCGCAGCGCTCGAAAAACGCCCATGGCGACAACACCGCGGCGCTGTTCGGTATCGTCCAGGGCGGCATGCACCAGGATCTGCGCATGCGCTCGCTGGAAGGCCTCGACAAGATCGGCTTTGATGGCTTGGCCATTGGCGGTCTGTCGGTGGGCGAGCCCAAGCACGAGATGATCAAGGTGCTGGATTATCTGCCTGGGATGATGCCGGCTGACAAACCTCGTTACCTTATGGGCGTTGGCAAACCGGAAGATCTGGTTGAGGGTGTGCGCCGCGGTGTGGACATGTTCGATTGCGTGATGCCAACCCGTAATGCCCGCAATGGGCATCTGTTCATTGATACAGGCGTGCTGAAGATTCGTAACGCGTTCCATCGCCATGATGATTCGCCGCTGGATCCGACCTGCGATTGCTATACCTGCCAGAACTTCTCCCGCGCTTATCTGCATCACCTGGACAAGTGCGGCGAAATGCTCGGCAGCATGCTCAATACCATCCATAACTTGCGCCATTATCAGGTGCTGATGGCTGGTTTGCGCGAGGCTATTCAACAGGGTACATTGGCCGCCTTTGTCGATGCCTTCTACGCCAAACGCGGGCTCCCCGTTCCGCCTTTGGACTGAGTTTTCTGACCCCAAGATTCAACATTTGCAACTGGAGTGCTAAATGAGCTTTTTTATCTCTAACGCCATGGCTGACGCAGCTGCACCGGCTGCTGCAGGCCCAATGGGCGGCGGCTTCGAGTGGATTTTCCTGGTCGGCTTCCTGGTCATCTTCTACCTGATGATCTGGCGTCCACAGGCCAAGCGCGCCAAAGAGCAGAAGAACCTGCTGAGCAGCCTTGCGAAGGGTGACGAAGTGGTCACCACCGGCGGCATCGCCGGCAAGATCACCAAAGTGGCCGATGACTTCGTGGTTCTGGAAGTTTCCGACACCGTGGAAATGAAGTTCCAGAAGGGCGCCATCGCCGCCACGCTGCCAAAAGGCACGCTGAAAGCGATCTAAGGTTCCAACTTCTACTCAATCGACGGGGCGCGCAAGGCGCCCCGCGTTCATAACGGGCGGCGTGATGCTGAACAAATATCCTCTGTGGAAATACATTCTGATCCTGGCGGTGCTGGCGGTCGGTCTGATTTATTCCGCTCCCAATCTATACCCCGATGACCCGGCCATTCAGATCAGCGGCGCCAGCACGGCACTGCAGGTCAATCAAGCCGATCTGGATCGCGTCAGCACCGCGCTGCGTGAGTCCGGGATCAACGTCAAGGCAGCTTCGCTGGCCGCCAACGGCAAGGGCGGTCTGATCCGTCTGACCAAGGCTGAAGACCAGCTGCCGGCCAAAGACGTTGTGCGCAAGGCATTGGGTGATGACTACGTCGTCGCACTGAACCTGGCACAGACCACCCCGCAATGGCTGCGCAACCTCGGCGCGCACCCGATGAAGCTGGGTCTGGACTTGTCCGGTGGTGTGCACTTCCTGCTGGAAGTGGACATGGACAAAGCCCTCGACGCCCGCCTGAAAGTCTACGAAGGCGACGTCAAGAGCCTGCTGCGCAAAGAGAAGCTGCGCTATCGCAGCCTGCCACAACTGGGCGGCGCCATTCAGTTGGGCTTCAGCGATGCTGACTCCCGCGAACAGGCCCGTGCGCTGATCCGCAAGAACTTCAACGATTTCGACATTGTTCCGGCCGACCTCAACGGTCAACCGGTGCTGCGTCTGGCGATGACCCCGGCCAAGCTGGCGGAAATCCGTGAATACTCCATCAAGCAGAACTTGACCACGGTACGTAACCGCGTCAACGAGCTGGGTGTTGCCGAACCGATCGTTCAGCGTCAGGGCGCCAACCGCATCGTGGTTGAGCTGCCGGGCGTGCAGGACACTGCCGAAGCCAAACGTATTCTCGGCAAGACCGCCAACCTCGAGTTCCGTCTGGCTGCAGAGCCGGGTGCTTCGAAAGCCACTTCCGAGACCTTCGAGTTCCGTGAAGGCAAGCGTCCTCCTGCGCAGATCGAGCGTGGCCTGATCATCACCGGTGACCAGGTAACCGACGCCAAGGCTGGTTTCGGCGAGCACGGCACACCTGAAGTGAACATCCGTCTGGACGGTCACGGTGGCGAGCTGATGAGCCGCGCGACCCGTTCGAACGTCGGCCGCAGCATGGCGGTGATCTTCATCGAACAGCGTCCGGTGACCACCTACGTTAAGCAGGTTGTTGATGGCGTCGAGAAAGACGTGCCGGTGCAGACCTTCAAGGAAGAGAAGAAGATCATCAGCCTGGCGACCATTCAGTCGCCGCTGGGCGCGCAGTTCCGCATCACCGGCCTGAACGGCCAGGGTGAATCGTCCGAGCTGGCGCTGCTGCTGCGTGCCGGTGGTCTGGCCGCGCCGATGTACTTCGCTGAAGAGCGCACAATCGGTCCGAGCCTGGGTGCTGACAACATCACCAAAGGTATCGATGCATCGCTGTGGGGCATGCTGTTCGTCTCGCTGTTCATCATCGCCATCTACCGCTTCTTCGGTTTGATCGCCACGGTCGCGCTGGCGGTGAACATGGTGCTGCTGCTGGCGCTGATGTCGCTGCTGGGTGCAACGCTGACCCTGCCGGGTATCGCCGGTATCGTCCTGACCATGGGTATGGCGGTCGACGCCAACGTGCTGATCTTCTCGCGGATCCGTGAAGAGATCGCAGCCGGCATGACCGTGCAGCGTGCAATCAACGAAGGCTTCGGCCGGGCATTCACCGCGATTCTCGACGCCAACCTGACCACTCTGCTGGTCGGCGGCATCCTCTTCGCCATGGGCACCGGCCCGGTGAAGGGCTTCGCAGTGACCATGTCCCTCGGGATCTTTACCTCGATGTTCACGGCCATCATGGTGACCCGCGCAATGGTCAACCTGATCTTCGGCGGACGTGACTTCAAGAAGTTGTGGATTTAAGGGGCTGCCATGTTACGTACAATCAACTTCATGGGCGTTCGCAACTTTGCGTTCGGCGTCACTGTGTTTCTCACCGTTCTGGCCTTGTTCAGCGTTTTCCACAAGGGCATGAACTGGGGCCTGGACTTCACCGGCGGTACGCTCATCGAGCTGACCTACGAGCGTCCGGCCGACGTCACCAAAGTGCGTGAAGAGCTGGTGACTTCCGGTTACCACGAAGCCATCGTGCAGAGCTTTGGTGCAACCACTGACCTGCTGGTGCGCATGCCGGGTGAAGACCCGCAGTTGGGTCACCAGGTGGCCGAGGCTTTGCAGAAAGTCGGCGGCGACAACCCGGCGACGGTCAAGCGTGTCGAGTTCGTCGGCCCGCAGGTCGGTGAAGAACTGCGCGACCAGGGCGGCCTCGGCATGCTGCTGGCGCTCGGCGGCATCCTGATCTACCTGGCTTTCCGCTTTCAGTGGAAATTCGCGGTCGGCGCGATCGTTTCGCTGATTCACGACGTGATCGTGACTGTCGGTATCCTGTCGTTCTTCCAGATCACCTTCGACCTGACGGTTCTGGCGGCGGTACTGGCGATCATCGGTTACTCGCTGAACGACACCATCGTCGTGTTCGACCGGGTTCGTGAAAACTTCCGTGTGCTGCGCAAGGCTTCGCTGATCGAGAACATCAACATCTCGACCACTCAGACCCTGCTGCGGACCATGGCAACGTCGATCTCCACCTTGCTGGCGATCGCTGCGCTGCTGTTCTTCGGTGGCGACAACCTGTTCGGTTTCTCCATCGCCCTGTTCATCGGCGTTCTGGCGGGTACCTACTCGTCGATCTACATCGCGAACGTGGTGCTGATCTGGCTGAACCTGAGCACCGAGGATCTGATTCCTCCGGCCAACACCGAGAAGGAAGTCGACGACCGTCCATAACGGCCATCGCTTCACCGGTTGTCAGCCCGAAAAAGGCGCGAGTTGAACTCGCGCCTTTTTTTATGCTCCAAGGCTGGGAGAAGCGCGGGCGCGTCCCGCATGTGATGGTCAGGAGGTTCATGTGAACAAGTCGTTGCTGGTTGGTGCGGTATTGGGTGCTGTCGGTGTGACTGCCGGGGGTGCTGTTGCCACCTACAGCCTGGTTAAAAGCGGCCCTGAGTATGCGCAAGTGCTGGCCGTTGAGCCGGTCAAAACACAGATCAAGACTCCACGTGAAGTGTGCAAGGATGTTGCTGTAACCCGCCAGGCGCCGGTCAAGGATCAACACCAGATCCTCGGTACCGCGATTGGTGCGGTAGCGGGTGGTTTGCTGGGTAACCAGATCGGCGGCGGTACCGGCAAGAAGATTGCCACGGTCGCTGGCGCGGTCGGTGGCGGTTATGCCGGTAACAAGGTGCAGGAAGGCATGCAGAACCGCGATACCTACACCACCACCCAGACTCGCTGTAACACCGTGAATGACATCAGCGACAAGGTTGTCGGTTACGACGTGCGTTATTCGCTGGATGGCAAGGAAGGCAAAGTGCGGATGGACCGTGATCCGGGCAACCAGATTCCGGTGGACAAGGAAGGTAAGTTGATTCTGTCGCAGAATCAGCCGGCTCAATAACCGTCTGATCGTTTAAAAAAGAGCACCCTGCGGGGTGCTTTTTTGTGCCTGCCATTCAAGCCTCACCACAAAGACCCTGTGGGAGCGGGCTTGCTCGCGAATGCGGTCTACCATCCAGAATTAATGTTGGCTGACGCGCCGCCTTCGCGAGTAAGCCCGCTCCCACAGTGGATTCGAGTGGAGGCTGAAATCGCAGGCATAAAAAAAGCACCCCGAAGGGTGCTTTTTGCTTTTCGCGGGAAGCTTAACGCTTCAGCGAAGCCGGCAGGTGCGGCTGGATCGCCGTCAGGACTGCCTTGAAGCATTTGGTGTTGCCGGCAACGATGTGGCCTTTCTCAAGGAAATCGTGACCGCCGGTGAAGTCGCTCACCAGGCCGCCAGCTTCTTGAATCAGCAGGGCGCCGGCAGCCATGTCCCACTCGGACAGGCCCGACTCCCAGAACGCGTCGAAACGACCGGCAGCCACGTAGGCCAGGTCCAGGCTGGCGGAGCCGGCGCGGCGGATGCCGGCAGTCTGGCCAACCAGGGCGCGGAACATGCCCAGGTAGTTGTCGAGGTTGTCCATCTGGTCGTCACGGAACGGGAAGCCAGTACCCAGCAGAGCGCCGTCGAGGCTGGTGCGACCGCTGACGCGCAGACGACGACCGTTCAGTTGAGCGCCGCGACCACGGCTGGCGGTGAATTCTTCCTGGCGAACCGGGTCCAGAACCACAGCGTGTTCCAGGCGACCACGGTATTTGCAGGCAATGCTGACGGCAAAGTGAGGAATGCCACGCAGGAAGTTGGTGGTGCCGTCCAGTGGATCGATGATCCACAGGTACTCTTCGCCTTCGATGCCGTTACCGACATGCATGCCGGTCTCTTCACCCTGGATCGAGTGATTCGGGTAAGCCTTGCGCAGAGCATCGATGATTTTCTGTTCGGCGGCGCGATCGACCTCGGATACATAATCCTTGGCGTCTTTTTCGTCGACCTTGATGGTATCCAGGCGCTCGATGGAGCGGAAGATCAGTTCACTGGCGCTGCGGGCGGCGCGCAGCGCGATATTCAGCATGGGCTGCATGGATGTGTCACCTAAGGTTGTTAAAGAAAGCCGCGCATTCTATCAGAACTTTTCTTCAGGTGAAGGTCGCTGTTCGCTTTCATAGCTTAACGGTAGGCTGTTCTGTAAGATTTGCACCCCTTTCCTGTGTCCGAGAGCGCCTCCCTTGCTGCAGAACATTCGTGTCGTCCTGGTCAATACCAGCCACCCCGGCAACATCGGCGGGGCCGCGCGCGCCATGAAAAACATGGGTCTGTCGCGGCTGGTGCTGGTCGAACCGCGGTTGTTTCCGCACCACGAAGCCGATGCGCGTGCTTCCGGTGCCGGTGACATTCTTGAAAACGCCCAAGTCGTCGCCACTCTGGAAGACGCTTTGGTCGGCTGCAATCTGGTGCTCGGCACCAGCGCCCGTGACCGCCGCATTCCCTGGCCGCTGCTCGATCCCCGCGAATGCGGGAGCAAAGTGGTCGAGGAAGCGGGGCAGGGCGCACAAATCGCGTTGGTGTTCGGTCGTGAAGACTCCGGCCTGACCAACGAGGAGCTGCAGCGATGTCACTTTCACGTGCACATCCCCTCCGATCCTGAGTTCAGCTCGTTGAACCTCGGGGCGGCGGTGCAGGTGTTGAGCTACGAAGTGCGCATGGCCTGGCTGGCCGCTCAAGGGCAGCCGACCAAGATCGAGAAAGAAGAAGTGGCCTCGGTGAAAAGCGCCGAACTCGCGACCATGGATGAGCTGGAGCGCTTTTACGAGCATCTGGAGCAGACGCTGGTTGCCATCGAATTCCTCGATCCGGAAAAGCCAAGGCACTTGATGGCGCGCCTGCGCCGATTGTACGGACGCAGCTCGGTCAGCCGGGCGGAAATGAATATTTTGCGTGGCATCCTCACGGAAACCCAAAAAGCGGCCCGTGGTGAGCTTCTTAAGCGGAAGGACTGAATGATGTTTGAGCGTTTGCGTGAAGATATCCAGAGCGTATTCCATCGGGACCCGGCGGCGCGTAACGCTTTTGAAGTCCTGACCTGCTACCCCGGTATGCACGCGATCTGGATTCATCGGTTGGCCGGGATGCTGTGGCGCAACGAGCTGAAATGGTTGGCGCGGCTGGTGTCGAACTTCGGTCGCTGGCTGACCGGGATCGAGATTCATCCGGGTGCCAAAGTTGGTCGGCGCTTTTTCATTGACCACGGCATGGGCATCGTCATTGGTGAAACCGCCGAGATCGGCGATGACGTGACCATTTATCAGGGCGTAACCCTCGGCGGCACCAGTTGGAACAAGGGCAAGCGCCACCCGACGCTGGGTGATGGGGTTGTCGTGGGGGCTGGTGCCAAAGTACTCGGGCCATTCACGGTGGGGGCTGGCGCGAAAGTCGGCTCCAATGCAGTGGTCACCAAGGAAGTGCCGCCGGGCGCCACAGTGGTGGGGATTCCGGGGCGGATCATCGTCAAAACCGATGAAGAGCAGGACGCCAAGCGCAAGGCGATGGCCGAGAAGATTGGTTTCGACGCCTATGGCGTCAGCGAAGACATGCCCGACCCGGTGGCTCGTGCCATCGGTCAGTTGCTCGATCACCTGCAAGCGGTGGACGGGCGGCTGGAGGGGATGTGCGGCGCGCTGAAGGATCTGGGCAGTAATTACTGTGCGAAAGATCTGCCTGAGCTGCGCGAAGAAGATTTCGCTTGCGTGAAGGGCAAGGATCAGAGCCAGGCCAGCTAAACCGGGGCGCCGCGTTTCGCGAGCAGGCTCGCTCCCGCTGGTGAATGCTTTCCAGTGTGGGAGCGAGCCTGCTCGCGAAGAACGATCTCGCGGTTGCGCTGGCTGTACGCCGCCAGCCTTTGCTATGATGCGCGCGCTCTTTTGCGGGTAAACCCGACTAAAGCACTAGGTCTTATAGTTGACTTAAATGCTCGGGAATTGCATACTCCCGCCCATTCTGAACTCCGTGGTAATTGTCCATGCGACTGACTACAAAAGGCCGATACGCCGTGACCGCCATGCTTGACCTGGCTTTGCACGCGCAGCACGGGCCGGTGTCCCTGGCCGATATCTCCGAGCGCCAAGGCATCTCCCTGTCCTATCTCGAACAGCTTTTCGCCAAGCTGCGCCGCAGTAACCTGGTTTCCAGTGTTCGCGGTCCAGGCGGTGGTTACCAGCTGTCGCGCGACATGCAGGGCATCCAGGTGGCTCAGGTGATCGATGCGGTCAACGAATCGGTCGATGCTACAAAGTGCCAGGGCCAGGGCGACTGCCATTCCGGCGACACCTGCCTGACTCATCACCTGTGGTGCGACCTGAGCCTGCAGATTCACGAATTTCTCAGCGGTATCAGCTTGGCCGACCTCGTAACTCGCCGTGAGGTGCAGGAAGTGGCCCAGCGTCAGGATCAGCGTCGTTGCAATGGCAAGGCGCCGCGCCTGGACAAGATTGAAGCGTCCGCCGTCGAATGACAGCCAAAGAGCTAGCGGCACGCCAGCCAGCCTGATTTAGGAGATAGTCCATGAAATTGCCGATTTACCTTGATTACTCTGCGACCACCCCGGTCGATCCGCGCGTTGCGCAAAAGATGAGTGAATGCCTGCTGGTCGACGGAAACTTCGGTAACCCGGCGTCCCGTTCCCACGTGTTCGGCTGGAAAGCTGAAGAGTCCGTCGAAAACGCCCGTCGTCAGGTGGCCGATCTGGTCAACGCTGACCCGCGTGAAATCGTCTGGACATCCGGTGCCACCGAATCCGACAACCTGGCGATCAAGGGTGCGGCGCATTTCTATGGCTCCAAAGGCAAGCACCTGATCACCAGCAAGATCGAACACAAGGCCGTTCTCGACACCATGCGCCAACTGGAGCGTGAAGGTTTCGAAGTGACCTACCTCGAGCCGACTGAAGACGGTCTGATCACCCCTGCGATGATCGAAGCGGCACTGCGCGAAGACACCATTCTGGTGTCGGTGATGCACGTGAACAACGAAATCGGCACCATCAACGACATCGCTGCCATCGGCGAACTGACCCGCTCCAAGGGCGTTCTGCTGCATGTTGACGCGGCTCAGTCCACTGGCAAGGTCGACATTGACCTGCAGAAGCTGAAAGTCGACATGATGTCGTTCTCCGCCCACAAAACCTACGGCCCTAAAGGCATCGGCGCGCTGTACGTCAGCCGCAAGCCGCGTGTGCGCATCGAAGCGACCATGCACGGTGGCGGTCACGAACGTGGCATGCGTTCCGGCACCTTGGCGACCCACCAGATCGTCGGCATGGGCGAAGCGTTCCGTGTAGCCAAGGAAGACATGGCTGCCGAAAACGTGCGCATCAAAGCCCTGAGCGACCGCTTCTACAAGCAGGTCGAGCATCTGGAAGAGCTGTACGTCAACGGCAGCCTGACCGCCCGCGTTCCGCACAACCTGAACCTGAGCTTCAACTACGTTGAAGGCGAGTCGCTGATCATGGCGCTCAAGGATCTGGCGGTATCGTCCGGTTCGGCCTGCACCTCGGCGTCCCTGGAGCCTTCGTACGTTCTGCGCGCCCTCGGCCGCAACGACGAACTGGCACACAGCTCGATCCGTTTCACCTTCGGCCGTTTCACCACCGAAGAAGAAATCGACTACGCCGCGCAGAAAGTCTGCGAGGCCGTTACCAAGCTGCGCGCTCTGTCGCCGCTGTGGGACATGTACAAAGACGGTGTCGACATTTCGAAAATCGAGTGGGCGGCACACTGATTTCAAGTCGCCGCGAACCGGCCCTGCGACCCCAGGTTGCAGGGCTTAAAGAGCGACTCTCTGATGAGTGAGGATTAAGCACCATGGCTTACAGCGAAAAGGTCATCGACCACTACGAAAACCCGCGCAACGTCGGCAAGATGAACGCGGAAGACCCGGATGTCGGCACCGGCATGGTCGGCGCTCCGGCGTGCGGCGACGTGATGCGTCTGCAGATCAAGGTCAACGATCAGGGCGTTATCGAAGACGCCAAGTTCAAGACCTACGGCTGCGGTTCGGCAATCGCTTCCAGCTCCCTGGCCACCGAGTGGATGAAGGGCAAGACGCTGGACGAAGCCGAGACCATCAAGAACACTCAGCTGGCCGAAGAACTGGCTCTGCCGCCAGTGAAAATCCACTGCTCGGTACTCGCTGAAGACGCTATCAAAGCGGCTGTTCGCGACTACAAGCAGAAGAAAGGCTTGATCTAAGCATTGCGCGACGAGTAAGGAGTCAACGATGGCTATCAGCATGACAGAAGCGGCTGCTCGACACGTGCGACGCTCCCTCGACGGGCGCGGCAAAGGTGAAGGGATTCGTCTGGGTGTTCGCACCACGGGCTGTTCCGGCCTTGCCTACGTGCTGGAGTTTGTCGACGAGGTGGTTGCCGAGGATCAGGTGTTCGAAAGTCACGGCGAGAAAGTGATCATCGACCCGAAAAGCCTGGCTTACCTGGACGGCACCGAGCTCGATTTCGTCAAGGAAGGGTTGAATGAAGGCTTCAAGTTCAACAACCCCAACGTACGCGGTGAATGTGGCTGCGGCGAAAGCTTCAACATCTGAGGCTTGTCGTGGGTATTCCTTGTCATTTCGCTTTATTCGAGCTGCAACCGAGCTTTCGCCTGGATCTCGAGCAGTTGGCCACGCGCTACCGTGAGTTGGCGCGCGGTGTTCATCCTGACCGCTTTGCCGACGCTTCCGAGCGCGAGCAGCGCTCAGCGCTCGAGCAGTCTGCGCGGCTTAACGACGCGTATCAGACGCTCAAGAGTCCTGCCCAGCGTGCACGCTACCTGCTGACCATCAGCGGGCATGAAGTGCCGATGGAAGTCACGGTCCATGACCCCGAGTTTCTCTTGCAGCAGATGCAATGGCGCGAAGAGCTCGAAGACCTCCAGGACAGCGCCGATCTCGACGGTGTCGCGGTATTCAAGCGTCGCCTGAAGGTGGCTCAGGAACAGTTGAACGAAAGCTTCGCAGCCTGTTGGGATGATGCGGCGCAACGCGAACAGGCCGAACGCCTGATGCGGCGCATGCAGTTCCTCGACAAGCTCACCTACGAAGTGCGCCAGTTAGAAGAGCGCCTCGACGATTAACCCAGTGCCGCTCCGGTCGCACGCCTGATATACAGATAAGTCCTGATCACGATGGCCCTACTGCAGATCGCCGAACCCGGCCAAAGTCCTCAACCGCACCAGCGTCGTCTGGCTGTGGGGATCGACTTGGGCACTACCAATTCGCTGGTCGCTGCGTTGCGCAGTGGTCTTTCCGAGCCACTGGCCGACGCTGACGGGCAGGTCATCCTGCCGTCCGCCGTGCGTTATCACGCCGACCGCGTCGAGGTTGGCGAATCGGCCAAACTGGCCGCGTCCTCCGATCCCTTGAATACTGTGCTGTCGGTCAAGCGCCTGATGGGGCGTGGTCTGTCCGACGTCAAGCAATTGGGCGAGCAACTGCCATACCGCTTTGTCGGCGGCGAATCGCACATGCCGTTCATCGACACCGTACAAGGTCCGAAAAGCCCGGTCGAAGTCTCTGCCGATATCCTCAAGGTTTTGCGTCAGCGTGCTGAAGCGACCCTGGGTGGCGAGCTGGTCGGTGCGGTGATCACCGTTCCGGCGTATTTCGACGATGCTCAGCGCCAGGCCACCAAGGATGCGGCGAAACTCGCCGGTCTGAATGTGCTGCGTCTGCTCAACGAGCCGACCGCTGCCGCCGTGGCGTATGGCCTGGATCAACACGCCGAAGGTCTGGTCGCAATCTATGACCTGGGCGGCGGAACGTTCGATATTTCGATTCTGCGTCTGACTGGCGGTGTTTTCGAAGTGCTGGCCACCGGCGGCGACAGCGCGCTGGGCGGCGATGACTTCGATCACGCGATTGCCGGCTGGATTATCGAGAGCGCCGGCCTGTCTGCCGATCTCGACCCGGGCGCACAACGCAATCTGCTGCAAACCGCCTGTGCGGCCAAAGAAGCCCTGACCGATGCGGCCAGCGTTGAAGTCGCCTACGGTGACTGGAAAGCGCAGCTGACCCGCGAAGCCTTCGATGCGCTGATCGAGCCGATGGTTGCTCGCAGCCTGAAAGCCTGCCGCCGCGCTGTGCGTGATTCCGGTATCGAGCTGGAAGACGTGCATGCCGTGGTCATGGTCGGTGGTTCGACCCGTGTGCCGCGCGTTCGTGAAGCCGTCGCCGAAGCCTTCGGTCGTCAGCCATTGACGGAAATCGACCCGGATCAAGTGGTGGCCATCGGGGCCGCGATCCAGGCGGATACGCTGGCTGGCAACAAGCGCGATGGCGGCGAACTGCTGCTGCTCGACGTGATTCCACTGTCCCTTGGGCTGGAAACCATGGGCGGTCTGATGGAAAAGGTGATTCCGCGCAACACCACCATCCCGGTCGCCCGTGCGCAGGACTTCACTACTTATAAAGACGGCCAGTCGGCCATGGCGATCCATGTGCTGCAGGGTGAGCGCGAGCTGATCAGCGATTGCCGCTCCCTGGCGCGCTTCGAACTGCGCGGCATTCCAGCGATGGTGGCCGGTGCGGCGAAGATTCGCGTGACCTTCCAGGTCGATGCCGACGGCCTGCTCAGCGTGTCTGCCCGCGAACTGGGTTCGGGCGTCGAGGCGAGCATTCAGGTCAAGCCGTCCTACGGTCTGACCGACGGTGAAATCGCCAAGATGCTCAAGGACTCGTTCCAGCACGCCAATGACGACAAGGTCGCCCGTGTCCTGCGCGAGCAGCAAGTTGATGCCCAGCGCCTGATCGAAGCGGTGCAGGGCGCTCTGGAGGCCGATGGCGAGCGTTTGCTCGACGCCGAAGAGCGCATGGTCATCGAGCTGCAGATGCAGGAACTGGCCGAACTGATGAAAGGCACCGATGGTTACGCCATCGAGCAGCAGACCAAACGTCTGTCGCAAGTGACCGATGCTTTTGCTGCCCGCCGCATGGATCTGACGGTGAAAGCCGCTCTGTCGGGGCGCAATCTGAATGAAATCGAGGATATCTGATGCCGCAGGTCATTTTTCTGCCCCACGAGAAGTTCTGCCCTGAAGGCATGGTCGTCGAGGCCGAGCCCGGCACTTCGATTCTCGAGCTGGCTCACGAACACCACATCGAGATGGAAAGCGCCTGCGGCGGCGTCTGCGCCTGCACCACTTGCCACTGCATCATCCGCGAGGGTTTCGACTCGCTGGAAGAGGCGGACGAGCTGGAAGAAGACTTCCTCGATCGCGCCTGGGGTCTGGAAGCGCAATCGCGCCTGGCCTGTCAGGCTATCGTTGGTGAAGAAGACATCACCGTCGAGATTCCGAAATATTCGCTTAACCATGCGGCCGAAGCGCCGCACTGACTGGTAAGACTGTCATGAGCTACGGTTGGAATGATGTTCAACGTATTGCAGAAGAGCTGGCCGAGACCCATGAGGGGCTCGATCCGTACTCTGTAGGTTTCGTCCGTCTGCAGCATATGATCGAGGAGCTGCCTGACTTCGATAAGACCTCTGGCCGCGTTGGCGAGAAGGTGTTGGAAAGGGTTCAGGAGCTTTGGGCCGCAGAATTGGACTGATCGTCTCGCAGGTTAGGCAATACCCAAGAACCCGCGTATAATTCGCGGGTTTAATTTTTCGCAAATTACCGTTTCTGGAGTTACACCATGGCTGTTCAACGTACTTTCTCCATCATCAAGCCTGACGCTGTTAAAAAAGGCGCTGCCGGCGAAATCGTTACCCGTTTCGAAAAGGCTGGTCTGAAAGTGGTTGCTTCGAAAATGAAGCAGCTGTCCAAAGCCGAAGCTGAAGGCTTCTACGCTGAGCACAAAGAGCGCGGTTTCTTCGGCGACCTGGTTGCTTTCATGATCTCCGGTCCTGTTGTTGTTCAGGTTCTGGAAGGCGAAAACGCTATCGCTCTGAACCGTGAGCTGATGGGCGCTACCAACCCTAAAGAAGCTGCTGCCGGCACCATCCGTGCTGACTTCGCTGAGTCGATCGACGCCAACGCCGTTCACGGTTCGGACTCCGAAGCCGCTGCTGCTCGCGAAATCTCGTACTTCTTCGCAGCTACTGAAGTAACCACTCGCTAAGCATTGCTTAAGGAGTGAAGGTGAATCCATGACTACATCGACTGTTAAAACAAACCTGCTGGGTCTGACCCAGCCGGAAATGGAAAAATTCTTCGACTCAATCGGGGAGAAGCGTTTCCGTGCCGGTCAGGTAATGAAATGGATTCACCACTTTGGCGTCGATGATTTCGACGCCATGACGAACGTCAGCAAAGCCTTGCGCGACAAGCTCAAGGCTATTGCTGAAGTCCGTGGTCCCGAAGTGGTCAGCGAGGACATTTCCAGCGACGGCACCCGCAAGTGGGTGGTGCGCGTGGCGTCCGGCAGCTGTGTCGAGACCGTCTACATTCCCCAGGGCAAACGCGGCACTCTGTGCGTTTCGTCCCAGGCAGGCTGTGCCCTGGACTGCAGTTTCTGCTCCACCGGCAAGCAAGGCTTCAACAGCAACCTCACCGCCGCCGAAGTCATCGGTCAGGTGTGGATTGCCAACAAATCCTTCGGCAGTGTTCCCGCCACCATCGACCGCGCCATCACCAACGTGGTGATGATGGGCATGGGCGAACCGCTGCTGAACTTCGACAACGTCGTGGCCGCCATGCATCTGATGATGGATGACCTCGGTTACGGGATCTCCAAGCGCCGCGTGACCCTGTCCACTTCGGGCGTGGTGCCGATGATCGATGAGCTGGCCAAGCACATCGACGTCTCCCTGGCGTTGTCCCTGCACGCACCGAATGACGCATTGCGTAACCAATTGGTGCCGATCAACAAGAAATATCCGCTTAAGATGCTGCTCGAGTCGTGCCAGCGCTACATGTCCGCCCTGGGCGAGAAACGCGTGCTGACCATCGAGTACACCTTGCTCAAGGACGTCAACGACAAGCTTGAGCACGCCGTGGAAATGATCGAGCTGCTCAAAGACATTCCATGCAAGATCAACCTGATTCCGTTCAACCCGTTCCCGCATTCCGGTTACGAACGGCCGAGCAACAACGCCATTCGTCGGTTCCAGGATCAGTTGCATCAGGCCGGCTTTAACGTCACTGTCCGCACCACCCGTGGTGAAGACATCGACGCTGCGTGTGGTCAATTGGTAGGGCAGGTGCTGGATCGCACCCGTCGCAGTGAACGTTACATCGCCGTGCGCGAGTTGAGCGCCGACAGCGATCTGGCACAGAACGCCGCGAACACTAACTAAGAGAGGATCTCTATGTCCCTGCGCTTTGCGCTGCTGTTGCTGATGGCCAGCCTGTGTGCTGGTTGTGTCCTGTCGGGTGACTACAACCCGATGAAGACCAGCAAGGGCCGCGACGAGGCGCGTGCCGCCTACGTGCAGCTGGGACTGGGATACTTGCAGCAAGGGATGACCGAGCGCGCCAAGGTGCCGCTGAAGAAGGCGCTGGAGCTGGACGGCTCCGATCCTGATGCCAACGCTGCCCTCGGCCTGGTGTTCCAGGCCGAAATGGAGCCGAAGCTGGCCGACGAACATTTCCGCAAAGCCCTGTCCTCGCGTCCCACCGATGCACGAATCCTCAATAACTACGGCAGTTTTCTCTACGAAGAACAGCGTTACAAGGAAGCCTACGAGCGTTTTGAGCAGGCAGCCGCCGATACCCTGTATCCTGAGCGTTCGCGAGTCTTCGAGAACCTCGGCATGACCGCCTCGAAACTCGGTCAGCGGGATCTGGCACAGCAGCAACTGGAAAAAGCCCTGCGGCTGAACCGTCAACAACCGCGCGCTTTGCTGGAAATGGCTGAGTTGTCCTTCGAAGACAGGCATTATGTGCCCGCGCGTGACTATTACGACCGTTTCAGCCTGCTAACCGAGCAAAATGCACGTAGTCTATTGCTCGGCGTTCGGCTGGCAAAAGTGTTTGAAGATCGCGACAAGGCCGCCAGTTATGGCCTGCAATTAAAACGACTCTATCCCGGTACGCCGGAATATCAGCAATACCTGTCGGAGCAATGATGAAAGCGGCGCATCCCGAAGTTGTAGCAGCGACTCGCGTTAATCCCGGTGAGACTTTGCGCCAGGCCCGCGAAAGCAATGGCTGGTCGCTGGCCGAAGTGGCCCTCAAGCTCAACCTCACCGTGACTTCCCTGAGCAATCTTGAAGCTGGCGCTTTCGACAAGCTGCCGGGGCATACCTTCGCTCGCGGTTACATTCGCGCTTATGCCAAATTGCTCGGGATGGATCAGACTGTTCTGGTTCAGCAATTCGACCAGTCCACCGGCACCGACTCACAGGGCAGCAACGTGCATGCGCTGGGTCGTATCGAAGAGCCGGTGCGGGTTTCACACACTATTTTGCGTATTGTCAGCCTGCTGTTGCTGGTCGCGGTCATCGGCGGCGGTTTCGTCTGGTGGCAGGATCAGACCTCGCAGCGCAGCAAGGACGTGACCAGCCTGGCCCCGGAGCACGTTGAAGTCGAAGGCGCCGACGGCACCACACAGATTCACCCGATCGACGAGCCGGAAGACCAGGCCGTTGCCGAAGGTCAGGCCGAAGGCGCAACCGCGCTGGCCCTGCCGCAATCGGAAACCACCGCTGAATCGACCGGTGCCGAGCCGGTTGCTCCGGCAACCGCACCAGCCGCCCCGGCTGCAACCACGCCAGCCGCACCGGTTCATACACCGGCTCCGGTTGTGACTGCTCCGGCGACTTCAGCACCGAATGCCCCGGCCACACCAGCG
Organism: Pseudomonas sp. MIS38; assembly: GCF_019891575.1. Lineage (NCBI taxonomy): Bacteria > Pseudomonadati > Pseudomonadota > Gammaproteobacteria > Pseudomonadales > Pseudomonadaceae > Pseudomonas > Pseudomonas sp. MIS38. Next base: position 50,945 of record NZ_JAFLXF010000012.1, read on the forward strand.
CCGACGGTCACCGCACCAGTGGTAGCGGCTACCTCTGCGCCGACCGCAGAAGCAGCTGTCCCAGCGGCTGGCGACGGCCAGGTGCAACTGCAGTTCACCGCCGATTGCTGGGCACAGGTAACCGATGGTCGCGGCAAAGTGCTGTTCAGCGGTCTGAAACATAAAGGCGACAGCGTTTCGGTTTCCGGCAAGCCGCCACTGGCGGTGCGTCTGGGTGTGGCTCGCGCCGCACAGGTCAGCTACAACGGCCAACCGGTCGATATCGCTCCGTTCACCAGTGGCGAGACTGCTCGCCTGAAGTTGGGTCAATAAGTCATGCACGGCGAATCTCCAATCAAACGTCGCGTTTCGCGCAAGATCTGGGTCGGTAACGTACCTGTTGGCGGCGATGCGCCCATCGCTGTGCAGAGCATGACCAACAGCGACACCAATGATGTGGCTGCCACCGTCGCCCAGATCAATCGTCTGGAAGCCGCCGGCGTCGACATCGTCCGCGTTTCGGTACCGGACATGGACGCCGCCGAGGCGTTCGGCAGGATCAAGCAACTGGTCAAGGTGCCGCTGGTTGCCGACATCCACTTCGACTACAAGATCGCACTGCGCGTCGCCGAACTGGGTGTGGATTGCCTGCGCATCAACCCGGGCAACATCGGTCGGGAAGACCGGGTGCGTGCCGTGGTCGATGCCGCCCGTGACCGCGGGATTCCGATTCGTATCGGCGTCAACGCCGGCTCGCTGGAAAAAGACCTGCAGAAGAAATACGGCGAACCGACCCCGGCTGCACTGGTCGAGTCCGCGCTGCGTCACGTCGAGCACCTGGAGCGCCTGAATTTCCAGGACTTCAAGGTCAGCGTGAAAGCCTCCGACGTGTTCATGGCCGTTGAAGCCTACCGTCTGCTGGCGAAAGAAATCGTCCAGCCGCTGCACCTGGGCATCACCGAAGCCGGTGGTTTGCGTTCGGGCACAGTGAAATCCGCCGTGGGCCTAGGTATGCTGCTCGCCGAGGGGATTGGCGATACTATCCGCATCTCGCTGGCGGCCGATCCGGTCGAGGAAGTGAAGGTCGGTTACGACATTCTCAAGTCTTTGCATCTGCGTTCCCGTGGCATCAACTTCATCGCCTGCCCGAGCTGCTCGCGGCAGAACTTCGATGTGGTCAAGACCATGAACGAGCTGGAAGGGCGCCTTGAAGACCTGCTGGTGCCGCTGGATGTCGCGGTGATCGGTTGCGTGGTCAACGGCCCCGGCGAAGCCAAGGAAGCCCATATCGGCTTGACCGGCGGCACGCCAAACCTGATTTACATCGACGGCAAGCCGTCGCAGAAACTGACGAATGACAATCTGGTGGACGAGCTGGAAAAGCTGATCCGCGAGAAAGCGGCCGAGAAGGTCGAAGCTGACGCAGCGGTCATCGCGCGCGGCTGAGCCTGACTGAAAGCCGAATGAATTTAAGGATTTAAAGTGAGTAAGTCTCTGCAAGCCATTCGTGGCATGAACGACATCCTGCCCGAACAGACCCCGTTGTGGCGTTATTTCGAGGGCACTGTCGCGCGTCTGCTGGATAACTACGGTTACAAGCAGATCCGCATGCCGATCGTCGAATTCACCGAGCTGTTCAAGCGCTCGATCGGTGAAGTGACCGACATCGTCGAAAAAGAGATGTACACCTTCGAAGACCGTAACGGCGACTCCCTGACCCTGCGTCCGGAAGGCACCGCGGCGTGCGTGCGTGCGGTGCTCGAACACGGCATCACCGGCGGTGGTCAGGTGCAGAAACTCTGGTACATCGGCCCGATGTTCCGCCACGAGCGTCCGCAGAAAGGCCGTTATCGCCAGTTCCACCAGATCGGTCTGGAGGTGTTCAACCTCGACGGTCCGGACATCGATGCCGAGCTGATCATCATGACCTGGCGCCTGTGGGGCGAGCTGGGCATCCGTGATGCGGTCAAGCTCGAACTCAACAGCCTGGGCACCAGCGAATCCCGTGGTCGCTATCGTGAAGCGCTGGTCGAGTATCTCTCGGCGCACCACGACAAGCTCGACGAAGACAGCCAGCGTCGCCTGAAAACCAACCCGCTGCGCGTGCTCGACACCAAGAATGCCGACACGCAGGCGGTACTGGTCGATGCGCCGAAAATGGCCGACTACCTGGACGACGAATCCCGTGCGCACTTCGAAGGTCTGAAGGCGCGTCTGGACGCGGTTGGCATCCCGTACGTGCTCAACCCGAAACTGGTGCGCGGCCTCGATTACTACAGCAAAACCGTATTCGAATGGGTCACCGACAAGCTCGGCGCCCAGGGCACGGTCTGCGCGGGCGGTCGTTACGACGGTCTGGTCGAGCAGATGGGCGGCAAGCCGACTACAGGCGTGGGTTTCGCCATGGGCATCGAGCGTCTGGTGTTGATGCTCGAAACCCTGGAGCTGATCCCGGAAGAAATCTCCCGTCAGGTCGACGTTTACCTCTGCGCCTTTGGCGAGGAGGCCGAACTGGCCGGTCTGGCCCTGGCCGAGCGTGTGCGTGACCAGCTTCCAAACCTGCGTCTGCAAGTCAATGCCGGCGCCGGCAGCTTCAAAAGCCAGTTCAAGAAAGCCGACAAGAGCGGTGCGCTGTACGCACTGATCCTGGGTGACGACGAAATGGCCCAGCAAGTGGTAGGTTTCAAACCCCTGCGTGGCCAGGGCGAACAACAAAGCATTGCCTGGGATGCGCTTGCCGCTCACCTGGCCACCTGCGTCGTGCAGGGTTGAAGCTGTCTAAACAGCCGATTTAGCGATTAAGGAGTATTGGGGTGTCGAGTACCGAAGACGAACAGTTGGCGGATTTGAAGGACTGGTGGACACGCAACGGCAAACCTCTGGTCACTGGCGGCCTGTTGGCGCTGGTCATCGTGTTCGGCTGGCAGGCTTTTCACAAGTATCAGAGCAACCAGTCGCAAGGCGCCTCGGTGCTCTATCAGCAACTGCTGGAAACCACGCTGACCCCGGACGGCAAGCCTGACGCTGCCCGCGTTGCGGATCTGGCCGGCAAGCTCAACAGCGAATTCGGCGGCACCGCGTACGCGCAGTACGGCAGCCTGTTCGTGGCCAAAGTAGCGGTCGACAGCGGCAAGCTGGACGACGCTGCGACTGAACTCAAAGCCATCGTTGCCAAACCGGCCAACCCGGCGCTGGGCGAAATCGCCCGTCAGCGTCTGGCGCAGGTGCTGGGTGCGCAGAACAAGGCCGATGAAGCCCTGAAGCTGCTCGACGGCGATGCCGACAAGGCGTTCCTGGCCACTCGCGAAGAACTCAAGGGTGATCTGCTGGTTCAGCTGGGTCGTACCGACGAGGCGAACACCGCGTATCAAAAAGCCAAGGCGGCACTGTCGGATGAAGCGGCAGTCGGTGGCCTTCAAATCAAGCTCGACGACCTGGCCAAAGGGGATGCGTGACGTGATCCGTTGGAAGCATGCAGCATTGCTGGCTCTGGCCATTCTGGCCGCGGGTTGCAGCAGCAACAGCAAAAAAGAACTGCCACCGGCCGAGCTGACCGACTTCAAAGAAGAAGTGGTGCTGCAAAAGCAGTGGAGCCGTTCGATCGGTGACGGTCAGGGCGAAACCTACAACATGCTGGTGCCGGCGATCGATGGTGACACCATCTACGCCGCCGACGTGACCGGCGTGCTGATGGCCATGGATCGCAGCAATGGCGACGTGAAGTGGAAAAAGGATCTTGAACTGCCTGTCTCCGGCGCCGTTGGCGTAGGTTACGGCCTGGTCACGATCGGTACCCTGAAGGGTGAAATCGTTGCCCTCGACGCCATCAACGGCGAAGAGAAGTGGCGCGCCCGGGTATCCAGCGAAGTCCTCGCGCCACCGGCCAACAACGGTGACGTCGTAGTGGTACAGACTCAGGACGATCGCCTGATCGGCCTGGACGCTGCTACCGGCGACCGTCGCTGGACCTACGACAGCACCCCTGCGGTACTGACCCTGCGCGGCACCAGCGCCCCCGTCGTGACCAACCGCCTCGCGGTGGCTGGCCTGTCGACCGGTAAAGTGGTCGCCCTGGACATTTCCAACGGCGTGCCGGTCTGGGAACAACGGGTCGCGATTCCAACCGGTCGTTCGGAACTGGAGCGCGTGGTCGACATCGATGGCGGTCTGCTGCTGTCCGGTGAAACGCTGTACGTCGCCAGCTATCAGGGCCGCGTTGCGGCACTCGACCTGCAAAGCGGTCGCCAATTGTGGCAGCGCGATGCATCGAGCTATGCCGGTGTCGCCCAGGGTTTCGGCAACGTCTACGTGAGCCTGTCTTCGGGCACCGTGGAAGGCGTTGACGAGCGTTCGACCACTGCACTGTGGAGCAACGACTCGCTGGCTCGCCGCCAACTGTCGGCTCCGGAAGTGTTCTCCAGCTACGTAGCCGTCGGTGACCTGGAAGGTTACCTGCACCTGTTGAGCCAGGTGGACGGTCGTTTTGTGGGTCGTGAGCGTATCGACAGTGACGGCCTGCGTGCCCGTCCGCTGGTGGTGGGCAACACGATCTATGTGTATGGCAACAGCGGCAAACTGGAAGCCCTGACCATCAAGTAACAACTATGCTTGGGGTTAACGCCCCAGGCAGCTTCACTTGTGGGAGCGGGCTTGCTCGCGAAGGGCGTCAACGAAGACGCGTACAGCCTGATTAAACGCGGTGCTGCTACGGTCTTTCGCGAGCAAGCCCGCTCCCACAGTGTTGCCCCGAGCACCAGCCGCTGCCTCGCAGCGGCTTTTGTATTTTCTGAAATAACGAAGTGGAGAGCCGCATGGTTCCCGTAATCGCCCTGGTGGGCCGACCAAACGTCGGCAAATCCACCTTGTTCAACCGCCTGACCAGGACTCGCGACGCCATCGTCGGCGACTTGTCCGGTCTGACCCGTGATCGCCAGTACGGTGAGGCCAAGTGGCAAGGGCGTTCCTACATTCTGATCGACACCGGCGGTATCTCCGGTGACGAACACGGTATGGACGAAAAAATGGCCGAGCAGTCGCTGCTGGCCATTGAAGAAGCGGATGTTGTGCTGTTCCTGGTAGATGCCAAGGCCGGTTTCACCGCCGCCGACCAGATGATCGCCGAACACTTGCGCAAGCGTAACAAGCGTTCCCACGTGGTTGCCAACAAGGTCGACAACATCGACCCGGAAATGGCCCGCGCTGAATTCGCCCCGCTGGGCATGGGCCACGCGATCCCGATCGCCGGTGCTCACGGCCGTGGTATCACTCAACTGCTGGAAGCGGCACTGAGCGATTTCCCGCGTGATGATGACGAACCGGCGGAAGGCGAAGAAGAAGAGATCGTCGCCGAGGGTGAGGAAGCCAAGCGCATTCCTGGCCCGAGCGAAAAAGACGGGATCAAGATCGCCATCATCGGCCGTCCGAACGTCGGCAAGTCGACCTTGGTCAACCGCATGCTCGGTGAAGACCGCGTCATCGTCTACGACCAGCCCGGCACCACCCGCGACAGTATCTACATTCCGTTCGAGCGTAACGACGAGAAGTACACGCTGATCGACACCGCCGGTGTGCGCAAGCGCGGCAAGATCCACGAAGAAGTCGAAAAATTCTCCGTGGTCAAAACCCTGCAGGCGATCAAAGACGCCAACGTGGTGATCTTCGTGATGGACGCCCGCGAAGGTGTGGTCGATCACGACCTCAACCTGCTGGGCTTTGCCCTCGAAGCCGGCCGTGCGCTGGTGATCGCAATCAACAAATGGGACGGCATGACCCCGAGCGAGCGCGACTTTGTGAAGGTCGAGCTGCAACGTCGGCTGTTCTTCGTCGACTTCGCCGACATTCACTTCATCTCGGCGCTGCATGGTACTGGCGTGGGCAACCTCTACGCCTCGGTGCAGAACTCGTTCAAGTCTGCGGTTACCCGCTGGCCGACCAGCCGCCTGACGCAGATTCTCGAAGACGCGGTCAGCGAGCACCAGCCGCCGATGGTCAACAGCCGCCGGATCAAGCTGCGTTACGCTCACCTGGGTGGTGCGAACCCGCCGATCATCGTGATCCACGGTAACCAGATCGAGAAAGTGCCGAAGTCGTATGTGCGCTATCTGGAGAACACTTACCGCCGTGTGCTGAAGCTGGTCGGTACGCCGATCCGCATCGAGTTCAAAGGTGGCGAGAACCCGTACGAAGGCAACAAGAACACGCTGACCGACCGCCAGGTCAACAAGAAGCGTCGCTTGATGTCGCACAACAAGAAAGCCAGCAAGAAGCGCCGCGACAAGAAGTGATTCAGGTCTTCACCCGAAAGGCGCCGCTTGCGGCGCCTTTTTTATGGGCTGATGGTTGTCATTGAGCGCTCTTTGGCGTTACTACCCTGGTAGCGCAGCAGGAAGAAGTCCGCATACGGAGACAAGCCTTGCGATTTTCCCAGCACCAGAATTCGGCCAATGTCGTCCACCGCGAGATCGATGGCACGCTCAAGCATGTTTCCCATGCCGTCACTTACCCAGCCCTGGCCTTCGCCAAAGTTCGGGTCCAATTCAGCATTGTCCAGAAAACGCGCCAATAACGGGACAACGTTCAGGTTTTTCTCGGCGTAACCCACAACCAGCGTCGTATTGTCGGGTTGTTGCAAAGCCTTCAGCCACGCGCAACGATCGTGAATCTTCACCTCGCTTCTAAAGGTGTCGTCACTGCCGTCAGCCTCCAGGCGAGCGAGCAGCGCTTGATCGCCCCGTGACCCAGCGCACAACAAACGATCGCCGGGAAGTGCGACGATGCTGGTGATGTTCCAGTCGGGCTTTCGCAGTTCGCCCTCTCTTCCGAATGACGGATCAATCTCGCCGTCAGCCGTGAATCGGTAGATGACCGCATCACTGCTCTCTCCCGAAAGTTCTCCAAATACCAGAATACGGTCATCGTTCTGGATGATCAGGCCCTTCTTGCGAAAGTTGTGTCCAGGTGCTGGTTTGATCGTGAGATGTCCGTTGCCCCGGGCAAAGTTATTGTCCAGCTTTGCGTCTTGGGAGATTCTGGCCAGTACTGCGGTCGAGTTAAGTGCATGCGGTGTGACGAGGTCATGCCAGACATGCTCAAAGGCGAAGACAAAATGACCGGTTGATTGCCTGTCTATGCTGGTGGGTGAGGCGCCTACTGAACTGCTCGGGTCACAGGGTAACTTGTAGACATATCTTCCTCCCCTGCCGAATGGCTCGTCGTAACGGCCGTTCATGTTCAGTCTGGCAAAAGCGGGGACATCCGTTGGCCGGTCATTAGTAAAGACACCTGCTAGAACTACCTTCGACCCGGTTATGAAGATTCGTTGACAGGCAGAGGCCAGTCGAGCGTCATCGGGGTTGAAGCGGTCGGCCATATAACCGTTATTGAAAGGCAAGTAAGGCTCACCTTTCTGGTTGAGGCACGTTATGGCGAAATTTTGCTGCAAGTCATCGCCCGATGGCTGTTCCACGTCGCCGGCAATAAAGATCCTGCCCTCGCTGGCGAGTGTAAGACTATTGGCGTGATAGGCACTCCCGAAATTGAATTTGAGTTTTTTCTTGCCGCCTTTGCCAAACGTGGTATCCAGATTACCTGCCTTAATGATCATTCGTGTTGTCATCACTGCGATTCCTTGAGATAACGAGGTTGAGCCGTGGACCCAGTTAAAAGCTTGCTGCAACTTACCGCTACTGTCAGAAGTTACAGGGGAGGGCGTATTGCGCGACCACTCATCCGTTTTCCTCCGGCGCGAGTAGGTTCAAGGTGCCTTTTTGTGATTTCGTATTGCCGCGCATCGTAGGGAACGACTTTTTTTATCGTATTCGAATGGGCTATTCTCGGGCTCTCCCGCGCCGTCGTCAGAGCCGGGTGTAGAGCAGGGAACCCCTCGATGATCACCAGTAAGCTGCCGAATGTCGGCATCACTATTTTCACGCAGATGTCTCAGCTCGCGGCGCAGACCGGAGCGATCAACCTGTCCCAGGGTTTTCCTGATTTCGACGGCCCACAATCCCTGCGTGACGCGGTCGGTCGGCATATCGCCAGCGGCCGTAACCAGTATTCACCCATGACCGGTCTGCCGGCGCTGCGCGAGCAAATCGCGGCGAAAATCGCGCGCAGCTATGGCGTGAAAGTCGATGCCGACAGCGAAGTGACCGTGACGCCGGGTGCGACCCAGGCGATCTTCTGTGCGATTCAGGCGGTTATCCACAGCGGCGATGAAGTCATCGTGTTCGACCCGTGCTACGACAGCTATGAACCGGCGACGCAGTTGGCGGGCGGCCGCTGCGTGCATGTGCAACTGAACCCGCACGATTTCTCCATCGATTTCGACAAGCTCGCCGCGGCCCTCAGCTCGCGCACGAAAATGATCGTCATCAACACCCCGCACAACCCGAGCGGTGCACTGATCAGCCGTGCCGAACTGGATCAACTGGCGGAATTGATCCGTGGTCGTGACATCTACCTGATCAGCGACGAGGTGTACGAACACCTGGTGTTCGACGGCGTGCCGCATGTCAGTGTGTTGGCTCACGAAGAGCTGTATCAGCGCGCCTTCGTGGTCAGCTCGTTCGGCAAGACCTACCACGTCACCGGCTGGAAAACCGGTTACGTGGTTGCGCCCCCGGCGCTGACCGCCGAGCTGCGCAAAGTGCACCAGTACGTCAGTTTCTGCGGTGTCACGCCGCTGCAATATGCCCTGGCCGATTACATGGCCGAGCACCCGGAACACGTCGAAGAGCTTCCGGGTTTCTATCAGGCCAAGCGCGACCTGTTCTGCGATTTGCTGGCGCCGTCGCGCTTCACTTTTACCCGCGTGACCGGCACGTATTTTCAGTTGGTCGACTACTCGCAGATCCGCCCTGACTTGAACGACGTCGACATGGCGATCTGGATGACCCGCGAACACGGCGTGGCGAGCATTCCGGTGTCGGTGTTCTATCAGAATCCACCGCAAGGCCAGCGCCTGGTGCGCCTGTGTTTTGCCAAACGCGAGGAGACGCTGCGCGAAGCAGCGGCAAAACTATGCGTGATCTGAGTGCATTGCCCGATCTCAATCTGGCGCTGATCCAGACCAGTCTGGCCTGGCATGACCGTCAGGCCAACCTCGAGCACTTTGAGGTGCTGCTGGAGCAGGCCCGAGGCGCCGACCTGATCATCCTGCCGGAGATGTTCACCACTGGCTTCTCGATGGAGTCGGAAACCCTCGCCGAAGCCGAGCATGGCCCGACCAGCAAGTGGATGAAGGCGCAGGCCGCGAAACTGAATGCGGTGATCACCGGCAGCGTGATCATTCAGGCGGCGGACGGCAGCCATCGCAATCGCCTGCTGTGGGCACGCCCGGACGGCGAAGTCTGGCATTACGACAAGCGCCACCTGTTCCGTATGGCGGGTGAGCACAATCACTACACCCCCGGCGAGCGTCAGGTGCAGTTCGAGTTGAAGGGCTGGCGTATCCGCCCGTTGATTTGCTACGACCTGCGCTTCCCTGTGTGGAGTCGCGACGCGCAGGACACCGATCTGCTGCTGTACACCGCCAACTGGCCGGGTGCGCGGCGTCTGCACTGGAACCGCTTGTTGCCGGCGCGGGCGATTGAAAACCTGTGTTATGTGGCGGCGGTGAACCGGATCGGCACCGACGGCAAGGGCTTTGCCTATACCGGCGACAGTCAGGTGCTGGATTTCCAGGGTGAGACGTTGCTGGCGGCGGGGGAGGCGGACGGGGTGTTCAAGGTTGTGCTGGAGGCCGCGCCACTGGCGGCGTATCGCGAGCGCTTTCCGGCCAATCTGGATGCGGATACCTTCGAACTCACTTGATATTCGCGACCGCTTTCGCGAGCAAGCCCGCTCCCACAGGTAGAACGCAATACCCTGTGGGAGCGGGCTTGCTCGCGAAGAGGCCCGATCAGGCAACACAAAACCAGCAGGCATAAAAAAAGGCCCCGGAGTTCACGCTCCGGGGCCTTTTTGCATGTCAGCGAAGGCTTAGGCCGCTTTCGCTTCCGGCTGGCTCAACGAGCGGTTCAGCGCACTGAACAGCGCCTTGAAGCTGGCGGTAGTGATGTTTTCATCGATACCCACGCCGTGCACCGCACGCTCGCCATTCACGCGCAGCTCGATATACGCGGCGGCCTTGGCGTTGGTGCCCGCGCCGATCGCATGTTCGTTGTAGTCCATGATCTCCACCGGAATCGGCAGGCCGGCCACCAGTGCTTCCAGCGCACCGTTGCCCTTGCCACGCCAGTGCAGGTTGGTTTCGCCCTGACCCTTGCTCGCCACTTCCACTTCGACGGCGCTGTTGCCGTTTTCTTCCTGCAGGCGATGGCTGACCAGCGCGTACGGGGTATTGGCTTGCAGGTATTCGCTGATCAACAGCGAGTGAATCTGCTTGGCGGTCATTTCCAGGCCGAGGCGATCGGTTTCACGCTGCACCACCTGGCTGAACTCGATCTGCATACGACGCGGCAGGCTGATGCCGTATTCCTGCTCCAGCAAGTAGGCGATACCGCCCTTGCCCGACTGGCTGTTCACACGAATCACCGCCTCGTAGCTGCGACCGATGTCTGCCGGGTCGATCGGCAAGTACGGGACTTCCCACAGGGTGTCCGGTTTCTGCTGGGCGAAGCCCTTGCGGATCGCGTCCTGGTGCGAGCCGGAGAATGCGGTGTGGACCAGGTCGCCGACGTACGGGTGGCGCGGGTGCACCTGGATCTGGTTGCACTCTTCGACGACTTTGCGCACGCCGTCGATGTCGGAGAAGTCCAGCTCAGGGTCAACGCCCTGGGTGTACATGTTCAGTGCGACAGTAACGAGGTCGACGTTACCGGTACGCTCGCCGTTGCCGAACAGGCAGCCTTCGACACGATCCGCGCCGGCCATCAGACCCAGCTCGGTGGCGGCGACGCCGGTGCCACGATCGTTGTGGGTGTGCAGGCTGATGATCACGCTGTCACGACGGTTGATGTTGCGGCCGAACCATTCGATCTGGTCGGCGTAGACGTTCGGGGTCGCGCATTCAACGGTGGCCGGCAGGTTGAGGATCATCTTGTGCTCAGGCGTCGGATTCCAGACCTCGATCACTGCGTCACAGACTTCCTTGGCAAACTCCAGCTCGGTGGCGCTGAAGGTTTCCGGGGAGTATTCGAAAGTCCACTCGGTGTCCGGCTGCATCGCCGCGTACTTGACGAACAGCTTGGCGGCGTTGACCGCGATGGCCTTGATGCCGTCCTTGTCCTGGTTGAAGACGATGCGACGGAAGGAAGGCGAGGTGGCGTTGTACAGGTGGACGATGGCTTTCTTCGCCCCGCGCAGGGATTCGAAGGTGCGCTCGATCAAGTCTTCACGGCCCTGGGTCAGCACCTGAATGGTGGTGTCGTCCGGGATGTGGCCTTCTTCGATCAGGCTACGCACGAAGTCGAAGTCGGTTTGCGAAGCGGCCGGGAACGAGGCTTCGATTTCCTTCACACCCACCTGAACGAGGGTTTTCCAGAAGCGCAGCTTCTTCACCGCGTCCATCGGCTCGATGAGCGACTGGTTGCCGTCACGCAGGTCGGAGCTGCACCAGATCGGCGCGGCGTCGATGGTTTTCGAGGGCCAGGTGCGATCCGGCAGATTGATGACGGGGAACGCGCGGTATTTCGAAGACGGGTCTTTGAGCATGCTCATCGGGAAATTCCTTATTGTCTGGGCCGAAAAGAGGCGGCCTGCCGGTGGAACGAATGTTCGGGAAAACGCTTGGGACGAGGCGCAGCGATTCAGCCCGGCAGTCGTGCGCTGACGAGGCACAAACTACGGTGCTGGCGAAGCTGAATAAGGGTGTGAGAGGTTTTCATGCCTTCAACCCTAACCGCGAGGGGAGAGGATGGCAAGCAGTCGAAAAAAATTGAGAGGAATACTCGAAAAGCTGCGATCGGCGCGATTTTATTGTGCTTCAGGCGGATGATCTTATTGATGTTTGCGCGGGGTTGGATTGGGGCGCAATTGAAACTGGTGGGGTGTGAGCAGTATTTGCGGTGTGGGATGGGCCGCCTTCGCGAGCAAGCCCGCTCCCACAGTTGATCGTGTTCACAACACAAATCCAGTGTGGGAGGGGGCTTGCTCCCGAAGGGGCCGGTAGCCTCAATCAGGAATTACGGTTGGAACGCACCAATGAAAATCGCCGGATCCACCCGCGCATCGTTCAGGCTGATGTTCCAGTGCATATGCGGCCCGGTTGCCCGGCCGGTCGAACCGACCTTGCCCACCACCGCGCCACGGGCCAGTTGATCGCCGACCTTCACGTCGATTTTCGACATGTGGCAGAACATGCTGATAAAGCCCTGGCCGTGATCGACAAACACCGTGTTGCCGTTGAAGAAGTAGTTGCCGGTCAGAATCACCTTGCCCGCCGCCGGAGTCTTGATCGGCGTACCGGCCGGCACCGCAAAGTCGAGACCGGCATGGGGGTTGCGCTCTTCACCATTGAAGAAGCGGCGCACACCGAACTTGCTCGACAATGGTCCGTTGACCGGTTTGTCCAGCAGCAGGTTGCTCGGGGTGTTCGGGCTGAAGCTGCGGTAAGCCTTGATCTGCTCGGCCAGTTCACCCTCGATGCGCTTGAGGTTGGCCGGGTTCGGATTGACCTGTTGAGTGTTCTTCAGGGTGATGTGCTGTTCCGGGTATTTCTTGTTGCCAACCGTGAACGGCAGATTGCGCCCACCGCTGCTGATCTGCTGGCTGCCGGGTTTGACCGTCAGCGGCACACCGACAATCGCCAGCCAGTTGTTCTGTTCTTTCACCACCAGCACCGGTTTGCCCTGATAGGTGGCTTTAGGCGCCTGAGTGGCGCTGCCCAGATCAACCACCGCCACCCCGCCCGGCACCGGTTTGTTCAGCAAACGGGTGATGTAACTGTCGGCGTGGGCGTTGAAGGAGGTCAGGCACAGCAACAATAACGGAGCAAAAAAACGCGGCATGGATCAGTCCAGTAAAGAAAGGGTGACAGGCGTCAGGTGGTTGTCCTCGACGCGCACTTGCAGTTCGCCTTCGCCCAGTCTGGCCTTCAGGCGTTGGCCGGTGTGGGTCTGCGCGGCGTTGCGAATGGCGTGCCCGCGTTCATCCAGCAGGATGCTGTAGCCACGGCCGAGGGTTGCCAGCGGACTGACCACATGCAGCGTCTGCATCTGGCTGTGCAATTGCAGGCGACGGCTTTTCAGGCCTTCGCGCATGGCTCGCGGCAGGCGTTCGGCGAGGCTGTCGAGGCGCTGGCGCAGCATCGCCAGTTGGCGTCCCGGGTGTTGCCCGGCGAGGCGGGTTTCCAGACGGATCAGGCGCTCGCGGCGGGTATTCAGTTGGCGTTCGAACGCCCGGCGCATGCGCATGTCCAGGTCATCCAGGCGTTGCGCTTGCTGACGCAGGCGTTCGCCGGGGTGGCGCAGACGGCGGGCCATGCCTTCCAGGCGCAGACGATCGCGCATCAGCCGGTCGCGCATGCGCATCACCAGACGCCGGTGCAGGCTTTCCACCTGACGGATCAGGTGGCTCGAATCCGGGGCCAGCAGTTCGGCGGCAGCGGAGGGCGTTGGGGCGCGCACGTCAGCCACGAAGTCACTGATCGACACGTCGGTTTCATGCCCGACGGCGCTGACAATCGGCGTCACGCAGGCATCGACAGCGCGGGCCACGGCTTCTTCATTGAAGCACCAGAGGTCTTCCAGCGAACCACCGCCCCGGGCGAGGATCAGTGCGTCGAAACCACGGGCGTCGGCCAGTTTCAGGGCGCGGACGATTTGCGCGGTGGCTTCACGGCCCTGCACGGCACTCGGGATCAGCGTCAGTTGCACCTGCGGCGCCCGGCGGCGGAACACGCTGATGATGTCGCGAATCACCGCGCCGGTCGGCGAACTGATGATGCCGATGCGTTGCGGATGCGCCGGCAACGGCACTTTGCGTTCGGCACTGAACAGGCCTTCGGCGCTGAGCTTTTCCTTCAGTGCATCGAAGGCCAGGCGCAGCGCGCCGTCACCGGCCGGCTCCACGGTATCGAGAATCAGCTGATAGTCGCCACGGCCTTCGAACAGCGAGACCTTGCCGCGCACCTTCACGGCCAGACCGTCCTTCAGCGCCTGACGCACCCGCGCCGCATTATTGCGGAACAGCGCGCAACGCACCTGCGCACCGCTGTCCTTGAGGGTGAAATACACGTGACCGGACGCCGGGCGGGCGAGGTTGGAGATTTCGCCTTCGACCCAGATGTTGCTGAACACGTCTTCGAGCAACACCCGCGCGCGGCCGTTGAGCTGGCTGACGGTCAGGACTTCACGGTCCAGGCCAAGTCTTGCAAAGGGATCTTTAATCATGGGGCGCAGTTTAAGGGCATTTGCCTGTCGATCACCATGACCCAACACAAAACCCCTTGTGGGAGCGGGCTTGCTCGCGAAAGCGGTGTGGCAGGCACATCAAGTTTCGACTGACACGCCGCTTTCGCGAGCAAGCCCGCTCCCACAGGGTTTTGTGAACATATTGATGAAGTGTTGCACCAGTGACGTGGGGGTTTGCCGATAGGCGAGGGCGACGGTGCTTTGGCAATCGGGATCACTCAGCGGTAAGAATCGTACGCCGTCGGGGGCGATGTCCTGCATTGATTCGGGCAGCAGGGCGATGCCGAATCCAGCCTGAATCAACTGCAACTGCGTAGTTTTGCGCGACATCACCCGCGCCGCTTTGGGAAAAAAGCCCTGACGCATACACAGGTCAGCGCACAAGTAACTGAGCCCGCCACGCTGCGGATGCGGGATCGAGATAAACGGCTCGTCCTTCAGTTGCGCCAATTCGACAGCGGCTGAATCGGCCAGGCGATGATCGTTCGGCACCGCCAGAAGCAAGCGTTCGGTGAACAATGGCACAACCTGAATACCTTCACGCTGACGCAGCACCGGCAGGCGCAACAGGCCAATGTCGAGGCGTCCTTCCGCGAGTTCCTCAAGCTGCGCCTCGGAGGACAGCTTGCCGATGTCCAGCGACACGCCCTGCTGCTGATCGAGATAAGTGCTGATCCGACGTAATAAATGCCCGTTGATCGATACGGTGCTGGAATGACTCAGACGCAGCGTGCCCAGTTGTCCGTTACCGACTTCGGTCGCCATCGTGCTGGCTTTGCTCAGTTCGTTGAGCAGGTTTCTGGCCCGGGGCAGAAACGCCTCACCCGCCGCTGTGAGCCGGGGCTGGCGTGCGGTGCGTTCGAACAGCGCGGTTTGCAGGCGGGTTTCCATGTCCTTGATCTGCCGGCTCAGCGCCGACTGCGCGATGAACAGGCGTTCAGCCGCGGCGCTGAAACTGCCGCATTCGGCGATTTCCACGAAGTAGCGCAGTTGACGGGTTGAAAGCATCAGGTATGCCTTTTCGAGATGAGTGAGTGGCTTTGAACATATTAGTCGCAAGGCTTGGCGCTGGCTAAAGTCATCACAGGCTTATAAAGGAAGCGAACCGATGAGCGTGGCGGGGTTATTGAGCGAGTGGACGTGGGGCGCGGGCGGCTGGGTGGTGATCGGCCTGGGAATCGCGTTGGCCTATATCGTCTTCGGGATTGCCGGGTTCGGTACCGCACTGGTCGCGGGGCCGATTCTGATTCTGTTCATGCCGTTGTCGAAAATCGTGCCGCTGCTGGTGCTGCTGGATTTCGTCGCGGCGTTCGGCAATCTGCTGCCCTCGCGCCGGGATGTGGCGAAGCCTGAGTTGTTACGGCTGCTGCCGTGCATGGCGGTGGGGTGCACGTTGGGGGTGATTTTCCTGCTTAACCTCAAATCCGATCTGTTGTTGCTGTTGATGGGGTTATTCATCAGCACTTATGCGGTTTACAGCCTGTGGGTGAAAACCCGGCCGACGCAGTTGTCTGCCGCATGGGCGCTACCGATGGGCACGGTAGGCGGGCTGTTTGGCGCGCTGTTTGGCAGTGGCGGCTTTCTATATGCGATCTATCTCAACAGCCGCCTGCCCAAGGACGCGGCGCGGGCCACGCAAAGTGCGCTGATCAGTTGCAGCACGGTGGTACGTTTGAGCCTGTTCGCCATCGCCGGGGTGTATGCCGAGCTACCCTTGTTGATGCTGGCGCTGTGTCTGTTGCCGGCCATGGTGCTGGGCCTGTGGATCGGGCGGCGGTTGACGATGCGCTTGTCGCGCGAGGCGTTTGTCCGATTGGTGACCTGGCTGGTGCTGGCGAGCGGGATTGCGTTGATCGGGCGCTACATTATTAGTATGGCGTGAGCACTTGACCGGATTTCGTCAGGGATTAAGCTGCCGGCCTTTAGGGCCCCTTCGCGGGCAAGCCCGCTCCCACATTGGAATGCATATCCCTGTGGTAGCGGGCTTGCCCGCGAAGGCGTCAGAAGCCATACCGCAGGACTTTCCATGAATTCGCAAAGCATCATCGTCCCGAAAATCTCCACCCTGCCGGTCCACGAACCCCGGGCGCGGGCGATCGTGCGCTGGCTGGTGCGCAAGAACATCATCGAAGAACAGTTGACCACTTGCGGCCGCACCGGCAATCGCATGGCCCATGCGATTGCCGACGGCGCGCGTGCGGTGGTGCTGCACCCCGAGGCGCTGCCCTTCGGTGAGCCGATCAACGGCCTGGAGATCATCGTCAAGCGCTGCATCTACACGCCGGCCAAGGGCTTTCTCGAAGAAGCCGGGTGCGCCGAGTGCCGCCGCGAAGTCGGCGAAGCGCTGTTCGAAAGCCTGGAAGACTGGTTTCCAGGCCGCACCGACAACTTCACCTGCCCGGAATGCGGGCATGAAGACGACATCAACGGCTTTCTGTTCTTGCAGGAATGTGCGTTTTCCAACCTCGGCTTCATCTTCAACAACTGGCTGGAAGCCGGGTTCAAGCAGAGCTTTATCGATGAGTTCGCCGATTGGCTCGATCAACCTGTCTCTTGGGTCAAGGTGGAGCTGTAGCAGCGGGGGTCTCCGTATATCAGCAACATTGATATTAAGCTGAGTTTTACATTGAACAGCAGGGGGTGTCTGACTATAATGGCGCGCTTCCATTTTCCCGCTCGGGAGCCCCCGCGATGCTGCGTATCAGCCAAGAAGCTCTGACATTCGACGACATTCTCCTAGTGCCTGGTTATTCCGAGGTGCTTCCTAACGAAGTCAGTCTCAAGACCCGCCTTACCCGTGGCATCGAGCTGAATATTCCTCTGGTTTCTGCCGCCATGGACACCGTTACTGAAGCCCGTCTGGCAATCGCCATGGCTCAGGAAGGTGGTATCGGTATCATCCACAAGAACATGACCATCGAGCAGCAAGCTGCCGAAGTGCGTAAGGTCAAGAAGTTCGAAGCCGGCGTCGTGAAAGATCCGATCACCATCGAGGCTGATGCCACGGTGCGTGACCTGTTCGAACTGACCCGCATGCACAACATTTCCGGCGTTCCGGTGCTGCACGATGGCGACCTGGTCGGCATCGTCACCTCCCGTGACGTCCGCTTCGAAACCCGTCTGGAAGCCACCGTACGTGAAGTGATGACGCCTAAAGAGCGTCTGGTCACCGTGCGTGAAGGCGCCGACAAGAACGAAGTCCGCGAGTTGCTGCACAAGCACCGCCTGGAAAAAGTCCTGATCGTCGACGACAAGTTTGCCCTCAAAGGCATGATGACCGTCAAAGACATCGAAAAAGCCAAAGCCTACCCGCTGGCCAGCAAGGACGATCAAGGTCGTCTGCGCGTTGGCGCTGCCGTCGGTACCGGTAAAGACACCGGTGACCGCGTTGCCGCGCTGGTCAACGCCGGTGTGGACGTGGTGGTGGTCGACACCGCACACGGTCACTCCAAGGGTGTGATCGACCGCGTTCGCTGGGTCAAAGAGAATTTCCCTGAAGTGCAGGTGATCGGCGGCAACATCGCCACCGGCGCAGCCGCCAAGGCCCTGGCCGAAGCGGGTGCCGATGCGGTCAAGGTCGGTATCGGCCCTGGCTCGATCTGCACCACCCGTATCGTCGCCGGTGTCGGCGTGCCGCAAATCAGTGCCATCGCCAACGTCGCCGCTGCCCTTGAAGGCACTGGCGTACCGTTGATCGCCGACGGCGGCATCCGGTTCTCCGGTGACCTGTCCAAGGCCATCGTCGCTGGGGCGTCCTGCGTGATGATGGGTTCGATGTTCGCCGGTACTGAAGAAGCGCCGGGCGAGATCGAACTGTTCCAGGGCCGTTCGTACAAGGCTTATCGCGGTATGGGTTCGCTGGGCGCCATGTCTCAAGCGCAAGGTTCTTCCGACCGTTACTTCCAGGACTCCTCGGCAGGCGCCGAGAAACTGGTTCCGGAAGGGATCGAAGGCCGTGTGCCGTACAAAGGCACCCTGACGGCGATCATCCACCAGTTGATGGGCGGTCTGCGTTCCTCGATGGGTTACACCGGCAGCGCCAACATCGAAGAAATGCGCACCAAGCCTGAGTTCGTGCGGATCACCGGTGCCGGTATGGCCGAATCCCACGTTCACGACGTGCAGATCACCAAAGAAGCGCCAAACTACCGCGTAGGTTGATGCTTCAAGCAAATCGTTAAGCAACCGGGGCTGTTTTATTCAGCCCCGAGTTGTTTCTGAATCACGACTGTTTCTGAATTACTTAGACGAGACTGAATCATGGCCCTCGACATTCACGCTCACCGCATCCTGATCCTCGACTTCGGTTCGCAATACACCCAACTGATTGCCCGCCGCGTGCGCGAGATCGGTGTGTATTGCGAGCTGCACCCGTTCGACATGGACGAAGAGGCGATCCGCGAATTCGCACCTAAAGGCGTCATCCTCGCCGGCGGCCCCGAGTCCGTGCACGAAGCCAACAGCCCGCGCTGCCCACAGGCAGTCTTCGATCTGGGCGTGCCGGTCTTCGGTATCTGCTACGGCATGCAGACCATGGCCGAGCAACTGGGCGGCAAGGTTGAAGGTTCCGAGCTGCGTGAGTTCGGTTACGCCCGCGTTGACGTAGTCGGCAAGAGCCGCTTGCTCGACGGCATCGAGGACCACATCGACGCCGACGGCCTGTTCGGTCTCGACGTGTGGATGAGCCACGGTGACAAGGTCACCAAGATGCCGGAAGACTTCCACATCCTCGCCAGCACCCCAAGCTGCCCGATCGCCGGCATGTTCAACGACGAGCGCGCTTACTACGGCGTGCAGTTCCACCCGGAAGTGACCCACACCAAGCAGGGCGGTCGCATCCTCTCGCGCTTCGTGCTCGACATCTGCGGCTGTGAAGCCCTGTGGACTCCGTCGAAGATCGCTGAAGACGCCATCGCCAACATCCGCGCACAGGTCGGCACCGACAACGTGCTGCTGGGTCTGTCCGGCGGCGTTGACTCCTCGGTGGTTGCGGCGCTGCTGCACAAGGCCATCGGCGACCAGTTGACCTGCGTGTTCGTCGACAACGGCCTGTTGCGTCTGCACGAAGGCGAGCAAGTGATGGCCATGTTCGCCGAGAACATGGGCGTCAAGGTGATCCGCGCCAACGCGGAAGACCAGTTCCTGAACAACCTGGCCGGCGAAGCCGACCCGGAGAAGAAGCGCAAGATCATCGGCCGTACCTTCATCGACGTGTTCGATGCCGAATCCTGCAAGCTGGACAACATCAAGTACCTGGCGCAAGGCACCATCTACCCGGACGTGATCGAGTCGGCTGGCGCGAAAAGCGGCAAGGCCCACGTGATCAAGTCGCACCACAACGTGGGCGGCCTGCCGGAAGAAATGAACCTGAAACTGGTCGAGCCACTGCGCGAACTGTTCAAGGACGAAGTCCGTCGTCTGGGTCTGGAACTGGGCCTGCCGTACGACATGGTCTACCGTCACCCGTTCCCGGGCCCGGGTCTGGGCGTGCGTATCCTCGGTGAAGTGAAGAAGGAATACGCCGACCTGCTGCGTCGCGCCGACCACATCTTCATCGAAGAACTGCGCAAAGCCGACTGGTACCACAAAGTCAGCCAGGCATTCGTGGTGTTCCAGCCAGTGAAATCGGTTGGCGTGGTCGGCGACGGCCGTCGTTACGCCTGGGTCGTGGCCCTGCGTGCCGTGGAAACCATCGACTTCATGACCGCACGTTGGGCACACCTGCCTTACGAACTGCTGGAAACCGTCTCCGGCCGCATCATCAATGAAATCGAAGGTATTTCGCGCGTCACTTACGACGTGTCGAGCAAGCCGCCGGCGACCATTGAGTGGGAGTGATCCCGCGCAAGCCGTAAAGGCTTGATCGCCGCAACCGAAAAGCCGTGTGAAATCCGTTTCACACGGCTTTTCTGTTTTTGCGTTACAGCGGTTTTGACCAGCCACCCAGTTGCATGCCCATGTCATCCAGAGCTTGCAGCAGGGCTTTCATGCTCGGGTAGCGTTTACCGCTCACCGAAGTCCAGCCGGGGCGTTCGATGTAGAAGTGCTTGCCGTCTGTGTCGATGACGGTCCGTACCAGTTCTCGGGTGCGGCTGCGATGGACGATGAATGTCAGGTTGGGTTGCTGCTTCAGGGAGTACATGCCGTAGCGAGGCAGCAGGGTTTCGAATTCGGTCATGGTGTGCGCGGTCCAGGGTGTTTCGATTTGCAGGCGCAAGTCGCCTCTGACCAGCGCGGAACGATCGTGCGCCGTACCGCCCAAGGGCAGGATTCTCCCGGGATCGACTTCAATGCCCCGTGAAGTCCCTTCGGCGACATCCTCGACGCGAATGCCGATTGCCTCTTCCAGTTCGCTGACGCCGGCAACCCCATCAAAAGTGTTGGAGTGAGAGTTGCCCATCAGCGCCACCCATTTGTGCGCGCCGCGTGCGGACTGATCGGCACGGATCATCAGACGCGCGAAGTAATTCATCATTTTCTGCCGCGCGGTGTTGTTGCCCAATGGCAAGTCCATGCCGTTGAGTCGGTAACTCGCCATGCAATCGATGGCTTGTACATGGATCCCCTGCTTTCTGGCTTCCTTGACCAGTTCCAGGAACGTGTAGCGCTCCAGCGGATCGGTCATGTTGCCGACGTCGAGTGCCTTGAGATAGGCCTCGAGTTTTTGCGGCATGTTGCCGGTGCGGAAGAACTCATCAAGCGCGGCTTGATGGAAATCGGTCAGCAGGTGCTCCATGTACAGGCTCTTCACCTGTTTGCTGGCGAGCAATTGCATGTTCTCGATCAGCCATTGCTTGCTGCCGATGGCCGTGTGGCTCTCGCCGATGACCAGGCCCCGGGCATGTTCGAGGATTTTCTCGATGATTTCTTCGGCGGTCGCGTCTGCCGCCAGGGCGGGCACCGGAGGACGAACGGGCAGGCGCAGCGTGCTGAAAAAATCCAGTGCATCGTGATACAGGCGTTTGCGGATGACCTTGAAGTCGCGGTAGGCATCGAACTCGTTCAGGCTGTCGTAGAAATCGCGCAAGGCCTCGTCATTCAGCCCGGCCGCGCCTTCCTCCAGATGCGCCTTGAGCGGTGCGGGTACGTCGTATTGCGAGGCGGGCAGGGCGGTCAGCGGGCTGCGGCTGCTTGATCCGGCCAGTGCCGAAGGTTTGCCACCGCCGGCGAGTCCTGCGCGGGGCATGGCTTCCCATTCACCCTCAGGGTTCAGGCGTACCGGGATCGAGCGAGTAAAACCGTGGGGGTGCTCAGGATCGATGACCGCCCAGTGTCCGCTGCCGTTGATGTCGGCTTCGTAGCGGACGTAATAGGCGGTGTCGTCCATCAGGATGGCGGTCGAGGGGTTCGAATCGAGCAGATAAATGCCCTGGAATTTTCCGGGCTCGCTCACCGGCGTAATGCCATCGAGCAACTCATTGGCTTGCCAGCTCGGCGGAATGACCGGTCGCGGGGTGTCTTCAATCAGGGGGGTGGCAATCGGCGGCTGAGGCCCACCCATCGGCGTCCCGACTTTATCGGTCAGGTCGCTCATCTCCGCCGCTTCGGCGGCATCCACCTCGGGTCCGACCTCGGCCAATGATCCCGGGCCCTTGAGTGCCAGCAGATTGAACAGCATGTCGATGCCGCTGAGCACCGCACCGACAATCCCGGCCTTGCGCTCGGCGGCGGTTTTGCCATTGACCGCCTGATCGATGTTCAGCCCCATGTTGGCAATGCTGGCGCCGATCACCGGCAATGCGACTGGCCAGCCGACCACCGCCATTGGCCCGAAAACCTTGACCCCGGCGCTGAGGTAGCCGATCCACAGCTTCTTGCGCAGGTCACCGTTGGAGGTCAGGGACAGGCTGGCTTCGGCAAACATCGCCGTGCGGGTCGAGTCACTCAGCCAGGTGAAGGCGTCGCCACTGACCGCGCGGTTGTCCTGATTGATCATCGAGTGATCGTAGCGGCCCCACGTAGCCACCAGGCGATTCATCAGGTCACCAAGATTAGCGTTGATCTGCTGCCGGTCGGCCAGCGAGAAATGCGCAAGGAATGTCTCGCGCGCCGCAGGTGTGTTCATCCGCTGCAGGATCCAGAAGTGCAGGTCGGTGGCGCTTTCCAGTACATGGAATGCATCGCTGTTGCCGGGCAGGTAGAGGATCTGCCGACCCTGGGGCATGACGAAACGCAGGACGTTGGTAGCGGCGTAACCGGCAATGTCCAGCGTGCGCACACTGTCCGGGCAAGGGTGGCTGGTCTGCAGCATTGGCAGGCTGACTGGCCACGTCAGCGGGCCGATCGCCGCTTGCGTGACGAACTGGAAATCCTCGCCACTCAGCTGACGTTTGTCCCGCGCCTGTAGCGCTTTGATCAGGAAGTTGCACTTGGCCAGGGTACGAAAGTCGCTGCCGCTGGTGTTCCAGAATGCGTTCAGTTGAGCGTCGTACAGCGCGCTGAAGTCGATGCTCCAGAAGTCCTTGAGCACATCGTTGCTATGCAGGCGCACTTCATTGCGTTCATCGAAGGTACGGGCGTCGGGACCGGCAGTATAGAAACCGCCATAGACATCGAGCAGGTCGGCGTTGTCCTGATCGGCGACGCGAAAGCGGTGAATCACCAACTGGGTCAGGGTCATGCTTGACGTGGGCGTGGCGTGCACGTGCTCCCAGCCGGTGAAGGCATTCGAACTGCTTTGCGAGGCGTCGAAGCGGTGGAAATACACCTGATCCGGGTCGAGGCCGTGGACCTGGTATTTGATCAACAAGTCGCTGGCGACCTGTCGAGCAGCGTCCTGCAGGCTCGGGCAGGTCTGGATGACGGTGGCGGCAATCGCCTTGAGCGCGGCCTTGTCGGCGGCGTTGGGCATCGGGTTGGGCATGTGTTTGGGCTCTCTGTCCTTGAGTAACGGGTGGCACAGGATGGCGCGGCTGTTCGATGCATGTGCACTACATAGTTATGTCACCTGAGCAGTTGAAATCGTGTACGCGCGAGGCGCAACTGCGTCCATCCGCCGCGCTGCCCTTACTGTTTCGCAATTGCAGGTGTATCGTATTTGCCTTTTGCGGGCCCGGTGCCCGACGCAGATACGTGAGGTAGTTGAGTTCATGTCCTTTACCCGTCGCCAAATCCTCGGTGGCCTGGCCGGTCTTGTTGTCGTTGGTGTCGGAGCGGGAGGCGCGTCGCGCTACTGGCTGGGCAAGATGGCCGATGCTGACGCGGGCCACGACTACGAGCTGATCGCGGCGCCACTGGACGTTGAATTGGTGCCAGGGCACAAGACCGAGGCCTGGGCGTTCGGCCCGTCGGCGCCGGGCACTGAATTGCGCGTGCGTCAGGGCGAGTGGCTGCGGGTGCGTTTCATCAACCACCTGCCGGTGGCGACCACCATTCACTGGCACGGCATCCGTTTGCCGCTGGAGATGGACGGTGTGCCGTACGTCTCGCAATTGCCGGTGCTGCCCGGTGAATACTTCGATTACAAATTCCGCGTGCCGGACGCGGGCAGCTACTGGTATCACCCGCACGTCAGCAGCAGCGAAGAGCTGGGGCGCGGGCTGGTCGGGCCGTTGATTGTCGAAGAGCGCGAGCCGACCGGTTTCAAGTACGAAAAGACCCTGAGTCTGAAGAACTGGCACATCGACGAGCAAGGCAATTTCGTCGAGTTCAGCATCCCCCGTGAAGCGGCGCGTGGCGGTACGGCGGGGCGCTTGTCGACCATCAACGGTGTGCCAACGCCGGTGATCGAGTTACCGGCGGGGCAGATCACCCGGGTGCGTTTGCTCAACCTCGACAACACCCTGACCTATCGCATCAACATCCCCGGCGTCGAAGCGCAGATCTATGCGCTGGACGGCAACCCGATCGAGCCGCGGCCGCTGGGCAAGGAATACTGGCTCGGCCCCGGCATGCGCATTTGCCTGGCGATCAAGGCGCCGCCGGCCGGTGAAGAGTTGTCGCTGCGCAACGGCCCGGTGCGACTGGGAACCTTGCGCTCGGTGGCCAATAACGATGCGCCAACCGAGTGGCCGAAAGCCTTGCCCGCCAACCCGGTGGCCGAGCCGGATCTGGCGAATGCCGAGAAACTCAACTTCAATTTCGAATGGGTCGGTTCGGTGTCGGTGAATGTCGACAACGGCAAGCCACCGAGCCTGTGGCAGATCAACGGCAAGGCCTGGGACATCACGGACAAGACCTGCGCCGATCGGCCGATTGCCAGCCTGAAACTGGGCCAGAGCTACATCTTCGAACTGAAGAACATGACTCAGTATCAGCACCCGATTCACCTGCACGGCATGAGCTTCAAGGTGATTGCGTCGAACCGGCACAAGATCACGCCGTACTTCACCGACACCTATCTGCTGGGCAAGAACGAGCGTGCGCAAGTGGCGCTGGTGGCGGATAACCCGGGGGTATGGATGTTCCATTGCCACGTGATCGACCACATGGAAACCGGCCTGATGGCCGCCATCGAGGTGAAGTGATGCGCCAGATTCGCCCCGCCGCGATCATCGACCGCAGCCGTGACCGCGATTTCATGCGTGAAGCGCTGGAGCTTGCTGCCCAAGGCGCAGCCCTCGGCGAAGTGCCGGTGGGCGCGGTGCTGGTGCAGGACGGTGAAATCATCGGGCGTGGCTACAACTGCCCGATCACCACCAGCGACCCGAGTGCCCACGCGGAAATGGTCGCGATCCGCGCTGCTGCGCAAGCTGTCAGCAACTATCGCCTGCCCGGCAGCACGCTGTACGTGACGCTGGAACCGTGCAGCATGTGCGCCGGGCTGATCGTGCATTCACGCATTGCCCGGGTGGTGTATGGCGCGCTGGAGCCGAAGGCCGGGGTTGTGCAGAGTCAGGGACAGTTCTTTACCCAGGGCTTTTTGAATCACCGGGTGTTGTATGAGGGTGGGGTGCTGGCCGAAGAATGTGGAGCAGTGCTGACCGAATTCTTCAGAGCCCGTCGCGCAAAACCATCTGAATAAACACAACCCCCAACTGTAGGAGTGAGCCTGCTCGCGATAGCGGTCTGACATTCAACATTGCTTTGACTGTCAGACCGCTATCGCGAGCAGGCTCACTCCTACAAGGTTATGCGGTGTTTGAGAGGGTTACTTACGGGCCACAATCACCGCGCGCATCGGCGCTGGCAGCCCTTCGATGGTCTTGCTGTGATCCTCGGGATCAAGGAAGTCGCTCAACGATTGATACTTCATCCACTCGGTACCGCGTTGTTCTTCAACGGTGGTGGTGCTGACGTCCACGCATTTCACATCGGTGAAGCCTGCCCGACGCAGCCACAATTCCAGCGCCGGTACCGACGGCAGGAACCACACGTTGCGCATCTGCGCGTAGCGATCTTCCGGCACCAGCACTTGATGCTTGTCGCCTTCAACCACCAGCGTTTCCAGCACCAGCTCGCCGCCCTTGACCAGGCAATCCTTCAGCGCCAGCAAATGCTCGATCGGCGAACGTCGGTGGTAGAACACACCCATCGAAAACACTGTGTCGAAGCCTTCAAGGTTCGGCGGCAGGTCTTCGAACGGGAACGGCAGGTGCCAGGCATTCGGCTCGGACAGATAACGCTGCACGGCCTGGAACTGGCAGAAGAACAGCCAGTTCGGATCGACGCCGATCACGCTGTCGGCACCGGCGCCGAGCATGCGCCACATGTAATAGCCGTTGCCGCAACCGACGTCGAGGATGCGTTTGCCCTTCAGGTCCAGATGCGGGGCGACCCGCGACCACTTCCAGTCCGAGCGCCATTCGGTGTCGACGTGTACG
The DNA here is from genome assembly GCF_019891575.1 of Pseudomonas sp. MIS38. Classification (NCBI taxonomy): domain Bacteria; kingdom Pseudomonadati; phylum Pseudomonadota; class Gammaproteobacteria; order Pseudomonadales; family Pseudomonadaceae; genus Pseudomonas; species Pseudomonas sp. MIS38. The sequence continues at coordinate 77,040 of NZ_JAFLXF010000012.1, forward strand.
CCGAACAGGTCGAACGGCCCCTTGCGCCACGGCGAAAGGCCCATCAGCGCGGTGCGCATTTGTGCGCGGGTTTCGTCGTCGCAGTCGGTGTCGAGTTTCAGGCCGTTGAGCAGATCGACTTCAGTCGGCTCAAGTTTCGGCAACGCGTCCAGCGCGCTCTGCCAGCGCTCCAGATCGCCGTGACCTTTCTCCATTTTCTTGTCGAGTTGCCCTTGCAGGGTGTTGGCCCAGTCGGCCAGCGGGCTACCGGCCAGACGGCGGGCGAGGGGGGACAGATCAATCATGGCAAGGCAATCAACGAGGCAAAGTTAAGACACTGGAACCACGGCACGACTTTCGAGAACCCGGCGGCCAGCAGGCGTTCGCGGTGTTCTTCGAGGCTGTCGGGCTTCATGACGTTTTCGATGGCGCTACGCTTCTGGGCAATTTCCAGTTCGCTGTAGCCGTTGGCGCGTTTGAACGCGACGTGCAGATCGGTGAGCAGCGCGTGTTCTTCGGCATCGTTGAAGCGCAGCTTCTCCGAGAGAATCAGCGCGCCGCCGGGCAGCAGCGACTGGCGAATACGCGAGAGCAACGCGGTGCGCTGCTCCGGGGCGATGAATTGCAGGGTGAAGTTCAGTGCCACCACCGAGGCCGGTTTGAACTCGAGCGCGAGAATGTCGCCTTCGATCACTTCGACCGGTAACAACTCCTGGAACATCGAATCCTGACCGTTGAGGTACTCGCGGCAGCGTTCGACCATCGCCGCCGAGTTATCCACCGCGATCACCCGGCAACCGTCGGTGCGCACGTGACGGCGCAAGGCTTGAGTCACGGCGCCGAGCGAAGCACCGAGGTCGTACAGAACGCTGTTCGGTTGGGCAAATTGCGCCGCGAGTACGCCGAGGTTTTCGACAATGGTCGGGTAACCCGGGACCGAGCGCTTGATCATGTCCGGGAACACCCGCACCACGTCCTCGTTGAAGGCGAAGTCAGGCACCTGGGCCATCGGCTGGGCGAAAATGCGATCGGGTTCTTTGCTCACGGCGGTTCCGGCGGTGTTGATGAAAAGGCCGGCATTTTAGCCAAAGTGGCGTCGGGATGCTTGGGTTGTCCGACGTGGCGAGGGGATTTATCCCCGATGGGCTGCGAAGCAGCCCCAAGATCTGTGCCCGCGGTCTGTCTGACATACCTGATTGACCGGTTTCAGGGCCGCTGCGCAGCCCATCGGGGATGAATCCCCTCACTACAAAATTAGCGGTGTTTCACGGAAAACGCCGAAGCGGCAATCCCCCACTGGCCCAGCCAGTAACTGAGGATGATCACGTACGGCGCAGCATGAAACGGCGCCACAAAGCGATCAATGCCGATCACACTGTCGGAGAACACGAACGCCAGCGCACCCGCCGCCGCCAGCAGCGCCGAACGCTTGGGCACATCGGTGCCGAGGCGGGCGAGGGCGCGCCAGAGCATGGCGCTGATCGCGGTGCCATAGACGACCACTGGCACTAGCAACGGCCCGAGGCCACTGGAAATCAAAATCCCCAGCAGCACCGCGCCGACGCCGAGCGCGAGCACCAGCGGCAAGAGCGCCAAACGCTTGCAATCGCTGAGGTAAGCCTTGAGGTACGCCAGGTGCGCAACCAGAAACGCACCCAGACCAAACACAAACAAATCCCCCGGCCACGCCAGCAACACGTCACCGAGCACAGAGAAAATCAGCCCCAGACTGATCCCGCGTCGATAGTCGCTGGGTGGCGCATCGTGCAGCCAGCCGAGCAGCGCCAGCACCGGTAACGGTTTGACCAGCAGGCAGAGCAGCGCCGCATGCGTGCTCACACCGTAGAGAAACGTCACCGCGCCCATCAGCGCCAGAATCAGCCAGCCCACGATCAGTTCACCGAAATGGCGCAGTCGAAGGTTTCTGCCGGTTCAACTTCCGGTTCCCAGGGCTGCTGCGAGGTCAGGCGCAAGCGGCCGTTGCCGGTGGCAAAGGCCTGGAAGCGCCAGGTGGAAAAACCGCCCGCGCCGACCATGCCGGAATCTTTCGGACTGCTGTAAACCTCAGGGCTGAGTGCATGTAGCACGCCGCCGGCGGAATCCTGAATTGCCCAGCGATAGCCCGTGGTCGGGTTGCTCGGCAGCATCACGATCAGGTTTTGTCCGTTGGTCAACTGCACGGGGCATTCGCTCTGGTTTTCCACGGTCACGTTCTGTTTTGGCTGCGTGGCGCAGGCGGCCAGCAAAGAGAGGGCGAGAGGGACAAACAGGCGAGTGGCGGACATAGGCTCAGTGGCTCCGGCGTTGACGACGAACGGCGAGCATAACTGAAGATGAGACAAAGTGTGACGGTGAGGCGGTTCTGTGGTGTTGCCACAGACGCCTTCGCGAGCAAGCCCGCTCCCACAGTAGTTGTGTGGTGACCACAAATGCTGTGTTCACTACAGAACCCTGTGGGAGCGGGCTTGCTCGCGAAGGCGGCGTGTCAGGCTCTGGATAACTGTCAGAACAACACTTTCGCCACATCCGCAAAGCGCTTGGCGAAGTGCACGGTAATGCCCTCCTTCAGATAATCCGGCAACTTAGCGTCGGCCGATGCAAAAATGCTGACTTTGATCAGCAGCAGACTATTGATGGATCATGGTAAATGAGCAAATAACAGGAAAACTTTCGTCACTGCCCTCTTTTGTGAAACTTATATCCATCGCACAGGAGTAGCGATGGGTGACAGGGTCAAGGTTGAGAAAAATAACGCCTTCTCCCGGAATGGTCCTAAAAAAATCGGCGTTAAAATTTCCGTCATATTCGACTCTGATATTTTCTGCAGGAAAGTCATGCCTGCCATTGTCCGGATACTTCTGGTCTTTTTTTGTCAGGAAAACCCTGACGTTTCTTGAAAAGTTCGGTTGGTCAGGACGGCGGTAGATTCCTTCCAGGGCTAGGGTTTCTTTATGAGTACTTATGATTAGTTTATCGGTCGAGAAGTTGACGTCCTCTGGAATGTAGGCTGTCAAAATACCGCGAGCAAACGTCCTTGCATCTTTTGAGTTATTCATCTTGAAGCTCCTGTGTCTAACCTGGGGGGAGAAACAAGGTAGAGCTTATTCAAGATAGAAAACTTCGGAACTGTCAGAAATGTCAGTTTTTTATATCGCTTGGCAATTATGAAGTGCTCGGCTATGCGAAGAAGTATTGGTCGTTATCGTTGTTTGATTGATAACGACCAATGTCTAAATCAGAACAAAACTTTCGCTACATCCGCAAAGCGCTTGGCGAAGTGCACGGTAATGCCTTCCTTCAGATAATCCGGCAACTCCTCAAAGTTGCCCCGGTTCGGCTCCGGCAGGATCAGTTCGAAGATCTTCTGCCGCCGCGCCGCGATCACCTTCTCACGCACCCCGCCAATCGGCAGTACATGCCCGGTCAGGGTCAGTTCGCCGGTCATCGCCACGCCTTTTTTCGGCGGCTGATTGCGGGCGAGCGAGAGCAGGGCGCTGGCCATGGTCACGCCGGCGCTCGGGCCGTCTTTCGGTGTGGCGCCTTCCGGCACGTGCAGGTGGACGAAGGCCTCGTCGAAGAATTTCGCATCGCCGCCAAACTGTTTCAGGTGTGAGCTGACGTAGCTGTAGGCGATCTCCGCCGACTCTTTCATCACGTCACCCAGTTGCCCGGTGAGTTTGAAACCACGGTTGAGCGTGTGAATTCGCGTGGCTTCGATCGGCAGGGTCGCGCCGCCCATGCTGGTCCAGGCCAGACCGGTAATGACGCCGGTGCCGGACAGCACTTGTTCATTGCGGAACACCGGATGGCCCAGCGAGGCTTCGAGGTCTTTCGGCCCGAGCTTGATCACTGCTTTCGGGTCGTCGATCAGCTTCATCACCGCTTTGCGCACCAGTTTGCCCATCTGTTTTTCCAGTTGGCGCACCCCGGCTTCACGGGCGTAACCGTCGATCAAGGCCTTGAGCGCGCTGTCGCTGATGCTCAGGCTGCCTTTGGACACGCCGGCCTTTTCCAGCAGCTTCGGCCACAGGTGGCGCTTGGCGATGGCGACTTTTTCTTCGGTGATGTAGCCCGACAGGCGAATCACTTCCATGCGGTCCAGCAGCGGGCCGGGAATCGAATCCAGGGTGTTGGCGGTGCATACGAACAGGACTTTCGACAGGTCCATGCGCAGGTCGAGATAGTGATCGAGGAATTCGACGTTCTGTTCCGGGTCGAGGGTTTCCAGCAGCGCCGACGCCGGGTCGCCCTGGTAGCTCTGGCCCATCTTGTCGATCTCGTCGAGCATGATCACCGGGTTCATCACTTCGACGTCTTTCAACGCCTGCACCAGTTTGCCCGGTTGCGCGCCGATGTAGGTGCGGCGGTGGCCCTTGATCTCGGCTTCGTCACGCATGCCGCCGAGGCTGAAGCGGTAGAACGGCCGGCCAAGGGATTCGGCGATGGATTTGCCGACGCTGGTTTTACCCACGCCCGGCGGACCGACCAGCAATACGATGGAGCCGCTGATTTCGCCTTTATAGGCACCGACCGCAAGGAATTCGAGGATGCGGTCCTTGATGTCGTCGAGGCCGGCGTGGTGTTTGTCGAGTACCTTGCGCGCGTACTTGAGGTCGAGTTTGTCCTCGCCGTACACGCCCCACGGCACCGAGGTCGCCCAGTCGAGGTAGTTGCGGGTGACCGCGTACTCTGGCGAGCCGGTTTCAAGGATCGACAGTTTGTTCATTTCCTCTTCGAGGCGTTTCTGCACCTGTGCCGGCAGGACTTTGCCTTCCAGGCGTTGTTCGAACTGTTCGAGATCGGCGCTGCGGTCGTCCTTGGTCAGGCCGAGTTCCTGCTGGATCACCTTGAGTTGTTCCTTGAGGAAGAACTCACGCTGATGCTCGCCGATCTTGCGATTGACCTCGGCGGAGATCTCTTTCTGCAGGCGCGCGACTTCGACTTCCTTGCGCAGCATCGGCAGGACTTTTTCCATGCGCTTGAGCATCGGCACGCAGTCGAGCACTTCTTGCAGCTCATTACCTGTCGCCGACGTGAGGGCGGCGGCGAAGTCGGTCAGCGGCGACGGATCGTTGGGGCTGAAGCGGTTGAGGTAGTTCTTCAGCTCTTCGCTGTACAGCGGATTGAGCGGCAGCAGTTCCTTGATCGCGTTGATCAGCGCCATGCCGTAGGCCTTGACCTCGTCGGTCGGCTCGGTGGGCTGGTGCGGGTATTCGACTTCGACCAGGTACGGCGGGCGGTGGTGCTTGAGCCAGGTCTTGATGCGTACGCGGCTCAGGCCTTGGGCGACAAATTGCAGTTTGCCGTTTTCACGGCTGGCGTGATGGACCTTGACCAGCGTGCCGTATTCGGGAAGGGCGCCGGTGTTGAAGTGGCGCGGGTCTTCCTGGGGCGTGTCCATGAAGAACAGGGCCAGGGAGTGGTGGTCGGATTTGCTCACCAGATCGAGGGTTTCGGCCCAGGGTTCTTCGTTGACGATGACCGGCAGCACTTGGGCCGGGAAGAACGGGCGGTTGTGGATCGGGATGACGTAGACCTTGTCCGGCAGGTTCTGGCCGGGCAGGGCCAGGCCTTTGCCGGATGAGGTGTGTTCGATGTGTTCTGCTTCGGTGTAGTCGTCGGGGTTGTCCGGGAATTCTTGCTGGTCGCTCATGGGGCACCTGCGCAATGGGGTATGGGTCTTAGATGGGGCAGGCTTTGGGTGGTTTCAATGGGGGGCGGTGTTTCTGCTTGGGTGTTCAGGGTTTTGACAGGCGTCACGCTTTGGACTTGGCGGCCTTTGGGCCGACCAGGTTCTTGGGGTTTTGGGGGTATATCCGTTTTTTTGGGTGTGGCGGCTGGCGGTTTCGCCCTTACGGCGAGTCACCTTTTCCAGACGCCGAAAAGGTAACCGAAAAGGCTTGCTCCTGCGTTCGGCCCGCTCGCTGGGGCTCGGGGTTCCTTCGCTCCGGGACTGATCCGTGGGGCAGCGCCTCCGGTTTGCTTCGCTGCACCTCCTCTCGCTGTGTTTGGCTGCGCCAAACGGTCGCTGCGCTCCCACCCCCGGATCAATCCCTCCACTCAGCCTTCCGACGTCGCCCGTGGATCAAGATCAAGAGCGGTACTCGAGCTTGCGCTCATTGTTTTGAGTGGGGCGGCTGCGCCGCATGGGGCATACACGAATCAAAACTGTGGGAGCTGGCTTGCCAGCGATGGCGGCCTGACAGCCAACCGATCTCCAACTGAATGCACCGGGTTCAAACTGTAGGAGTGAGCCTGCTCGCGATGGCGGCCTACGAGCCGACCCATCTCCACCTGACTCACCCAATTCCACTGTGGGAGCGAGCTTGCTCGCGAAAGCGGTGTGTCAGTCACCGCAAGTGTTGGATGTGCTGACGCTTTCGCGAGCAAGCCCGCTCCCACTATGGCTCAGCTGTGTGCCGCAGATTGGGTGATTTCCACATTATCCAGCACCCGATTCACCGCCAGTTCGGCGAGCATGATGATTTGCTGAATGGCCAGTATCGTCCGGCGCTGCGGGATGTCGATGTACGCGGCGATGTCGCTGGTCATGAGGCTGGCTTGGGCCAGTGATTCGCAGGCGTGAACCAGCAGGCTTTCGTTGTCCATGTCCGGGGCGACCTGGAACATGCTGCTGGGTTTGTGGAATCTCACCGCGGCGGCGGAGGGCTTCAGGTAGTGATCCAGCGCACGCTCGGCGGCGTCGTGGAGTTTTCTGGAATCGAGGGATTCGTAGGGGGAGGTTTCGGGGGGATTCGGTGTGGGTTTGATCATGATGAATTCTCAGTTGGTGAAGTGGAGCTACCTTCAATTGCCGCGACGCAATCTGAGGTGGCAGCTGTACGCGGGTTCGCGGACCGATAACTGAGGAATCGGCATACCCCCAAAGAAGGTATCCCGCGCACAGCCGCCATGACACAACCAACAGGCATCCGAGGTGCTGTCAGGTTGGCGATTATGCATCAGTTATCAGGCCGCGACGCCCGGCCGCTGAATTTCCAGCGACCACCAGAGCCTATCCAGCCAACTTCCGAGGCACAACCGACGCGACTTGTCGGAAATCTCCCGCGTATAACGCGCTTCTGTAGGACGGACACCGTCCAGTGTGGGAGCGGGCTTGCTCGCGAAGGCAATGTGTCAGCCGGCAAACTCATTGGTTGATACACCGCTTTCGCGAGCAAGCCCGCTCCCACAGGTTTGTCCGGTGGACTCAGAAAGTGTGGGCACAAAAAAGGCGATGCCCCTCACGGAGCATCGCCTTTCCTTTACCGCCGCTAAAACTTATTCCGGCAGTTTGTACGCAATCACATAGTCACCCATCTTGGTGCCCAGCGAACCGTGACCGCCAACAACGAGCAGCACGTATTGCTTGCCGTCCTTGCCGGTGTAGGTCATCGGAGTCGCTTGACCGCCTGCAGGCAGACGCGATTTCCACAGTTCTTTACCGGTGTTCACGTCGTAGGCGCGCAGGTACTGATCGAGGGTGCCGCTGAGGAAGCCGACGCCGCCTGCAGTGACCATCGAACCGCCCATGCTTGGTACGCCCAGGGTGAAGCCGATCGGGATTGGCGAGCTGTCGCGGCTGGTGCCGTTTTTGCGTTTCCACACAACTTTACCGGTGGTCAGGTCGATACCGGCAACGTAGCCCCAGGCCGGGGCCTGGCACGGTACGCCCAGTGGCGACATGAACGGGTGCATGATCACCGCGTATGGCGCGCCGGTGTTTGGCTGCACGCCAGCGGTTTCGCTCTCGCGTTTGCTGCCGGCAGCGACTTTCTCGCGTGGCACCATTTTCGAAACGAAGGCCATGTAGTTCGGGCTGGTGAACAGCATCTGGCGAACCGGGTCGACCGAGACGCCGCCCCAGTTGAACACGCCGACGTTACCCGGATAGATCAGGCTGCCCTGTTCCGACGGAGGCGTGTATTGGCCTTCGTAGCGCAGTTCCTTGAACTGGATGCGGCACAGCATCTGGTCGAACGGGCTGGCGCCCCACATGGCTTTTTCGGTCAGTTCCGGGGCCAGCAGGTTGAGGTCCGAACGGGCCTGGGTCGGTGCGGTGTGGTCGCCTTTCACGGCGCCTTGCGGAACCGGGATTTCCTTGATCGGGATGATCGGCGTGCCGTCACGACGGTCGAGGACGTACAGGCTGCCCTGTTTGGTCGGGGCGATCAGCGCCGGTTTCACGCCGTCGGCGGTTTTCATGTCGAGCAGGGTTGGCTGGCTGCCAACGTCCATGTCCCACAGGTCGTGGTGGGTGAACTGGTAGTTCCAGCGCACTTTACCGGTGGCCAGGTCGAGGGCAACGATGCCGGCGCTGAATTTCTCGGCGCCTGGGGTGCGGTCTGCGCCCCACTGGTCTGGAGTCTGGTTGCCCAGTGGCAGGTAAACCATGCCGAGTTTTTCATCGACGCTGGCCAGCGACCACATGTTGGCCGAGTTGCGGCTGTAGGTTTCGCCTGGGGCCAATGGCTCGGTGGCGTCCGGCTTGTCGCTGTCCCAGTTCCACACGAGGTGGCCGTCGCGCACGTCGAAAGCGCGGATCACGCCCGATGGCTCGTTGGTCGACTCGTTGTCAGTGACGTGACCGCCCATGATCACCAGATCACGGGTAATCGCCGCTGGCGAGGTGGAGTAGTAGCCACCGGCGGTGAACGGGCCGATGCCTTGGGTCAGGTCGACCACGCCGTTTTTGCCGAAGCCTTCGCAGATCTTGCCGGTGTCGGCGTTCAGGGCGATCAGACGGGCATCGGCGGTTGGCAGGTACAGGCGACGCGGGCAGGCCTGAGCGACAGCTTTACCAGCTTCGGAGATGACGGCGGAAGCGGCGTTTTCCGACTTGGCGTAAGCGGCTTCGTCGTAGTACGACACGCCACGGCAGGTCATGTGGGCGAAGCCCTTGAAGCCCACCGGGCTCTTGATCTGCGGGTCGAAGCGCCACAGTTCCTTGCCGGTGTCTGGATCCAGCGCCAGCACTTTGCTGTGTGCGGTGCAGGCATAGAGCATGCCGTTGACTTTGAGCGGGGTGTTTTCGTTGGTCAGCTCGACCGGGTCATCGGCGGTTGGCAGGTCGCCGGTCTGGATGCGCCAGGCTTCTTGCAGCTTGCCGACGTTGGCCGGAGTGATCTGCTTCAGCGGCGAATAGCGGTCGCCGAACTCGGTGCGGCCATAGGCCTGCCAGTCGCCTTCAGGCATTTGCGGTGCGGTGCTGGTCATGTCCGCGGTGTCGCGGCCCAGTTCACCAAAGGTTTCGCCCGGGTGGGTGAACAGGCTGGCCAGGGCAGTGACGCCGGCCAGCACCACGGCCACGGTCAGGCCACCCGTGCCCATCGGCGCCGGGCCATTGAGCAGCAACGGACGACGGAACCACGGCAGCAACATCACGATGCCGAGAACGAACCACAGGGCCAGACGCGGCACCAGTTGCCACCAGTCCAGACCGACTTCCCACAAGGCCCAGACCGTGCTGGCGAACAGCACGATGGCGTACAGGCCCAGCGCTGCACGACGACGCAGCAGCAACAGAATGCCGCTCAGCGCAATGCCGATACCGGCCAGCAGGTAGTACAGCGAGCCGCCGAGCATGCTCAGCTTGACTCCCCCGGCCAACATGGCCAGGCCCATCAGTAGAAGCAGAATGCCGAGCAGGCTCGGTAACAGACGGCCCCGACTCGAAGCACTTTCGGTGCTCATAGTGTGATTCTCCGTGACGTTTATTTAGTCCCGCGCTTTAGTCACTCTAGATGACGATTGGGCGCAGGTATGGTTCAGATAAAAACTTGTCTAGCTAACGAATTTCATCAATCCCTGTGGGAGCGGGCTTGCTCGCGAAGGCGTCGTGTCAGTCGATGCATCCGTCTTCTGAGACACCGCTTTCGCGAGCAAGCCCGCTCCCACCTTGGGGATTTGCGTAAATCTTTAGAACGAGGACTGGATCTTGATCCCCGCGATCAGTGCGTCATCGACCTCGTTCACGCCGCCCGGATGGCGGATGTATTGCAGGTTCGGGCGCACGGTCAGCCAGTTGGCAACGTGCACGCCGTAATACAGTTCGGCGCTGTATTCGGTGTCCTGCGGCGGCAGGAAGGACGGGTCGTCATAGTCGTAGACGGCGTGCGCCTGATTGCTCGCTTCGGCGTTCTTGCGGAAGGCCGGGTTGACGTGGACGCGGGCCAGGGCGAAACCGATGTCGTCTTTGGCGCGGGCATCGAACGGGCCTTTGTAGACCACGCCGGCCTGCACGTAGTTGTCGATCGCGTTGGTTTTCTTGTCGTGCATCGTCGCGTTGGCAAACACGCTCAAGCCGCGCGAGTGGTCGCTGGCGAGGCTGGTGACTTGCTGCTGCGCACCGAACCACACGCCGTGTTTGCTCGACGCGCTGCGGTAGGCTTCGCCGCTCAGTGCAGCAGGCTGGCCGTTCTGGTCTTTATAGACGTCAGAGGCCTTGGCGCTGCTGTAGTAGTAACCGGCACGGTATTCGCCCGGCAGGCCGTTGAGCTTCGGCGTCCACACCAGTTCCACCGGCAACACGGCGCCTTGGGTACCGCTGCCGCTGAGTTTGAAGCCGTTGCCGCGATCGAGGTTTGACGGGTTCTGCTCGTAGGCGCCGACCTGCGCGTACAACTCTGGGGTCAGGTGATATTTGACCCGCAGCGCCCATTGGCTGACCGGCCAGTTGTACCAGATGCCGCCGACCCAGTTGCCGACCTGCGAGCCGCAGAACGCCAGGTTCTGAAAGTCGCACGGGAAGCTGTTGAAGTCTTCGCCTTCGCCGAAGCGGCCGACCTTGATGTCGAGCTTCTGGTCGAAGAATTTCTGCTGGTACCACATCTGCGTCAGGCGCGTGGTCTGGCCACGGCCCCAGACTTCCTGGGCCGAGGTGAAGCCGCCAACGCGTGGATCGTTGATCCGGTCGTTGCTGATGTTGTTGCCACTGCGCTTGGTGATGGTCAGCTGAAACTCGGCGTCGTCCCAGCCAAGGATTTTTTGCAGGTCCAGGTGCGTGCCCAGACCGAACTGGTCGCTGTAACGCGCGGTGCGATCGTGGTCGTAGCCGCCGTGCAGGTTGCTGCCCATTTCGCCGGTGTAGTCGAGTTTGAAGTCGTAGCCTTTTTCCGCCAGTTCGGTACGCGTGCCGTTCCAGTCACCGAGCATCCACGGTGAGTCGCTGTCGAAAGCGGGGGCCGCCTGGGCGTAGGTGGCGAAGCCGAGCGCGGTGCAGCCGCCGAGCAGGCGCAGGGCTGAGATAGCGCTGTCTCGGGAGAAGGAAAAATCAGGCATGGGTCAGTCTTTTTTGGTGTTTTACGGGGGTAAACCGAGCGCTTCAATTTGACGCAGGCAGTGAAGCGATTCAGCTGAAGGGCGGCAGGATAATGATCTGTAACAAAAAGACAAAGGGCTTTTGCAGACATGCAGCATTTCTGATTCGGTAACAGTGCGGCAAACGGGCGCATTGTGGCGATGGCTGCAGGCTGCGATCTTCTCGGGTTGGCCTACATTTGATGCAAGGCCTTCCACCTGACCGGCCCCTCGGCTAAGGTGCGCGGCTTGTGCATTTTCCCTCCGTCCAAAGGCCTGGCATGAACGACCACACTCCCGATCCGCTGCATGGCGTAACCCTTGAACAGATCCTCAATGCGCTGGTGGCGCATTACGAGTGGTCAGGGTTGGCCGAGCGCATCGATATCCGCTGCTTCAAGAGCGACCCGAGCATCAAGTCGAGCCTGACCTTCCTGCGCAAAACCCCGTGGGCGCGGGAGAAGGTCGAGCGCTTGTACGTGAAACTGATGCGCACCAAGCGTCCGCTCTGAGATGGACGCCGTTACGCGGCGACGCCTGATCACGCTCATCGCCACGCTCGGTTGGGCCGGGCTGAGTATCCAGCTGTACCTGATTTTCCTTGCGCGGCTGAGTGTCGACGCCAGCCTGCTGGGCGGGCTGGTGAGTTTCTTCAGTTACTTCACGGTACTCACCAACACCCTGGTGGCGACCGTGCTGACCTGCGCTGTCACCGGGCGTGAATCCGCCGCACAGCGCTGGTTTCTCCAGCCATGGGTGAGCAGCGGGATTGCGGTCAGCATTGCGGTGGTCGGTCTGGCTTACAGCATTCTGCTGCGGCATTTGTGGCACCCGCAGGGCTGGCAATTTGTTGCCGACGAATTACTCCACGACGTGATGCCGCTGATGTTTCTCGGCTATTGGTGGTGCTGCGTGCCTAAAGGGACGTTGCGCCTGTGGCACCTGCCGCTGTGGCTGATCTATCCGCTCGTGTACTTCGTTTACGCCTTGCTGCGCGGGCATCTGCTTGGCGCCTACGCGTATCCGTTCATTGATGTGGCAATGCTCGGTTATACACAGGTGTTCATCAATGCCGGGGGGATATTGGTGGGGTTTGTGCTGATTGGCTTGCTGGTGATCGGGATCGACCGCTGGCAGTCAGGACGAAGTTAAAAGGTCAATGTGGGAGCGGGCTTGCTCGCGAAGGCGTCAGGTCAGTCAACATCATGGTTGAATGATCGACCGCATTCGCGAGCAAGCCCGCTCCCACAAGGGCAAATCACTCTTCTGCCGAACCCTCAGCCCGCCAGTAGCCGACGGCTTTGACGAACTGCTCATTGTGTCCATGCTCATCCAGCAGCACCCGGCGAATCTGTCGCGAAACCTTGGTCTCGGTCGCTACCCACGCATACAGATTGCCCTTGGGCACCTGCAGCTCTTTGACCGTGGTCAGCAGGTTGTCCTTGCCCCCGTCGCGCAGGACCCAGATCACATTGACCTGCGCCGCACTCTCCAGCACTTGTTGCTCGGCACCGTTCTCCACTTCGATCACCACCAGCGCCTTGCGATTGGCCGCCAGGCCTTCAAGGCGGCGGGCGATGGCGGGGAGGGCGGTTTCGTCGCCGATCAGCAGATAGCTGTCGAAGATGTCCGGCACGATCATCGAACCGCGTGGCCCGCCGATGTGCAGGAATTGCCCGGGTCTGGCCTGTTCAGCCCAGGTCGAGGCAGGGCCGTCGCCGTGCAGGACGAAGTCGATGTCCAGCTCGAGTTTTTCCAGGTCGTAGCGGCGCGGGGTGTAGTCGCGCATCTCGGGCAGCGGGCCGTTGTCCTTGCCGGCGCCGAGCACCATGGTTTCCAGCGCCGCAGCCTGTTCGGCATTCTGCGGAAACAGCAGCTTGACGTGATCGTCGGTGCCCAGGCTGATGAACCCGGCCAGTTCCGGCCCGCCGAGGGTGATGCGGCGCATGCGCGGGGTCAGGTCGACCACGCGCAGGACTTCGAGTTTGCGGCGTTTGATTTCGTGCATCACGCGGTGAATGGTTTGCGTATCGACTGCAGTCATTCGGCTTTCTCCGGGGCAGATTGAACGGCAGGGCCGTCGACGATGGCTTTGGCGGTGTCGTTGAGCAGCGCGGCAACCCGCTGGATTTCTTCCGCGCTCCAGCGTCCGTGGTGCAGTTGCAAGGCGTGGCGCAGGTTGTGCACCGCCTCGTGGATTTCCGGCGGCCGGTCATGGCCGCGCAACGAGCGTTTGCTGACGTCGATGCGCATGCGCACGCCGTCCAGCGCTACCGCTTGTTCGCTTAGGGACAAACGACCGGCGTCGGTCACGCTGTAGCGTTTTTTGCCGGCCTCGGCGTCGCCGCTGATCAAGTCGCTTTCTTCAAGGAAGGTCAGGGTCGGGTAGATCACGCCGGGGCTTGGGCTGTAGGCGCCGTCGAACATGCCTTCGATCTGGCGGATCAGGTCATAGCCGTGGCACGGCTGCTCGGCGATCAGCGCCAGCAGCAACAATTTCAGATCACCGGGGGCGAAGACCCGTGGGGCGCGTCCACCGCGTTCGCGGCCGGGGCGTTTTTCGAAGCCGTCACGGCCGTCGCCGTGTTCGCGGTGATGATGGGGGGAATGATGGTCTCTCATTTTCCTGCTCTCTCGTCGTGTTTAGATACAACTTAAGATATATCTTTAGGCGTTGACAAGGGTTCCTGACCAACGGCGCTCACCTGACCGATCGAATCTGCGGTCGAAAAAACCGGAAAATGATCAAGAAAACGCAGTATTAAATCCCCCGGCAAAGGCGCAGATTAGTGCTGATTCTCTAATATTCCGTTTCGCCCTTTGTTTCCGGGAAAGTGTGGTACATGTCTTACGGAAGTTGCTACCAAGTTGTGGCGCATGCAGTCATTCGGCTGGCGCGCTGTAGCCTGCTTCTTACAGTTGGACGGGAACTTTCCTGAATTTCGCGGTTTTTTCTTTCTCATCTAATAGCGTCCAGGCTACAAGGTCGCAGGACGTTGCCTGCTTACTTTGAAGATAAATTGGTTGAACATTCTTCGGCGTTGAAAGTTAACGGTGAGCACTGACTGCTCGTGACTGTTCAGTTCACCTTGACTGCTCGACGACTCAACTAATTTTATATAAGACAGGTATTCAATGATGCTCAAGAAACTCGCCTTTGCCGCCCCTCTGACTGTCCTGGCCATGAGCGCCTCGATGGCGTTTGCCGCCACTGAAGCCAAGCACTCCATCAGTCTCGTGGCGCACGTGCCGGCTGACGACTTCTATGCGGTGCCGGTGGATGCCGATCTGGTCAACAAGGATCAGGACATGAGCTACAACCCGGCCACCAATTCGATGCGCGAAGTCAACGGGCACTTCGACGTGCTGCACACGGCCGGCAAGGTTCATGCACGTCTGGAAGGTGTGCCGAAGCTGATTGGCGGTAACAACACCATCGACCTGAAAGTCGAACTCAACGGCAAGACGCTGACCACCACTTCGCAGGAAGTGGTCGGTGATACCGAGTCCAATACGCGTTATCGCGCGCCCTTCAAGATCAGCGCTACCGGTGCCAAACCGGCCGCTGGCGATTACACCGGTGTGGTCATGCTGGTCGTCGAACCTTCGGTTTGAGTCATAACGGCAATACCTGACGTTACTTGTCCAGTAACGTAACCGGCCGGCAACTTTGAAGTTGCCCGGCCGGGCTTTTACTTCCGGTAATCAGAGTATTAATCCATGTATCCGATGACGCCCATCGCGGCTGCGCTTGCATTGCTTTTGAGCAGCAGCGTACTGGCGGCGCCGCCTCCAGTCGATAATACCCCGCGAAGTTTGCTGGCTCAGGCGAAAGGTCTTCCGGCGGACTTTGAAGAGCATTTCTTTGATGTGCCTTTGGCGGTTCGTGTCGAACTTGATCAACAACCGCTGGGCGAGGCAATGATTGTATTGTCGCGTGATGATCGCATTACCTTGCTCGACTTCACCGACACCAGTGACAGCCGTATCAGTGCCGCCGAGCGCGAAACCTGGGCCAGTCTCCTCAAATCCGGCGTAGCCCTGGGCAACTGCAGCGGGCAATGCCCCGAGCAACTGCTGGCGGTGCATTACAACCTGGAAAATTCACTGCTCTCGATCGCCACCGAAAACGCCGAGCGCGATCTGCAGACGCAACGCTTCCATGAGCAGCCCGAGGGGGGCAGCAGCGGTCTGATGCTGCGTAATCAGCTGAACCTCAATGGCGGCCAGAACCAGGATCTGGGCGGACGTTTCGGTCTGGAAGCCAGTGCCAGTCTCGGCAACTGGAGCCAGGCCTTCAATATGCAACTGGCGCGCCTCGGCGGGCCGGACACCAAGACCTATCATGCGGTACACGAGCTTTACACCCAGCGCGAACTGCAGGGCAGTTTTTTCCGCCTGGGCTATTTCACCCCTAATTCCGAAGGCCTGACCCGCCAGCCCCGTTCGTTCGGCACCAGCCCCGATACGGCGGTGGGTGTGATGTATGGCAGCTCCGACAGCCTGGCGGTCGACAGCCCGCGGCCCAGCGTCTACCCGATTTTCGTCACGGCCAATCGCCAGGCGTCGGTGGAGATCTATCGCGATGGCCTGCTGATCAATACGCAAGCCGTGCCGGCCGGTTTACAGACGCTGGATACCCGGCCCTTGCCCGGTGGCATCTATGAAGTCGAAGTGCGCCTGATCGAGGATGGCCAGACCACCGCGACTACTCAGGAGCTGGTCTACAAACCGGTGAACTGGCAAAACCTCGACCAGCGCTGGCGCTATAACGTGTTCGCCGGGCAGGAAAGCAAACTGCTGAGCAATTGGGAGGAACAGCAAAGCGGCGATCTCGCCGCCGGCGCTGCGCTCAACTACCTGCTGCACCCGCGCGTGATCCTTGGCCTGTCGGCGCGTCAGGTACGCGACACCTTGCAGTACGGCACCTCGATCGACTGGAGTCTGGCCGACAGCATCAGCCTCTTCGCCAATCTCTATCAGACCGAAGACCACGGCACCGGCGCCGATGTGCAGGGCCTGTACAACTATGGCGCCGGCAGTCTGGTGGTCAGCCACAACCGCAGCTGGCTCGATACCCGTAACAGTTACGACACGCTGCCCGACGGTACCCGGGTGCGGCAGCGCAATGTGTTCACCGGCGAAACCAGTAACTCGTCGCTGGCGCTCAACCACCGTATCAGCCGCAAGGATTCGCTGAGTGCGCGGGTCTCGCACAGCACAGGCAACGTCGAAGGCGTGGGCATGGACCTGGGCTGGACGCAGCGCACCGAGCTGTTTGGCAGCGATGCCAACTGGCGGCTGTCGCTGTTCGACCGGCCGGGCAGCTACAGCAGTGGCGAGGCGCGTAATCGCGGGATCGACCTGAGCATCAACATGGCACTGGGCGGGCCGGGGCAGCAGATTTCCGGCAGCATCGGCAGCCGCACCGCCCGCGATGGCGGGCGCGACAACAATGGCTCGATCGGCTATCGCAAGGATCTGCAGAATCACATTCTGCAAAGCGTTTCGGTCACGGCGCTGACCGACACCTACGGCGTCGGTCTTTCGAGCCTGGCCAACTTCCGTACCGACTGGGTCAATGGCGACGGCTTCGTGCAGCGCTCGTCCTATAACGGCAACTTCACCGGTGGCGTGAACCTCGACAGCAGCGTGATCGTCGGCGGTCAGCAACTGGTCATGACCAGCCAGCATCAGGGCCGTGGCGCCGGAATGATCGTCGATGTCGAGTCGGATATCGCCGACGTCACCCTGCGCGCCGACGACCTCAGCGGCGGCAGTTCAGCGCTGCGGCCGGGGCGTAATTTCATCCCGCTCACGGCGTACCGCAACAGTTCGGTGGGCTTCGATTTCGAAGGCAATCACGTTCCGGCCGCCAACATCGAACCGTCTCGCGCCCGCTATCACCTGAACAAGGGCGGCGTGGAGTACCGCAAGGTGCGGGTGATGAAAACCGTCACCGTACTCGGACGCCTGCTCGACCCCCAGGGCCAGCCGCTCAAAGGCCATCACGTGATCAATCACGCCAGTCGCGGGGTCAGCGAAGTCGACGGGTTTTTCTCGATGGAGATGCACGCCGGCTCACCGACCCTCGAAGTGCGCTACGCCGATCAACTGCTGTGCCAGTTCCGGCTCGACCCCGACCAACACCGTAGCGAAAACAACGTGCTGATGATCGGCGATTTGCGCTGCTCGCCGGACACGTTGGCCGACGTCACCCAAAAGGCTCACACCGCGGGTTGATCCGGCCTGCTTCAGGAGATTTGCAGACATGAACGTCTCACCCTTGGCTACATACCTGCGTCGCGGGCTGGCCGCTGTTGTGCTGGTCGCCGGCACGGTATCTGCGGCTCACGCCGAACAGGTGTCGATTACCGCCGAGTTCAAGCCGGACTCGTCTTATCCGCACCGCAACAAGTTCCACAACACCACGCCTTCCAGTGGTTACTGCACCTACGATCCGGCGCAGTGCGAGCAGCACGAAATATTCAGCTTGCAGGTGCCGATTCAGTTCAACGCTCGTGCGCCGATTGCGGCGAATCATCCTTCGCCGCGGCAAGGGGCAACGTTTCAGGTACCCGTGCAGTGGCGTGAACTGACGGTCTATCACGAGACCACCCACGAGCCAAAAATCGTCAAGGTGCGGATCGTCGGTATCGGTTCGCGCTATGTGACCGAGAATGTGATGAAACTGGTGGAGGGCGCCGAAGACGATCGCAGCGCCCACAACCTGTTGTGGGGCTTGAGTTGGGTCTATGCTCCGGCGCCCTGTCAGTACAGCGGTGTGGGTTGGTACTCCCCCGATTCATACTCGTTTTTCTGGAAAACGCCAGCGGCCGCTGCCTGTACCAAACAGGCGAAGTTCGATGTGCCGTGGTTGCGTCTGGAACACCTCGATTTTGCCTATGAACTGGTCACCCCCGACCCGCTTGGGATGTCGTCGGGGGACTACAGCGGTTCGCTGACCTACAGCGTCGGGCCGAATGCGGATTTCGATTTTGGCGATGTGATGTTGCCGTCGAGTTCGTCTCTGACCTTGAATTTCAATCTGAATGTGCAGCACACCCTCAAAGTCGACATCCCGCCCGGTGGCGAAAAAGTCCGCCTGGTTCCCAACGGTGGCTGGCAGAGCTGGCTGCAGGCCGGACGGCGGCCGGTCGGGCTGTTCCGCGACCAGACCTTCAACATTTCGGCGTCATCGCGTTTCAAGATGCTGATCAATTGCGGTCCCGGAGTAGGTGCCGAGTGCGGATTGCAGGACAGTAATAATTACCGTCGAGTCGAGCTGTACGTCAGCGTCAGCATGCCCAATGGCATAACCGATCTTGCCGGCCAGCCGGTGCGGCGCATGCCATTGAAGCCCAGCGCCGGGAATGCCCTGTATTTCAAGCCCGGTTTTTATGTGGATCGAGCACCGGGAACCCTGCATTTCGAAGTTCGGCCGCATTCGATGGCAGAGATGCTGCAGCCCGGTGTGAGCGACAGCTATTCCGGCACTGTCATTGTGATCTGGGATTCGGATATCTGATGGGCCATTCAGCGATGAGTCGAGTCGGCACTGTGTTCAACGACCAAGGAATCAAGGTGATGAAGCGTCTGGTGTTAGCAATGGTTTTGAGCGGGCTGCCCTTTGCCCTGCAGGCCGGCCCGCAGATCAATGTCGGGACGGTCTACGACTATCTCGACGGTGACAAGAGCACGTACCTGAAACGGGTATTCAACAGCGGCGACAGCACTGCATTCGTCAAGGTCAACATTCTCGAAATCCTCTATGACGCCGACGGTACCTCGCGGGAAATCGAGGTCAGGAGCCAGGCTGACATGAGCAGTCGTGACGGCCTGATGGCCAGCCCCGCGCGGCTGATCGTGCCGGCCAACGGCATGCAGGGTACGCGTCTGTTGATGATGGGTGAGCGTGACCGGGAGCGCTATTTCCGCGTGCGGTTCATCCCCGTTGTCCCGGAAAAGGAAGACGAATTCGCCGTGTCCGCCGAGGAGCGTGAGCAATACAAAACCACCTTGTCGGCCGGGGTCAACGTCATGACCGGTTTCGGTACGGTGTTCTTTGTGCGCCCGAAAGACAGCCGTTTCGACAGCGTGATCGAAGACACCCCGACAAGCTATCGAGTGCGCAATAACGGCAACACCGTGGTGCTGATCGACGAGTTCCGCAATTGTGCGCTGAAAGACGAAACCGCCTGCGAGCCAACCACCAAACACCATATCCGCGCAGGCAACAGTTTCGAGTTCGACAAGCAGGCCGGACGTGAATACCGCTTCAATCTGGTGGAAGGCGACAGCAAGAAGTCCCTGCGCGTAGCCGGCCTCTCATCACGGGGTGACCTGAGATGATCAAGCCATCGTTGATGACTCTGTGCGCGGGCGTTCTGATCCTGTTCAGCGCGGAATCGTTTGCGGCACGCGAAGAGCACCGGTTCGAGGTGTCGGTGGATATTCCGACGCTGGGTTTTTATGTGATACCGGCCGAAACGGACTGGATTCATCGTGAACAGATTCTGCCGTGGAATATCAGCACCAAGAGCCTCGGCGGAATGCGCAAACACTTCGACCTCAGGCACGACACCAGTGCCATCGAGGCCCGCCTGGAGAACGTAGCGTTTCTGTCCAATGGTCGCGAGGAGCAGAACATTTATCTGCGCGTCAGCTTCGCCGATACCGTGCTGACTCACGAGACGCCGCGTCAGGTGGTTTCTGCAGAGCAGGCCAGGGCCGGCGGGCGTTATGCGCTGGAGATCCAGCCGATCACGCCCGCCGGCGGCTACAAGCCGGGGAATTACTATGGCAACGTGCACCTGATCTTCAATGCGGCGGCGCCCTGAGGTGGCCCGGCCTGCCCGATGTGCAACGGGCAGGCCGGCACGCCGTTATCAAAGCCCGGCGCGGGTCAGGGCTTCACGGGTCAGGCGACGCGCGAGCTCTTTTTCGTCATCCGCCAGATCGACCAGCAGCCGCTCGAACAGCGCGTCGCTGATCGGTTCTTCATTGAACACCACGGTTGCCGGCGCCGGCAGATCGTTCATCAACGTCTTGAGCTGTTCGCGCAAGGCTGCGCGTTCCTCGGCCACGGTCGATTGCACCCACTGGCGCTGGATCTCGCGCAGCGATTCAAGGGCTTCGTAGCGGTGCTGGAACAGACGCTTGTTGCTTTCCAGGCGCACGGGATAGCGCTCGCTCAAATACTCTTTCCAGAAGTCGAGCTCAAGCATCTGGTTGACCAGGCCATCACCTTCACCCAGCGCCAGTACCGTGTCGCAGGCCTGATCGATCATCGCGTCAGTGACGCCGGACACCGCCCGGTACAGCATGCCCTCGGACTGCCAGGGCAAGCCGAGACGTTTGGCCAGGCCGGTCTGGTAGGCCAGATAAACTTCCACGTCGTCGGGATTGCCGCCACGGCTGGCGACATCGGCCCGGGCGATTTCGTTGACCTGTTCCAGGCGCGCCGCGCCTTTGGCCAGCGTCACCAGTTTCAGTTCCAGTTCCTTCGGCTCGACCGAATAGGCATGCGCCTCGTAGGCCAGCACGTTCACCCCCATGTGGTTGAACAGCTGCGTACCGGCATCGGCGCAGTCCACCGGCGCCACCACCATGGTGAACAGTTTTTCGCGCAAGCGACTGTCGACGTGCACGGCGTCGAGCATGCGCCAGACGCGTTGCATCAACTGCTCGCGCGCCGTTCCGCCAGCGCGGAAATCGGCAAACTCACGCACGCTGAGCAACGTCGCCATGAACGGTGCGGCCATGGGATCTTCCACCAGCTCTGTCCACGGTGTTTCGCGATCAATGCCCCAGCCCGGCACGTCGGACCAGTAGTCGGCGCCATAGTTGGAGATGATCGAGGTGCCCGGGATGGCGACCGGCATGATCGGCTCCGGTGGCAGTGCCATCGAACGGCGACTGTCCTGGTAACGCAACTGGTTGAGATCAGACAGCGCCGCGACGTCCAGACGTGTGCGCGCCACCAGCCATTGCCCATCGGAACCGCTCGGCACGTCGGGGATTACCGTCAGCGGGTTGCCGCGCAGATCGAGCAGCAGACCGCGTGGCCGAGGCTTGGCCAGAATGCCGTCCGGCCAGGTGGTCAGGCCGGTGTTCTTCAGCGCCACCACTTTGAGGCGCGGCATGCGTGACAGATCAGGCGACAGCCCCAGCGGGTTGTCGTCCATTCTCAGCACTTCGAGGTAGGTCAGGTTGCCTAGCCGTTCCACGGCGGCACGGTCCAGCACAATGTGGTTGTTGTTCAGACGCAGACGTTCGAGGCGGGGCATCGTGCTCCCGATGCGGTCCGGCAAGCGCGTCAGCTCGCAGTATTTGGCACTCAGCTCGACCACGTTCGGAAAGTCTTTGAGCAGGCCGTTGGCGTCGGGGGAAAACCGCGCGTTGTCGAGGTTGAGCAGCGTGACCTTGTCGAGAAACTTCTTCAGCGGTGGACGCTTCGCCCACCAGGTTTCCAGATTCGTGGAGAGCAGTTCCCGCGAGAGGTCCAGCGCATAGGCCGACGGATCGGCGCGGTTGCCCAGGTGCGCGTTCTTGCGTTCGAAGCAGTTCAGCAGACTTTCGTAGATATGCAGCCCGCCACCGTCACGGAACCCCTGACTGCCCGGCCCCCAGCTCTCCGGTTGCTGATAGCGCCAGCGATGGACGATGACCCGCAGTTCATCGAGTTCATCTTCATGTGCCTCGATGGCCTTGAGCGGCTCGCCGCGTTCGGTCAGGGCATTGGCAAACGCTTCGACCTCGCTCGGGCTGAAATGCGGATGCAGATCCTGGATGCGTTGCTCCAGCGTGGCGGCATTGCGGCTCAGGCCCGGGCCGCGCACCAGAAACAGGGTGTTGTATTCAGCGATCGGGCGGATCGGCGGACTGGCGAGTAGCGTGCGCCGCTCGCTGGGGGCCTGGGTTCTGGCGATGATCCACTGCTTGAACGGTTCGACGTCGTCGGTTCGATACCCCAGGGCACTGCGGCCATCGTGATTGATCGCCTGCAGGATTGCCTCGTACAGGCCACTGGCAGGGTGGATCGGCAGGTCCGCGCCATCGCGCACTTGATAGCGATCGGCAGCGACCCGCACCAGCACCCGGACGCGCTCGGCGACCGCAGCACCGGCTTCGCAGCGCAACTCGCCATCGAACGTGCCTTCACGGATTTCAATCCGCAGCGCCCCGAAAGTATCGCTGTAATGCCGCAGCGCGCCGAGGATCAGCCGTTCGCTGTCGATATTGCTCAGGGCTTCCTGCTGCAAACCCTGGGCGGCGCGCACGGACTGCAATTCAAACTGCACCTCGCGGGCGGTCGTGCGCAAACGCAAGGGCAAACGACGTTGCGCCGTGGCTTGCTGCTGTTCCAGCGGCCGGGCATGAGACACCACCCGTTCGGCGAGAACCGGCGTCAACTGTGGACAATCCACCAGCACCTGGCTGGCCGCCGGCGACAGTGGCGCGTCGGGCTGCACCGGCCGCGCCGGGCCGAGGCGATCCAGCGTATCGCTGAGCAATGGCGGCGGCGGGGTGTTGTCCACATGCATGCGGCGCAGCATGTCGTCGTCGGTGCCGGTCAGCAGGCGCATGTGCTCCAGTTGCGCGTCGCTGAAACCATCGGTGCGATGGCCGATGCGTCGCATCAGTTTTGGTCCGTCCCACAGACGCGGGCTTTCCGTTTCACAGACCCAGGCCCCGTCGGCGTTGTGTGCAAGCGTCGGTGCGTAGGCCCGGGGACGTCGCGGATGGCGCAGGCGGTGTTTCCCGGAAGCCGGATCCTTGGTCACCTCGAACAGGTGTTGATCCAGGCGCAACAGGTGTTTGTCCCCCAGCGTATGAACGCCGTGCGCATCGGGGCGGGCCGGGCTCGGCAGGGTCTGTTCCGGCAGGCGATAGGGCGCCAGATCCGGATTCCACAGGCGGGTCTGGCCATCGGCCAACTGCACCGGTTTCAGGCCTTCGACAAACGACGACAGCTTGACCCGTGCGACACGTCCCAGGCTGGCGCCAGCGGCGAAGGCGCCGAGCTGGACGATGCTTTGCAGCACGCCGATGGCTTGCTCACCCGCTTCGGCCAAGTGCCCTTCGGCCATGTCGACGATGCCTTCAAAGACGCCGTCGAGCAGTTGATACGTGGTGTAGGCCAGCATCAATTCGCCGAGCCCCGGCACCAGCGGGGTCACCACCAGCAGCGCCACGTTGAAAATATCCGAGAGGATTTTCCCCAGATTGTCCCACCAGGCCCAGCGGGCCATGCGGTCGGCATACTCGGTGGAAATGGCGATCTCCCGGGCGTCATTGAAAATCTTGTTGAGCTTCTGCTGGTGGAAGTAAGCCCAGAGACTGCCGGTGTAGCGGGTATCGCGGTCGTCCTGGACTTTCGTCAGACGAAAGCGCAGGTCGGGGTGATCCACAGGCGTTTCGCGCCAACTGGGCAGGTGGGTTCCCGGCGGTACGGCGTGCCATTTCACGGTGCTCAGGCGGGCGTTCAACCCTGCAAAAAAATGCCCGCGTTGCTGATGGTTGACGAACTGGCTGAAAAACCGCTGATAGCTGCCGGCAGCGTCGCGGTCGCGCAGTTGCCGCGTCAGTTCCGCCATGAAGTCCAGCGCCGAGGGGTATTGTTTGAGCGGGTGTTCCGGGTCATGGGGCACATAGGCAATCACCGGAACCGGGGTATTGGCGGTGTCCACGTCAGGGGCTATTAGGGTGATACCGGTCAGCGCCGTATCCATCATGGCGAGGTTGTAGTAGTTGATGGCTCGCCCGCGCCAGCGCAGGTTGCGCCGATCATCGAGCATGCCCTGGATGACCTCGTAGGCGTCGCGGTCAATGTCCTTTTTCGCCAGGGCCAGCTGGGCACAGACGCTCAATGTACTTTTCTGGCTGAAGATGACCCGGTATTGCAAAACCTGGCGGGCGACACGGTTGCCCGAGCGCAGAAAATCGTTGAGATGCTGCTCGTATCGGGCGCCGATATTCAGCTCGCGGCACAGTGACTTGAACTGCTCGATACTCACTTTGTGCTTGAGCGGCCTGACCGTGAAGTGGCCGTTGGCATCGGGGCGGGTAATGAACTCCGAGGCCGGGCTGAACGCTTCATCACGGGAAAAATTATGCAATGCAGCGTCGAGCAGCGAGACGGTCCGGCTGGTGGTTGCACCGGCAAAGTCATGGGCCCACCACGCGCTGTTGACGGGGGCGTACAGGCGCAGCCAGGTGTTCTCGACGTCGTCCTCGACGCCGAAGCGCTGTCGCAACGCCTGCTGTAATAACGGTTTGGCGAAGGCGTAGACGTCTTGCAGGCTGCTCAAGGCCTTGTCCACGTCGTTTTGTGCTTTCCAGGCATTTTGCATCTGCTGTTGCAGACGCCGATGTTCGGCGTCCGATACCTCTTGATACCAGGCCGGCAGTTTCAGTCGGTGCAGCTGCAATTCATTGACCCGCTTTGCTGAGCTTGCGCGCAGCCAGGCCGGGATGGCTTTTTCGATCGTCTGATAATGAACACTGACATCCGGTGAAACGAGGGGCGCCGTGCGTGGCGGTTGCCCCTGCGGGGAAAGGGTGGGCATTGCTGGATCGTCCTTGATCAAAAATGGAGCGATCAGCCTAGGCAAGGACAGTGGGCGAAAAAAGCGCAAATACCCGGTTGAAAGCGCCGGGGTTGCGTACGGAGCCTTCGAAAAACACGGAGGGAAAAATACACAGTTACCACCACGCCACGCTGCTTTCGTGGCTTACCGGGCGGCGGTGACCTCCGGCGCCTGGCACAGCGTGTGCGTGCCCGGTTGCAGGTATGGCGAAAGGATCGGCGCCATGCCCTTGAGCACTTGCACCGGCAGTGCCGAGGTGAACTTGAAGTTCTCCGCCGAGCGTCCGGGGACGAACGCGGTGAGCGTGCCGAAGTGGTTGTTGCCGATGTAGAACACGAAGGTCGCGGTACGGTTGATCGACTTCGAACTGAGGATGCGCCCGCCGGAGCCGATGGCTTCGATGCGGTTGTCGCCGGTGCCGGTCTTGCCGCCCATCACCAGCGGGGTGCCGTCGGCGGTTTTGAAACTGCCGGACACCCGTTTCGCCGTACCCGAGTCCACCACTTGTGAAAGAGCCTCGCGCATCGCTGTGGCGACCTCCGATGGCATCACCCGTTTGCCCACATGCGGGTCGTTGGTCAGACGCGTTTCATACGGGGTGTCTGCAGCAAAGTGCAGGCTGTCGATGCGCAGGGTCGGCATGCGCACGCCGTCGTTGAGGATGGTGCCGATCAGTTCGGCCAGCGCGGCAGGACGATCGCCGGAGCTGCCGATGGCGGTGGCCAGCGACGGCACCAGATGGTCGAACGGATAGCCGACTTTCTGCCAGCGCTGGTGGATTTCCAGGAACGCTTCGATCTCGAGCATGGTGCGGATGCGGCTGTCACGGGCGCCCTTGTGCTTGCTCTTGAACAGCCAGCTATAGACTTCCTGGCGCTCGAACTGGCTGGCCTTGACCACCTGGCTGAAGGTGGCGTCCGGGTTGTGCAGCAGATAGCCCATCAACCACAGGTCCAGCGGATGGACCTTGGCGATGAAGCCCTGATCCGGCAGATCGTAGGTGCCCGGGCCGTAGGCGTCGTACAACCGGATCAGGCGATCGTCGGTGAGTTTCTCGGTGAGCTTGGCGCCTTTGAGGTGGGCGCGCACGAAGCTGTTGAAGTCTTCCTGACTGGCATTGGGCAGCAGATAACGATGCACCGCGGCCATGCGGATCGGGGTCGGGCGCATGCTGTCGAGGAAGGTGTCGAGGCGCGCCTGGGTGTCCTTGTTCTTGTACTTCTTCCAGAACTTGAGCAGGAACGAGGTGCCTTCGCGGTCAGCGAAATTGGCCAGGTATTCCTGACGTCGCGGATCGCGGTCGTCTTTGAGCAGTTCGGCGCTGCTGTTGGGGCCGGAGTAGGTGACGTAGCGCACCACGTCGCGCATCAGGCGAATGAATGGCAGGTTGATCGACTCGCGCAGCGCATCGCGCAGAGTCGGCAGGCGGCCGTTGTCTTCCTTGCGAAAGTTGTGGAACACATGCAGGCCGCCACCGGTGAAAAACGCCTCGCCGGGGCTGGCCGAATATTTGCGGTCGAGCGCAGCGCCGAGCATTTTCGACAGGTCGTGGTCCTTGTTCTGGATCAGGTAATCGATCACCCACTGGCTGAGGCGGTCCTGATCCGGTACTTCGACCTTCTTCAGTTCCGGCACGCTCATGGCGCCGTACTTGTCGTGCAGTTCGGAGATGATCTGCAGGTAAGTGGTGAGCACGCGCATCTTCGCCGTCGAGCCGAGCTCCAGCTTGCTGCCTTCGTTGATGTCGAACGGCTGGTCGGTGCTGTCGGTCTGCACGCGCACCCGCGAGCCGTCCGGGGTCAGTTCGAACAGGGTGAAGCTGTAGCGCACCTGGGTGGTGCTGGTGGGGGTGAGCAGGCGTTCGCCAATCAGGCCGATCTGCCCGGCAAACGTGGGGTCGGCGAGTTTTTTCAGGTAATCGGTGGCCTGGGTCTGCAACTCGCCCTGCAAGGTGCTGGTGGCTGAGAGGTCGAGGCGATCAAGGTCGTACAGCGGACGGTTGAGCATACTCGCCAGACGGCTGCGGGCGACGCTGATGCCCTTGTTGGTTTCGATCGGCTGAAGGGTCGGCTGGGTCTGCCAGTCGCGGTAAGTGACCTTGCTCGCCAGTGCGGCATCGGCCAGCGCGCTGTCGATCACGCCGCCCTGTTTGAGCAGGCGCAAGTGGCTGTCGGTGAGGTCGGCGAGTTCTTCGCGGCCTTTGGTCAGGTAATGCGAAGGGCGGCGCTGGGCGATCATCAGCGAGAGCATTTCGCGCAGGGCCAGGCCTTTGTCGGCCATGGTTTTCGCATCGGTGGCCGGGCTGTTCAGCTGTGCATTGGCCTGGTTGAAATCGCTGCCGTACCAAACCCGCAAACCTTCGGCCATGCCGTGTACTTCACCGTGCCCCGGTACAGCGGAAAGCGGCACGCTGTTGAGGTAGTCGCGGATGATGTTCTGCCGTGCGCCGAGGGTTTCGGGGCCGGGTTGATAGGCGCGCACGCTGGCGGAGATCATCTGGCGGATCTTCTCGGCGCCAGACACCGTCAGGCCATCGGGCGAATGCCGGTACTTTTCCAGCTGTGTCGCCAGGGTGCTGCCGCCCGCCGATTGCCCCGGCAGGTGCAGCAACTTCGCTACCTGCGACCACGCGGCCATGCCGAAACGCGGCCAGTCCACCGCCGGGTTGGCCAGCGGTTGTTTGGGGTCGAGCAGAAAGCGGTTTTCGATGAACAGCAAACTGCTGACCACCACCGGCGGAATCGCCGCAAAACTCGAATACAGCTGCTGCGGGTACTTGTACTGATACAACGGCGCAGCGCGGCAATCGGTGATCGACAGCCCGGCCTGGATCTTTTCCGAATAGGGCACGAACAGGCCCTTGTCGGTGTAGCTCAGCAGCGCGGGTGAAAATCGTGTCTGCTCGGTGATCACGTAATTGCGCTTGAGCAGGCGTGGCAGGAATTCATCGAGAGAGCTGTAGCCCAGACGCAGATCGAACGGCCCGTTGCCCGGATAGCGGATCGCTTCGCTGGGACCGGGCTCCAACTGATATTTGAGCGAGGCGGCGTACTGGCTCAGCTCCCGGGACTGGAAACGCGAGGTACGCATCTCCTTACTCGCGGCCAGACCCACCACGATGGCGATAATCAGCAGCAATAACCAGAACGCCTTCCAGCCATGTCGGCTGCGGCGTTTTTTTGGGGGGACAGGCGCTTCATCCACACGTTCAGTCGGAACCACGGCTTTACTCGAATCGGTTTGCCACAAAGCGCCCATAGTCGATTGATCCATTCACGCAGATTGATCGGACTTGACTGAAGCTTAGACGGTGGTTGGTGATGGGGAAAAAAAAGTGCGGGGAAGCCATCTGAACAAAACTGGAGTCGCTGGCTATTTTGAGTGGAGGTTAACTGTGGTGAGGGGATTTATCTGTGGTGAGGGGATTTATCCCCGATGGGGCGCGAAGCGGCCCCTGAACAAGGGGCTACGCATTTTAATAGCTGGGCCTGCTGCGCAGTCCATCGGGGATAAATCCCCTCGCCACAGATAAGTCCCCTCACCACATTCAAATCTCCTGACCACAGATGAATTGACATGATTGAGTTTAGGTAATGGACCTAGAGCCAGCAGGCGTCCCAAAGCGGGTAGTCGCCAATCCGCTCTACCAATCCCGCCCGTAGCGGATTGGCGATGATGTACCGGGCGAATGGTTTCAAGTCCTCACCATCACGGATAGCGCGGTCGTGGAAACCGGTTTGCCACAATCGACCGCGCCGACCGGTTTTCCTGTTAACGGCTTGGGTGCAGCGCGCCTTTACCGCGCCAATGACTGTGCCAAGGTTGTCGCTTTTCAACTGCATCAACCAATGAAAGTGATCAGGCATGACCACCCAGGCGATGGACTCCACTAAGCCTTGTTCATGGGCGTGGCGGAACTCTGTAACCAATAATCGGCCTGTGCGCCAGTCGGAAAATACGGGTTGGCGGTCATATACAACTGAAGTAACGAAATAGGCTCGGTCTGTTTCGGAATGTCGGCCTAAACGAAGACGGTAAGTATTTGGTTTGACTGGCATGTTCGCTCCCTGCGTTCAGTCATCAAGGCCTGAAGGCTAGTGGCGGATTACTTGAGCCGGGTCTGTAAATGCCGTAGGAATTTTCGTTTTTCAGGCGGGGCGGGGAATATTGACGTCACGTGTGGCGAGGGGATTTATCCCCGATGGGGCGCGAAGCGGCCCTGACCAAGGGTGATCACATTTTAAGAGCTTGGGCCTGCTGCGCAGTCCATCGGGGATAAATCCCCTCACCACAGAAAGCTTTCAACGCAATAGGCCATATGAACTGAGGAGTACCGGTTTAGAGCTCTTTAATCTTCAATACCACCAAAGCAGGGCCATGACGGTGCACCATCATCGTGCAATACTCGCCGGGATTTTTTGTGGTGAATATTCCTACGCATATCAGGTAATATCTCTCCGCAAAGCGGCTTTTTGCCGAGACTTCTAGCTGAATGTTGTCACTTATAGAGTGAAAAGCCCTGTGGCAAGCTTTCTATACTGCACGCCCCGCTGATCTTGCAGGCAGGGTCCTGCATGACGTGTCTGCCCACGAAGCAGGCGCGGTGTCGGGAAGCTGAGGCCTATCGGTCGAGGCTTCGACACACGGTGGTCATATCCAATAACAAGACGAGGTTGTATCCCTATGCCAGTCGGCAATCACCTGCCCCATGGCGAGACCGCTCACGGCGGCCCGCTTAAACGCGAACTCGGCGAACGGCATATTCGCCTGATGGCACTCGGTGCCTGTATCGGCGTCGGCCTGTTTCTCGGCTCGGCCAAGGCCATTGAAATGGCCGGCCCGGCGATCATGCTGTCGTACATTCTCGGCGGCCTGGCGATCCTGGTGATCATGCGCGCCCTCGGCGAAATGGCCGTACACAACCCGGTGGCCGGCTCGTTCAGCCGCTATGCCCAGGACTACCTCGGCCCGCTGGCGGGCTTTCTCACCGGCTGGAACTACTGGTTCCTGTGGCTGGTGACCTGCGTCGCGGAAATCACCGCCGTTGCCGTGTACATGGGCATCTGGTTCCCCGATGTACCGCGCTGGATCTGGGCCCTCGCGGCGCTGATCAGCATGGGCTCGATCAACCTCATCGCGGTAAAAGCCTTCGGTGAATTCGAGTTCTGGTTCGCCCTGATCAAGATCGTCACCATCATCGCCATGGTCATCGGCGGCGTCGGCATCATTGCTTTCGGTTTCGGCAACGACGGCGTGGCGCTGGGGATTTCCAACCTGTGGGCCCACGGCGGCTTCATGCCCAACGGCGTGACCGGTGTGCTGATGTCCCTGCAAATGGTCATGTTCGCCTACCTCGGTGTCGAGATGATCGGCCTCACCGCCGGTGAAGCGAAGAACCCGCAGAAGACCATTCCCGATGCGATCGGCTCGGTGTTCTGGCGCATTCTGCTGTTCTACGTCGGCGCGCTGTTCGTGATCCTGTCGATCTACCCGTGGAACGAAATCGGCACCCAGGGCAGCCCGTTCGTGATGACCTTCGAGCGTCTGGGCATCAAGACCGCCGCCGGCATCATCAACTTCGTGGTGATCACTGCGGCGCTGTCGTCGTGCAACGGCGGCATCTTCAGCACCGGGCGCATGCTCTACAGCCTGGCGCAGAACGGCCAGGCCCCGGCCGGTTTCGCCAAGACCTCCAACGGCGTGCCGCGTCGGGCATTGCTGCTGTCGATTTTCGCGCTGCTGATCGGCGTGCTGCTCAACTACCTGGTGCCGGAGAAAGTCTTCGTCTGGGTCACCTCGATCGCCACCTTCGGCGCGATCTGGACCTGGGTGATGATCCTGCTGGCGCAACTGAAATTCCGCAAAGGCCTGAGCGCCAGCGAACGTGCCGGCCTGAAATACAAGATGTGGTTGTACCCGGTCAGCTCGTACTTCGCGCTGGCGTTTCTGGTGCTGGTGGTCGGCCTGATGGCGTACTTCCCGGACACCCGCGTGGCGCTGTATGTGGGGCCGGTGTTCCTGGTGCTGCTGACTGTGTTGTTCTACGTGTTCAAGCTGCAGCCGACCGGTGAAACGCAGGGTGCGGTGCGTTCGGTTTCGTAAGTCGACAGTACGGTGATACACAAGCCCCGGCCCATTGGTCGGGGCTTTTTTCATGGGCGCTTCAGAAGCTGTAACCGCCGGTCTGAAAGCGCGATACAAACCCAGAAGCAAGGCTCAAACCTGTATCACTCAGCAATCCCGCGCGGCAGTGAACCGAGGCGCGCACATGAGAACGAGCGCATTTCTCCAACGAGAACTCAGTCAGCGTCAGGTCGCGCTGTTCTTCCTGCTGGCTACCGCGTTGTACGTCCTGCCCCTGATCCTCGCCGACTTCCCCTACATCGACGACAACTGGCGCACGCTGGCCGCCGGCAATGCCTGGGCCGGGCAGGGGCGATTGTTTGCCGACTGGTTTTATCAAGCGCTGACGTTCACCGGCGCCGCGCCGAACATCTTTCCGTTGCCGCTGTTGCTCGCCGTCGTAGCGATGAGCCTGGCCCTGACGCGCCTGACCTTTCACTACTTTGCAGAACCGACGCTGGCCTGCTGTCTGGTGCCGTTGCCGCTCTGGTATAACCCGTTCCTGCTGCAGAATCTGTCCTATCAATACGACGGCCCGATCATGGCCCTGAGCATGGTCGCGGCGATCTACGCCATCACATTCGAAGGTTCATCGCGGGTGCAGCGCTGGCTGGTGCCTGCGGCGTTGCTGGCGCTGGCAATCGGTCTTTATCAGATCAGCTTCAATGTGTTTCTCGGGCTGTGTTGTGTCGAGTTGATCAGGGCTGTTCAGCGGCGAACGCAGGGGCCGGAGATTCTGCGGATGCTGGGCTGGAAACTCGCACAAGCGGGCCTGGGCATCCTGATCTACAGCGCCACGGCGTACCCGTTCATGGAAACGTTGCGAAAAACGGATCTGTTGAACCTGGACGCCGATCCGCTGTTGCAGATCGGCATCAATTTCGCTCGGCTCCTGGAGAAAGTCGCGCTGCTGTTTCACGGCGGCTACCCGTGGGTTTTCGCTGCGCTGGTGTTGTGTGCGATCGCCGGCTGTGTGCGCCTGATTCAGTACCGCCAGAACCGTTGGTCAACCCTGTTGCTGTGCTTGCTGACGCTGCCAGTGCTGGTCTTGCTGGTGCCGGGGATCACGCTGCTGTTCCGTGACTTCAATGAGGGCGCGCGCACCCTGATGGGGTTCGGCGTGTTGTTGCTGGGGTTGTTCTATCTGTCTCACGTTGCGTTGGCATCCGCGCACCGTCGCTTGCCCTTGCTGCTGATCATTGCGCTGCTGGCGACTCTCTCGCTGTCCTTCGCGTATGGCCGGGTGCTGAGCCTGCAGAAAACCTTCGCCAACAGCGCGCTGTACAGCCTGAGCCACGACATCGCCGCCCATCGCGAGTTGCGTGAAGCCAAGCGGATCTATCTCTCGGTGAGCTACTCCGAGCGCTGGCTGGCCAGTGCGACCGGTTCATTCAAACGGCTACCGGTTCTGAAGTATTTGCTCAACGTCGACTACTTCATGCTCGCGGAAAATCTGCCGTCAGCAGGCATTACCAACGTGGTCGCCGAACGCGAACGGCGCAACGCCACCCGCGTCGGCTATCAGGGGTTTCCAGCGCTGGTGGACAGCCTGTATTACCGGATTTACCTGATTGGCGATTACGGTTTCATCGTCATGAAAGAGCCGCCGCCCCACCGCCTGCTCAGTTGGTGACGAGGCTCAGGCTGCCGCCACTTCCTGCGGCTCAAAGCTGTCTGCTCGCGCCATCTGCCACATCCGCGAATAGAACTCGCCATTCACCTCACCCGTGAGCAATTCCCCCGGTTTCAGAAACACATGCAGCTGCGAGAACAGTTTGATCTCGGTCGCCGACATGCGGCGCACCAGGTGCTTGGCCGACAGTTGCGACGGATGCTCAAGACCGGCTGCCGCCAACATTTCCGCCAGCGCCTTGAGCGTGTTGCGGTGGAAGTTGTAGACGCGCTGAGCCTTGTCCGGGACGACGAGGGCGCGTTGGCGCAGAGCGTCCTGGGTGGCGACGCCGGTCGGGCATTTGTTGGTGTGGCAGCTTTGCGACTGGATGCAGCCGATGGCGAACATGAAGCCGCGCGCCGAGTTGGCCCAGTCGGCGCCGATGGCCAGCACGCTGGCGATGTCGAAGGCACTGACGATCTTGCCGCTGGCGCCGAGTTTGATCTTGTCGCGCAGGTTCAGGCCGACCAGGGTGTTGTGCACGAACAGCAGGCCTTCGCGCATCGGCACGCCGATGTGGTCGGTGAATTCGACCGGTGCGGCACCGGTGCCGCCTTCCTTGCCGTCGACTACGATGAAGTCCGGCAGGATGCCGGTTTCCAGCATGGCCTTGGCGATGCCCATGAACTCCCACGGATGTCCGAGACAGAACTTGAAACCCACCGGTTTACCGCCGGACAGTTCACGCAGTTGCTGGATGAAATGCATCATTTCGATTGGCGTGGAAAACGCGCTGTGGCGTGACGGCGAGATGCAGTCTTCGCCCATCATGATGCCGCGGGTGTCGGCGATTTCCTGGGTCACCTTGTGTTTTGGCAAGATCCCGCCGTGGCCCGGTTTGGCGCCCTGGCTCATCTTGATTTCGATCATCCGCACCTGCGGGTTCTGCGCCTGGGTGGCAAAGCGCTCCGGGTCGAAACGGCCGTCGCTGGTGCGGCAGCCGAAGTAGCCGCTGCCCAGTTCCCAGGTCAGGTCGCCGCCGTGTTCCCGGTGATACGGGCTGATGCTGCCTTCGCCGGTGTCGTGGGCGAAGTTGCCGAGCTTGGCGCCCTGATTCAGCGCGCGGATCGCGTTGGCGCTGAGCGAGCCGAAGCTCATCGCCGAGATGTTGAACACCGAGGCCGAATACGGCTGGGTGCACTGCGGGCCGCCGACGGTGACGCGGAAACTGTTGGGGTCGCTCAACGGTGCCGGGCGCATCGAGTGGCCGATGAATTCGAAGCCCGATTGATACACGTCGATCAGCGTGCCGAAGGGTTTGTCGGCGCTTTCATTTTTCGCCCGCGAGTACACCAGCGAACGCTGGGCGCGGGAGAAGGGCAGGGCGTCGCTGTCGGATTCCAGCAGGTACTGGCGGATCTCCGGGCGGATGCCTTCGACCAGATAGCGGATGTTGCCCAGGATCGGGTAGTTGCGGCGCACCGCGTGCGGGCTCTGCAGCAGGTCGAACAGACCGAGCAGGCTCAGCACGCCGGTGACGGCGGTGATCGGCCACAGCCAGTCGTGTTCGAGAAAGGGCAGGCTGGCGAGGGTGAAAATCACGCAGACGGCAAAGAAGGCGTAGCGGCTCAGGAGTGACAGGCTCATACGGTTTCCTTGGTTCGGACTCAATGGTTTGCAAACCTGTGGCAGCAGGCGGGCCTGTTGAAGAGATTTATTGTGGTGAGGGGATTTATCCCCGATGGGTGGCGAAGCCGCCCCAAAACCATTCACTGCGGTTTAACTGAAAGACCGCATGCATAGACTTGGGGCTGCTGCGCAGCCCATCGGGGATGAATCCCCTCACCACAGAGAATCTATCGACACAGGAAAGCATTTCCACGCGTTATCAGGCGTTCTGCGCCTGGAGAAAAATCGAAAACAGCTCCGACTGGGATTTGATCCCCAGCTTGCTGTACATGTGTTTCTTATGGACTTTCACGGTTTCTACGGAGATTTCCAGCTTACGGGCGATTTCTTTACTGGAGCAACCGCTGAGCATCAAACGCCCGACATCCAGCTCCCGGGCGGTCAGTTGCGCACCCTTGAGTTGTTGCACCGAGGCTTCCAGTTGCACCCGCCAGTCAGCGGGTGCAGGCGCGGTAGCGAGGGCCACGGTCTGGTTGATCTCGTACGGCAGGCGCTGACGCAACAGGCCCAGCACCCACGGCTGGATCAAAGACAGCAAAGCGATCTGTTCGCCAGTGAAACGTTTTTCACTGCCCAGCGACAGGCACAACGTGCGCTCGCCTTCGAGTTGGCAATTGAACTGGATTTCGTCGGCGACCACATTCAGACGAAAGTATCGCTGGTAATACTCGGTCAGCTCGAAATGCTCCGGCGCCACCTCGGACAGGCGGTACAACCCGGTGCGCGACTGCTCGCGGCAGGCGATGTAGAACGGGTCGAGCAGGTACAACCCGCGCAGATAATCCTGAAACAGCGGGTCGGGACTGCCGTCCTCGCCGGGGCATTCGGCGAACACCTGCGGGTGCTGATCGGCACTGAACAGCAGCACCACCCAACTATCGAACGCCACGTACTGGTCGAGCAGGCGCACCAGTTGCGCCCAGAAATTCGGCTTGTCCAGCGCGTCGATCAGTTGCCCGACGGCGCGGTGCCAGGTGATGTCATCAAACGAAACGGTCATGGATCTACCCCTATCGGGTTACCCCGGCCGCGTGATTCCCTGGCCGGTTGCTTGCTGCGCATACTGGCCCACAGACAGCCACCGGGCAATCTTTCAGCGCCCGGCCATGACCATAAGGACTCGCGATGAAAGTCGAACTCGCCCAACTGGCGGGCCGTGACAAAGACACGGCGTACAACCTCGAACGTGCCCTCGCGGCGATTGCCGCATGCGCCGTCGACACGCAATTGATCGTGTTCCCGGAAACCCACCTGATGGGCTTTCCGAGCGCCGACACTGTGGCGCAGATCGCCGAGCCGCTGGATGGCCCGACCGTCCGCGCGGTGCTGGCCGCCGCCCGCGAGCGCAACATCGCTGTGGTGATCGGCATGGCCGAAAACGACAACGGTCGCTTCTACAACACCACCCTGCTGATCACCCCCGAAGGCATCGCCCTCAAGTACCGCAAGACCCACCTCTGGGCTTCGGATCGCGGCGTGTTCGAACCCGGCGACCGCTATGCCACTTGCGAGTGGAACGGTGTGCGCGTCGGCCTGCTGATCTGCTACGACATCGAGTTTCCCGAATCCGCCCGCGCACTGGCGCAACTGGGCGCCGAATTGCTGATCGTGACCAACGGCAACATGGACCCGTACGCCCCGACGCACCGCACCGCAATCATGGCCCGCGCCCAGGAAAACCAGGCGTTTGCGCTGATGGTCAACCGCGTTGAGGCCGGGGATGACGGCTTGATGTTTGCCGGCGGCAGTGCGCTGGTGGATCCGCTGGGGGAATTGCTGTTCGAAGCGGGGCGTGAGGAAGGGCAGTTCAGCGTCGAGCTGGATTTCGACCGGTTGGAGGTTGCGCGCAAGGATTACCGCTACCTGGATGATCAGCGTTTGAAACTGCCGGGGGAGGTGGTGGAGCACGCTTCTGGATTGCGTGAGTTGCTGATTCCTGCGCGCTGATCCGGGTTCTGTGTCGGTCGGGCTGACGCCTTCGCGAGCAAGCTCGCTCCCACAGGGGAGCGCGGTCACTGTGGGAGCGAGCTTGCTCGCGAAGAGACCAGTCCAGACAACACACCTGCTTGATCCAAAAAACAACAAAGCCACACCCGAAATATTCGCCGAACTCGGCTCTGCCATAAATCCAATAACATTCGGAGTAAGTCGCCCATGGCTCGTTTGCAACGCACCCTGTCATTAGGGTCGGTGGTGCTGTTCGGCATCGCCTACATGACGCCGATCATTGTCCTCGGCACTTTCGGCATCCTCGCGCAATCCACCGCCGGCATGGTCCCGGCCGCGTATCTGGCGGCACTGGTGGCGATGTTCTTCACCGCCATGAGCTACGGGCGCATGGCCGCCGCGTTCCCGGTCGCCGGTTCCGCCTACAGCTACGTGCGCAAGGCGATCAGCCCCAAGCTCGGCTTCATCGCCGGTTGGGCGGTGCTGCTCGATTACCTGTTTTTGCCGATGGCGATCTGGCTGATCGGCGCGGCGTACCTCGCTTCGGCCTTCCCGTTGATCCCGCAGTGGATCTGGGTACTGGCGTTCATCGGCATCACCAGCGCGATCAATATCATCGGCCTGAAACTGGCCAACGGCATCAATGCCTTGCTGATGCTGGTGCAATTTCTGGTGCTGATCGCTTTCGTCGCGTTGTGCGTGCACTACGTCGGCGGCGATGCGCGCACGCCGTTGTGGTCGATCAAACCGTTTTTCAACGGCGACATGCAGATGCCGCTGATCATGAGCGGCGCGGCCATCGCCTGTTATTCGTTCCTCGGTTTCGACGCGGTCAGTACGCTGACCGAAGAGACCCGCGACCCACGCCGCACCATTCCACGGGCGATCATGTTGATTACGCTGATTGGCGGGCTGATCTTCGTCGGGGTGTCGTACTTTGTGCAGATCGCCCACCCGTCATTCCAGTTCGACAGCGTCGATTCGGCGGCCTATGAAATTGCGCGCAACATCGGCGGCGATCTGTTCGTCTCGATCTTCCTCATTGGCTTGATCGTCGGCCAGTTCGCCTCGGGGTTGTCGGCCCAGGCCAGCGGTTCGCGTCTGCTGTTTGCGATGGGCCGCGACGGCGTGTTGCCCAAGTCATTTTTCGGCACCTTGCATGCGCGCTTTGGCACACCGGTCAACAGCATCCTGCTGTGTGCAGTGGTGGCGTTGCTGGCGCTGAAACTCGACGTGACCACGTCCACTTCGTTCATCAACTTCGGCGCGTTCCTGGCGTTCAGTCTGGTCAACCTGTCGGTGATCTTTCATTACTGGATCGGCGGCGAGAAAAAGGGCCCGCGTGAGCTGGTGCTGTTTCTGATCTTCCCGTTCATCGGGTTGGTGGCGGACTTGTGGCTGATGGTCAACCTGGATCACCTGGCGGTGTATCTGGGCCTGAGCTGGCTGGCGATTGGCGTGGTGTATCTGGCGGTGCTCACGGGGGGCTTTCGTCGTCAGCCGCCGGAGATGGATTTTCAGGAAGCGACCTGAGACACCTCAGGCTGCGGGTCGGCTCTGGCGCATCGGTAACTCGATGCGAAAGGTTGTGCCTACGCCCGGTTCGCTGCGGACTGAAATGTCGCCACCGTGTTTTTTCACGATGCCGTAAGACAGGGACAGGCCAAGCCCGGTGCCCTGACCGACCGGTTTGGTGGTGAAAAACGGATCGAAGATTTTCTGCAGGATGTCCGGCGCGATCCCCGCGCCGGTATCCGCGACTTCCACCCAGGCCGTGTCCTGCTGCTGCCCGGTACGCAAAGTGATGGTGCCGCGCTCGGGCCCCATGGCCTGCGCCGCGTTGACCACCAGATTCATGATCACCTGATTGATTTGTGAGGGCAGGCACTCGATGTCCGGCAGTGGCTGATATTCCTTGATCACATCGGCCTTGTACTTGAGTTCGCTGGCGACAATATTCAGCGTCGAGTCGATGCCTTGTTGCAGATTGGCCCACTGCCATTGCTGATGGGTATCGACCCGGGAGAAATCTTTCAGATCCTTGACGATCTGTCCGACCCGGCCAATGCCTTCCTTGGATTCGCGGATCAACACCGGAATGTCTTCGAGCAGAAAATCCAGATCGGCGTCTTTGCGCAGTTGCTCAAGCCGGGCCACGGATTCGCTGTCCGGCGTGGGGCCAAGCGTCTGCCAGGCATCGAGTACGCTCAACAATTGGTTGAAGTAGCCGTCGAGGGTGCCGAGGTTGGAGGAGATGAAGCCGATCGGGTTATTGATTTCATGGGCCACTCCGGCCGCCATTTGCCCCAGTGACGCAAGCTTTTCCGACTGCACCAACTGACTTTCCAGTTGCTTGCGTTCATCTATTTCGCGCTGCAGTTCTTCGCTGGCCTGCTTGAACTGCGCGGTACGCTGATCCACCAGATGTTCCAGGTGATGCATCTGCAACGAGGCCCGTTCGGTCATCTGCCATTTGGTCAGCAGGGTGTTGGCCATCTGCTGCACTTCGATGTTGTCGAACGGCTTTTTCAGGATCAATAACCGGTCATGCGCCTGCAGACGTTCGAGCAGTTCATCCCAGGAATAATCCGAGTAGGCGGTACACACCACCACCTGCAACAGCGGGTCTTGCTGCCATAGATGCTCGATGGTTTTTGCGCCGTCCCAGCCGTCGGGCATGCGCATGTCGACGAAGGCCAGCGCGTAAGGGCGTTGTTCCTGCAAGGCCTGCATCAGTTTGCCCAGACCTTCCTCGCCGCCGTAGGCCGAGTCCAGCTCGAACGGCGGACGTTCGGCGCGAATCTGAGCGCCAAACAGTGCAGCTTCCATCTCGTCCAGTTCCACTGACTGAGCTGCCGGTGGCGCGAGGATCTTGCGGAAGTCTTCATGAATCGACGGCATATCGTCGATCAGCAGAATGCGGCGGTTCGACAACTCGCTCATGCGTTCTCCGTGACGCTGATCAGGGGGATCTGCAAGGTGAACAGCGCGCCTTTGCCCGGTCCGTCGCTGTGCGCGGTGAGGTGCCCGTTCATCTCGATGGCCGCCAGCGCGCAGCTGTGCAGACCGAAGCCATGACCTTCCTTGCGGGTGGTGAAACCGTGGGCAAAGATCCGCGTCATGTTTTCCGGCGCGATGCCTTCGCCGTCGTCCCTGACGCTGATTTCGAGGAAGTTGTCATCGACGATCCTTACCGCCAGGGTCATGGTGCGGGGGCGGTTGCTGAGGTCAGACATCGCGTATTTGGCGTTGCTGATGAGGTTGATCAGGATCAACAGCAAACGGTGTTTGTCGCCCATCACCTGCGGCACCTCGGCGTACTCCTTGACCACCGTGACGTGATGCCGGGTCAGGGCCCCGGCGTTCATGCGCAGCGCATCTTCGAGCAGCTCGTTGATAAACAGCGGCTCGGTCATGCTGTTGGCGCCGGCATAGGATTGCTGGGTGGCGACGATGTCCTTGATGTGATCGACGCTTTTGTTCATCTGGTTCAGTTCGTCGACCATTTCCTGCTGTTCCTGGGCAATCGCGCCGACCAGCTGGTTGAGATAACCGGGGAGCAATTTGCCCTTGGCGTCTTCGCTGAGAAAGGCGCCGAGGTCGTGCGGGTGCTCGTTGATCAGTTGCATCGCCTTGCCCAGGCCCTGGGTCTTGCTGCTGCGCAGCTTGCGCGCGATCAGATCGCTGGAAATGTTCACGCTGTTGAGCACGTTGCCGACGTTGTGCAGCACGTTGGTGGCGATTTCCGCCATGCCGGCCTGACGTGCAGCGTCGAGCAGCTCGCTCTGGGCGTTCTTGAGTTCCCGGGTGCGCTCCTCGACGCGTTGCTCCAGTGCATCGTTGGCGGTTTGCAGGGCCGTATTGACCCGATTGATCTCGGCGAAACTGCCGATCAGGCGGATGGCCAGCCACACCAGCGACAACATCAGCAGCACCGAGAACAGCAGCAGGTAGAAATGGTATTGGCGGTCGACCTGATCGACACGCTGTTGATCGCGATCGAGCATGGTGGTGATGTTGTCGAGGCGTTCGGCGACGGGAATGTTTTCGATGCTTTCGAGCAACTGATTGACCAGTGGCTGCTCGCGAGCGATCAGGCTGATGTGGTTGCTGAGGATTTTGACCGGGGTTTGAAACGCCTGCGGCAGGCGCTGTGCGTTGACGGTCAGTTTGTTCAGACCCACCTCGATGTCGGCGGCCCGGTCATCGGAGGTGACCTGGGCAAACTCCAGCGCACTGAGCAGCAGGTCGTAGGTATCGGTGGTGATGTTCTCCAACTGGGATTTATCGAAGTCCGACAGGTTGGCCAGTTGTTGCTGAATGTCGTCTTCGGCGGTGGGCAAAAACGCCAGAGAGTTGCGCAGCAAGGCGTTGTGCGATTTGAACTGTTCGACCAGCCGGGTTTTTTCCTGCATCGCTTGCAGGAAACTCTCATAGGCCTCGTTCCACTGCGTCGAATCGTTTCGACCATGCCCCGATTCTATGGCGTCGAAGCGCTCCCAGAGCCGGTTCATCTCGTTCATCGGCGACACCAGCGGATCATAGTTGTGGGTCAGCGCCACCCGCGCCTTGAGGATCTCGTTTTCCCACAGCGAATTCTGCTGTTTGATCTGCCGGATCAGATCCCGCGACTCGGTGTATGTCATGGTCTGGTCGGAGCTGGACTTGAAGTACAGAAACAGCAGGATCGAGGCCAACGCGAGGACGACCAGTGTGAGCAACAACAGACTACGGCGACGGGAAATGTTGATCATGGCTTGCCTTCCCTTTGGCCGGTCAGGGTCTTGAGAAACAGAACGATCTGCATTTTGTCGTCTTCGGTCGGCTTGCGTCCCAACTGATACTGGAACATCACATCCACGGCTCGTTCGAGGGTAGGCGCTGACCCGTCGTGAAAATACGGTGCGGTCAGCGCGACGTTGCGCAGGCTCGGCACTTTGAAAAATTCACGATCCGCTTCGTCTCGAGTGACGTTGAAGCGGCCCTGATCGGCCACGGTCGGGTTGCCGCGATCGGCAATGTAATCACCGAACACGCCAAACTTCTGGAACATGTTGCCGCCGATGTTCACCCCTTGGTGACAGGAGATACAGCCGTACTCCTTGAAGCGCTGATAACCGTATTTTTCGTCCAGCGTGAGGATGTCGGTATTGCCCAGCAGGTACTGATCGAAGCGTGAGTTGGGGGTCAGCAAGGTACGTTCGAAACTGGCCAGCGCCTGCTGGATGTTGGTCTTGGTCACGCCGTCCGGGTAGGTGGCGGCGAAATCGCGGCGGTAATCGGCGTCGTTGGCGATCCGCTCGACGACCGTGCTCCAGTCGCTGCCCATTTCATGGGGGCTGGTGATGACGACATTGCTCTGTTCTTCCAGCGTCTCGACGCGGCCGTCCCAGAACTGGCGGAAATTCAGGCTGGCGTTGAACACGGTCGGTGTGTTGACCGCCACCGGTTTGCCGTCGAACCCCAGCGAGAGCGCCCGGCTGTCGGCACCGTTCTTGTCCAGTTGGTGGCAACTGGCACAGGACAGTGTGTTGTTGATCGACAAGCG
Organism: Pseudomonas sp. MIS38; assembly: GCF_019891575.1. Taxonomy (NCBI): domain Bacteria; kingdom Pseudomonadati; phylum Pseudomonadota; class Gammaproteobacteria; order Pseudomonadales; family Pseudomonadaceae; genus Pseudomonas; species Pseudomonas sp. MIS38. The sequence goes on from NZ_JAFLXF010000012.1 coordinate 118,828, forward strand.
TGGCTCGTGGAATAACCGACGTCCCAGTTCCACGCGCCGGGCGTCCTGCTGTGGCACGGCGGGCAACGGTTTGAGCGGCTCGTCCAGCGGGTCGGCACTGGCCCCGGCGCAGAGTCCGCACAGCAGCAGCGTCATGGCGGGACGGAACAGGTTCATCGGCAATCGTCTCCTTGACTCAAGGCCGGTATCGAGGCGTTCATCGCGCCGTCCACGGTGGCGGGGCTGCGCTGGCCAGCCAGTGCGCAAAGTCGTCAGCCGGTAATGCCTTGCTGAAAAAGTAGCCCTGACCTTCTTCGCAGTCGTGGGCCTTGAGGAACGCCAGTTGCTCGGCGGTTTCGATGCCTTCGGCGATGACGTTGAGCCCCAGACTCCTGCCCAGGCTGATGATGGCGCTGACCAGTGCCGCATCGTTGCTGTCGTTGCACAGACCGCGAATGAACGACTGGTCGATCTTCAGCACATCAATCGGAAACCGGCGCAGGTAACTCAGGCTGGAATAGCCGGTGCCGAAGTCATCGATGGCCAAGCGGGTGCCCAGCGCCTTCAAACGATTGAGCGCTACCATCGTTGTTTCGACGTTCTGCATCAGCACACCTTCGGTGATCTCGATCTCCAGCCAGTCAGGGGCCAGGCCTGTCTGCTCAAGCACGCGTTCGACGCCCGCAACGAAGTCACGCTGGCGAAAATCGATGGGTGACATGTTCACCGACATGCGGATCGGCGGCAGACCGGCTGTTTGCCAGGCGCGGGTCTGGCGACAGGCTTCGCCCAGTACCCATTTGCTCAAGGGCACGATCAGTCCACTGTCCTCGGCCACCGGAATGAACTCCGCCGGGTAGATCCAGCCGTGTCCCGGTTTCTGCCAGCGTATCAGCGCTTCGGCGCCGACCACGGTGCCGCTGCGCAGGTCGATTTTCGGCTGATAGTGCAGGACAAACTCGTGCTCGTGCAGAGCGCGGCGAATGCCCGACTCGATGCTGTGCTGCTCGCGGGCGTGCTGGTTCATGGCTTCGATGAAGAAGCCAACGCTGTCAGGGCCGTGTTCCTTGACGTTGCGCATCGCCGTCTCGGCTTTCTTGATCAGCTCGGTGGCTTCGAGGCCGTCATCGGGGTAGACGCTGATGCCGACGCTGGCGGTGACGCTGACGTCATGCCCGGCTATCGTCTGCGGCAGGCGAATGGCGGCCAGCAGTTTTTCCGCGACGCCGTGGGTTTGCTGGGGATGGTTGATGTCGCCGAGGATCACCACGAACTCGTCCGAGCCATAGCGAAACACCGAGTCGGAATCACGCACGCATGACAGCAGTTGGCGGGCGGTGCGTTTGAGCATTTCATCGCCCGCTGGATGGCCCAACGCGTTGTTGATGCGCTTGAAGCGATCCAGACCGAGAAACATCACCACCAGTTGCTTGTCATGGCGCCGGCAGACAGCCATGGCCTGGCTCAGGCGATCACCCAGCAGGGTGCTGTTGGGCAGCTCCGTGAGGCTGTCGTATTGCAACAGATGCGAGACCTTGAGCAATTCGTGAACCCGCGCCTCGATGGTCTGCTCAAGGCTGAGCATCTTCAGCGCCGCGTCCTGCGCCAGTTGCCATTTCCAGGTCAGGGCGTTGGCCATCTGACGGATTTCCAGACTGTCGAACGGCTTTTTCAGTATCAGCAACTGGTCGCCGAATTCCAGCCGTTCGGCCATCGCTTCCCAGCTGTAGTCGCTGTACGCGGTGCACAGGGCAACCTGCAGATTTGGATCGACACGCCATAGCTGCTCGATGGTTTCCAGGCCATCCCAGCCCGGTGGCATGCGCATGTCGATGAACGCCAGAGCATACGGGTTGCCGCTGGCCAGCGCGTGTTTGACCAGGGCCAGGGCTTCCTGGCCCTGATAGGCGGAATCGAGCTGGAAGGTCAGGTGCGGCGATTGGCGGGTACCGAACAGCGTCTGTTCCAACTGATGCAAGTCGACGTCGTCCTGCGCCTGCGGGGCCAGAATCTTGCGAAAGTCTTCATGAATCGCTGGCGTGTCATCGATGATCAGGATGCGCCGGTTGGTCTGGGGGAAGGCCGTTTTCATGCCTCATCCTCCTTGGGGGAGGGCGCCGCGCGGGGCACGTCCCGGAGCAGCCGGCCCGCCTGTTCGGCGCTGACCGCTTCGCTGAAATACAACCCCTGTGCGCTGGGCAGCGGTGCTTCGGCACGGGGTACATCGGGTCGATTCAGGGGTGTCTGGCCTTCGGCGATGATGCCGATGTCCAGATCCCGGGCGAAATTGACGATCGCTCGCAGGGCGTTGGCTCCGGCCACATCCTGGGACGCGCTGGCGATAAAGCTCTGGGCCAGTTTGAGGTGATTGACCCGGTAGGTTTTCAGGTAATCGAACGAGGAATATTCGGTGCCGAAATCATCGATGGCAATCGCCACGCCCAGCTCACGCAGGCGCGGCAATGCATCGTTGTGGGTCCACTTGGTCTGGGCCAGCGTGGCTTCGGTGACATCGAATCGCAGGTCCCAGGGGGCGAGTTCCCAGCGTGCGGTGGTGCGCAGAACGTCATAGATCAGTTCGGGGCCGCTCTTGAGCTGTGCCAGGGAAATCTTGATCGCCATCACCGGCGGGGCGACCCCGTCATTTCGCCACAGGTGCATCTGGTGGCAGGCGTGATTCAGTACCCAGCGTCCGAGCGGAATGATCGCGCCGGTTTTCTCCGCTATCGGTACGAAGGCGGAGGCAGGCAGCAGGCCGAGGCGCGGATGTTGCCAGAGGATTTGCGCCTCCATGCCCAGAATCCTGCCGCTGTGCAGGTCAATCTCCGGTGCGTAATGCAGCAACAGTTGATTGCCCTGAAGGGCGCTGGTCAATTCGTCGACGAGGGTCATGCGTTCGGCCACTTCCCGCGAGATGTCCTCGGAGTGAAAGTGATACTGGTTGCGCCCCATTTCCTTGGCACGGTACAGCGCCATGTCGGCCTGGCTTAGCAGGCTGTCGGCGTCGAGACTGAGCTCGCTGTAACTGCTGATGCCGATGCTCACCGAAATGTGCAACGCATTGCCGGCCAGGTTGTAGGGCGCCAGCAGCGTGTCGCGGATATTGGCCGCCATGGCGGCTGATTGGGTCGGATCGCTGACGTCCAGTTGCAGGATCGCGAATTCATCGCCGCCCAGGCGCGCCACCACGTCGCTTTCGCGCACGCCTGATTTGATGCGGCGGGCGACTTCCTGCAGCAGCAGATCGCCCACCGGGTGGCCCAAGGTGTCGTTGATCCGTTTGAAGTGGTCAAGATCCAGATAAAACACCGCAAACGGCGCGGCCCCCCGACGCGCGGCGGCGAAGGCCTGATGCAGGCGTTCGATCAGCGTGGCGCGATTGGCCAGGCCTGTCAGGCCGTCGGAGCGCGCCAGCAACGCCAGTTTTTCCTCGGCCACGCGGCGCTCGGTGATGTCGAGGATGATGCCTTCGACTTCCAGCAGACGGCCGTCATCATCGCGCACCGGGATATAGCGGTTTTCCACCCAGCGCCAGGTGCCCTGGCCGGTTCTCAGGCGAAATTCGATCGACGCGCCCGACGCATGCCGATCCAGCACCCGCGCCATGGCGGCATCGACGCTGGCCTGATCGTCCGGGTGAATCAGTTCCTGCGCCCAGTTGGGCGAGCGCAGCAGGTCGGCGGCGACATGGCCGTAACGGGTGATGTTGTGGGAGATGTACATCAGGGCAAACGACGGATCGCCGCGCAGCCGGTACAGGATGGTCGGGCTGTTCTGCACAATCATGTTGGCGTCGGACAGCTCGCGGGTGCGCGCCTGAACCGCCTGTTCCAGCTGGTTCATTTTCAGCTCGGCGTCTTCGGTCATCTGCCATTTGACCGTGAGCGCGCTGGCCATCTGCCGGATCTCGATCGCGTCGAACGGCTTTTTCAGAATCAGCAAGCGGTCATTGAGTGCCAGACGCTGGTCGATGTCTTCCCAGGAATAGTCGGAATACGCCGTGCACAGCGCGACTTGCAGCTTGGGGTCGACTTGCCACAACCGTTCGATGGTCTCCAGGCCATCCCAGCCTGGCGGCATGCGCATGTCGATGAACGCCATGGCGTAGGGGCGGTTTTCAGCCAGCGCGGCTTCGAGTTTTTCCAGCGCTTCGCGGCCCTGAAAGGCCGAGTCCAGCTCGAAATGCTGGGACGGTGTCGCGGACGGGGTGCCAAACAACAGATTCTCGGTTTCGCCCAGGCCGTCATCAGCGGGGACGAGCGGGCAGAGAATCTTGGCGAAATCGCCATGGATCGACGGGCTGTCGTCGACGATGAGCACTCGGCGATTGATCTGCGCTGTTGGCTGGTTCATGCCGCGCCGCCCATGAGGCCGCTGGCGGGTGTCATCCGGGGCATCCTTTTCCCTCGCAACTTGTCGGTTCGACCGATGGAGTATTGCGCCGTGTTCAGCATAGTCGTCCCGGCGCGACGCCGTGGCCTGTGAGCGAAGATTTGCGTGAATGCAGTCAAAAATCATCTAGCCTTGGACTCAGGCGCGGGCCAGTGAGGCGGTCGGTCGATGTGTCTTTAACCCTGTTTCTTGAGGCCAAGCCATGGAAGAGCAATCCGCCCCTTTGCCGATACATCGACCCAAGGTGTTGCTGGTCGATGACGAGGAATCGATCCTCAACAGCCTGCGTCGTCTGCTGCGGGGACAACCCTATGACGTCCTGTTGGTGACCAGCGGTGCCCAGGCGCTGGAGATGCTGGAGCAGCAGCCCGTGGACCTGGTGATGAGCGATGCGCGCATGCCGAACATGGATGGCGCCTCGTTACTGGCGCATGTCCGCCAACGCTATCCGGCGACCGTGCGCATCATGCTCACCGGTTATGCCGACCCGTCGGCAATCATCAAGGCGATCAACGACGGGCAGATTCACCGCTACATCAGCAAACCGTGGAATGACGAGGAGTTGCTGCTGATCCTGCGCCAAGCCCTCGAACACCAGCATTCCGAGCAGGAGCGCCAACGTCTGGAACGCCTGACCCGGGTGCAGAACGACCAGCTCAAGCTGCTCAACAGCACCCTGGAAAAGCACGTCGCGGCGCGTACCGCCGAGTTGCAGCAGACCGCCGACATGCTTGACCTGGCCTACGAAGAACTCAAACACAGCTATGTCACCGGCACCGAAGTGTTCTCGCTGCTGGCCAATCTGCGTCTGCCACCTGCCAAGCAGACCAACCGGCAGATCATCGAACTGGTGCGCAGCTACTGCAAACAGCACGGTCTGGACGAGGCCTCAAGCCGCGATCTGACCATGGCCGCCGCGCTGTACAACATCGGCAAACTGAGCTGGACCGACGGCATGATGACCACGCCTTCGGACTTGCTGCGTCACACCGATCGCGAGCGTTATCGCAGCTATCCGAAGCAGAGCGAATCTCTGTTGATGACGCTTGACCCGATGAAGGACGCGGCGCGCCTGATCCTGCATCACCAGGAGCGCTGGGACGGCAGCGGTTTTCCTGACCGGCTCAAGGGCGAGGCGATTGCGTTGGGGTCGCGGTTGCTGAAACTGGCAGTGGATTTCGTCGAGTTGCAACGCGGCCTGATCCTCGAACGGCATTTGAACAGCGACGAAGCGTTGCTCTATCTGCGGCAGTACGCCGGGCGTTTGTATGATCCCGAGCTGGTCGAAGATTTCATTCAGGTGTGCGCGGCATTTCTGGACGACGTCACCCTCGCCGACCCGTCGGTCAAGGTGCTGACCACCCGGGACCTGGCGGCAGGGATGATTCTGGCGCGCAATCTGAATGCCGATAACGGCATGCTGCTGCTCAACGCCGGCAAGGTGCTCAGCGCGCTGCTGGTGGAAAAGCTGATTGCCTTCGAAGCCATGGAGGGCGGCAAATACAAGATATTCGTCAAGCTGCCCGAGGAGGATGAAACCGCGCTCAAGGCTCAGGGGGAGTGACCTGTGAGGTGACTGAATCAGGCCGGGCATGGGATCCTTGCGGTTTTTCCAGGCCGGTGGCTGACCCATGACCTCTGCATCCGTTGTCGCTCCAAACCTCATCCGTATCGCCGCTGCGCTGTTGCTCAACGCCGAAGGCCAGACTCTGCTGGTGCGCAAGCGCGGCACCACGGCGTTCATGCAACCGGGCGGCAAGATCGAAGCCCATGAGTTGCCGGTGCACGCACTGGCCCGCGAGCTGGAAGAAGAGCTGGGCCTGCAAATCGACCCGGCGCAGGCCTGCTTCCTTGGCCAGTTCTCGGCGCCGGCAGCCAACGAGCCGGGATTCGTCGTGCAAGCGGAGATTTTTCAGCTGACCATCGACGCCGATGTGACGCCCGCTGCCGAAATCGAGGAAGTGATCTGGATTGATCCCGCCACTGATCCTGCTGTGGTTCTGGCGCCATTGACACGCGACCTGATCCTGCCGTTTTATCGCAGCTCACTGACGGCGCTCGCCTGATCATTCACGCAAAGGACATTGCCATGATCCCGCTTCAAGACCTGCTGATCTTCGCCGCCGCCGCGCTGTTGATGGTACTGACGCCGGGGCCGAACATGATCTACCTGATCTCGCGTTCGATCTGTCAGGGACGCAAGGCCGGAGTCACCTCGTTGCTCGGTGTGGTCGCGGGATTTTTCGTGCATATGTTTGCCGCGGCCGCCGGCTTGACCGCGGTGTTTCTGGCGGTGCCGCTGGCTTATGAAGTGCTGAAGTGGGCCGGTGCGCTGTATCTGCTGTGGCTGGCCTGGCAAGCGGTCAGACCCGGTGCGCGCTCGCCGTTCGAAGCGCAGCAACTGCCGGCGGATTCGTCGCGCAAACTGATCACCATGGGCTTTCTTACCAGCGCCCTGAACCCGAAAATCGCCGTGTTTTACCTCTCGGTGTTTCCGCAATTCATCAGCCCCGAACACGGTTCTGTGTTCACCCAGAGCATCATTCTTGGCCTGACCCAGATCAGCGTCAGTTTCAGCGTCAATCTGCTGATCGCGCTGTTCGCGGCGGGCATCGCGTCGTGGTTCGTGCGCAATCCGACATGGCTGGCGCTGCAGCGTTACTTCATGGGATTTGTACTCGCCGGTCTGGCGGTGCGTCTGATGCTTGAACAACGCAGGACGGCCTGAGCATGTGGATCGAACGCCTCGACGCCAGTCATGCCCTGGCTTACCGCGAGCTGATGCTCGAAGCCTACGACCGCCATCCGCAGGCCTTCACCTCCAGCGTGCGCGAGCGCGCGGTGATGCCGCTGAGCTGGTGGGAAGCGCGGCTGACCAGCAAGCTCGACGTGGTGCTCGGTGCGTTCGAGGAAGGCACACTGGCCGGCATCGTCGGCCTGGCATTCGAGCCGCGAGAAAAGGCCCGCCATAAGTCGACCCTGTTCGGCATGTACGTCTCAGCCGATTTTCGCCAGCACGGCCTGGGCCATGCATTGGTGCAGGCCGCCATCGCCGAAGCACACACCCATCCTGCACTGAAACTCATCCAACTGACCGTCACCGCCGGCAACGACGCCGCGTTCTCCCTGTACCAACGCTGCGGCTTCATCCAGTTCGGCCTTGAGCCGCTGGCGGTGCGGGTCGGCGAAGACTACTTCGACAAGATCCACATGTGGCGACAACTCTGATCGTCCCCCTAAGTGAGAGGTTTTTGTGGCGAGGGGATTTATCCCCGATGGGCGGCGAAGCAGCCCCAAATCCTACAAACGCGGGCTATCTGAAACACCGAGTGCACAGGTCTCAGGGCTGCTGCGCAGCCCATCGGGGATAAATCCCCTCACCACAATGAATCTTTTTGTCTCGCAAATGTTCTCGGTTTACCGTCAGTCATGAGGCACCTTGGTGTCAGCGAACCGCGCTGACCCCATCCAGCGTCGAGAATGATGTGTCCTTGGCGGTCAGCAGGAAATCGCGCATGTACGGCGCATCGAGCATGTCCGCACGAATCGCCGCGTACAGCGTGGCAAACAGACCTTTCTCACCCAGGCGCTTGGCCTTTACGTAGCCGCGTGAGCTGTATTCGTGCAGCGCCCAGTGCGGCATGCCGCAGACGCCACGGCCGCTGGCGACCAGTTGCATCATCATCACCGACAGCTCCGAGGTGCGCACTTGCGCCGGTTCGATGTCGGCCGGTTCGAGGAAGCGGGTGAAGATGTCCAGCCGATCGCGCTCCACCGGATAGGTGATCAGCGTTTCAGTCAGCAGGTCTTCGGGAACGATGTACGGTTTGCTCGCCAGCGGGTGCTGGTTGGCTACCGCGAGCATCGCTTCGTAAGTGAACAGCGGCACGTAAGTGATGCCGGCGATGTCCAGCGGATCGGAGGTCACCACCAGATCCAGATCGCCGCGGGCCAGCGCCGGCAGCGGGGCGAAGGCGAAGCCCGAGGCGAGGTCGAGTTCGACTTCCGGCCAGGCGTCGCGGAACTGGTCGATGGTCGGCATCAGCCACTGGAAACAGCTGTGGCATTCGATCGCCATGTGCAAACGCCCGGCGGTACCCCCGGCCAGACGACTGATGTCGCGTTCGGCAGCGCGCAGCAGCGGCAGAGTCGCGTCAGCCAGTTGCAGCAGGCGCAGGCCGGCGCTGGTGAAACGCACCGGTTTGGTCTTGCGCACGAACAACGGCATGCCCAGGCGTTCCTCCAGTTCCTTGAACTGGTGCGACAGCGCCGATTGGGTCAGGTGCAGGCGGTCGGCGGCATCGACCAGGCTGTCAGCCTCGCGCAGGGCATGCAGGGTTTTCAGATGACGGATTTCAAGCACTGCTGGCCCCATGAAGAAAATTTGTGATTATGGCGAAAGCGGTGAGTTTGTCTCATGTTGACGGCGCTGTCGACCGCTCAAACAGCAGCGGGGCACAGTCCGTGCCCCACTGGTTTTGCTCTAGAGATCAGCGAAATGCCGGATTCCCAGCGGTTTGCCGATATCGCCACGCCAGATTGTCTCGACCTGCGCACCGCCGGCGGCCTGGGCCTGCTGCCATTGCATGCCGAGATTGCGTTGTTCCGGCAATTTCAGGTGGGCTTTGACGAAGTCGGCGAACGGCACCTTGTCCGAGGTGTAGTGAAAGTGGGCGAACCACAGCGTGCTCGGTGGGGTGCTGGTGAGGTCGCGCACTTGGTATTCCTGAAGGAAATCCTTGCGTCCGTCAGCGCGTTTGCCCAGTGCCCGCAATGAACCTTCGCGGCGGATATCCACCACTTGCTGTTGCAGCAAATAGTCCAGATAGCCTTCGGTGGGTGTCTTGCTGCGCAGTGACTGATCAATGCGCAGGGTACGACCGGTACGTCGCAGCTCACCGGCCTTGGCGCGCAATTGCACCACCAGTGGTTCGGTCGGCGATAACCGTTCGATGGCTTGGGCGCGGATGCTCAGCTCGGTCGCTTCGCTGCTGAACATGTGTTCCAGATCCACCGGCAACATGTCCTGACGGGTGTAGCCCTGCACCTTGGCGCTGTAGGCCGCAACCGCCTCCAGACGTTTTCGCGCTTCCGCGAGCAATGGTTGAACATCGGTCGGCAGCGGTGTTGCGGCAGGTGCGGGGCGGGCTTGCAGATGATATTTGCCGCTGGAGCGCGGCAGCCAGGTTTCGCGGAAACCGTCGATGCCTTCGACGGTAAAGCGTTTTTCCCGGGTGCCGGGGTCAATGCTTTCGGTACCGATCAGCAACTGGTTGTCCTCGGTTTCGAACAGTTGCCTGCCGCCCGGCTCTCGCGGTTTGATCGGCGGGCGCTGTTTGATCGAGTGCCGCGCGTGTGCTTCGACCTTGGTCAGGCCATCGAGGAATGGCCCGACCTGTTCCAGATCCAGATGCTGCGCATAACCCAGCGTCCAGGCGTTGAGCTGACGACGGAAACCGGCATAGATCTGCAGGCAATCCTCGATCACCTGTTTGCGCTCGACCAGGCTGGCGCTGACTTCTGGCAGGTGGTGCTGGGTCAGCAGTGCGCGCCCGACCTTGACCCGTGCGTCTTTGAGCTGGGTATGAAAATACACCCAGGACAGGTCGGTGATTGCGTCGTAGCGGGTAATGATTTCCAGCAGATGCGCAGTCCTCAGGTAGTGGTGCGTGTTGTCGCCAAGGTTGCGGTTGAGCGCGGTCATGTCTTTCGCCATCCGGACTTTCTGCGCTTGTTTGCTGATGCGGTTGTTCCACAGGTTGGCCTGCTCGGTGATCGCGTGCAGTTGATCGAACTCCTTGAGGAAATCCTTGCGTACCTGCTTGCGCCGGGCCATGAGTTTTATATGGGTCGCTGTATTGTCGAAGGGGGTGGCATCGGACTCGGCGACCAGCGCGTCGATCCGGTTCAGGTGTTCCAGCAAGCGGTCGCGGGCGACGGTGACGCGCTGTACGGCGCGGTCGACCACGATCCAGGCACAGCGGCTGCGGATGTCTTCGATCTGCAGACGCTTGCGGCCATGGCTCAGGGGCAACAGTTCGGCAAGGTTGTCGTATTGGGCGATCGCGAGGTCGATGTCATTCAGGCATGCTGCGTCGACTGCTGTGTGTAGTGGCTTGCGCTGGGCAACGTCGAGTTTCTGATAGTTCTCCAGCAACTGGTTGGTAGCGCGTGTCTGGGTTTCAAGGCGCCGGGTATAGGCGTCGGCGGTGTTGGTCAGGGTCAATTGCCGGCGCAGTTGCCGATCGGTCCACCAGCGCGGCAACCACTGGCGAATTGGCGCGGGCCAGAGCGGGTCCATGCCGTCGGCCAGATGTCCGAGCACGGCGCCACCGCCTGCACCGCCACCGTCCATAACGGTGCCGTACACCGCGTAGTGGGTGTTCCACTGGCCGCTTTCGTCGAGGGCGATCGGTTGTTTGTAGCTGCGCATCCATGTGCCGTAAAGCCTCCAACCACGTGGCGCATCGCTGAGCTGAACCCGATAGATGCGGCCCTGACGAACGATGAAGTCACCATCGGCGTGGCGGTAGACGTTGCGATAGACACCGTGGGTGGCCGGTTGCAGGCCGGCGAGGGAGATGTCGAATTCGTACTCGTAACCCTTGAAACGCTCGAGCGACTGCCTGGCCCATTGCCAGGATGTCGGCATCGCGGCGGATCTGCCCAATGCCGCGCGTTGCCGCTGGCGGCTGGCCAGACGTGCGGCTGCGGGGGCCGAGACGGTTCCGGGGAGCACATCCATTGCCGCGTCGATCAGCGACAGCAGCACCGCCTCCACCTCCGCCAGACCATGTCCGAGCTCGCCGCGCAAGAACGCCGCGACCGCCAGGTTGGCACTGTTCCAGGCGTCATACAGGGCCACGGCCGCGCCCACGAACGGCAACATGCCGATAGCCATTTTCAGATAGTTGAACAACGCCCCGGACTTCAGTGCACAGCGTTCGAGATACAACGCATCGTTGGAACGTGAACTGCTGCGATGGGCCTCCAGCAACCGGCCCATGTGCACGTTCAGTAAATGAATGGCCAGTGATGTGGTCGCCGGCCAGGCCATCCCGACGCCGATCAGCGCATCGAAATTGCGCAGCTGTGCCTGGTTGATCCGGCTGACATGGCTGGCAAACTCGCCGCTTACCGCGCGTCCCGCCAAGTAGCTGACCATTTTGCTGTCCACACAACGCTTGAACAGATCCACCCGCGCCTGCTCCAGCGTTTCGTATTGACGGAGGAAGATCGCGTCGGGGCTGTCGGGCAAGTAGAGCAGGGTCAGGCCACTGGTTTGCTCGACAATGAACGTGACACCCGCGAGCGTGCTCGGCCCCTGATGCGCGGTGTCCTCTCCACCGACCGTCAGGTGCACCGGCAGCAGCGCGATGCGTTGTCCATTAACGGCATACGCCTGAGGTGTAGTCGCATCGATGGCGACCTTCAGCACGGCATGGCCGGCACTGTCGATGTGCCGTTGCAGCAGGGCGAATTCACCTTGCAACCGGAGCATCAGCCGCCACGGTTCGCTCAGGCATTCACGGCGCCAAGCCTGCTGAAACGCCGGTTCTCCCGGCGCGCCGAAAAATGCCTGGCGAATCAGTTCTTCGTAACGTCCGGGCAGATCCAGCTCTGTTACCAGATTGCGCAAATAGGCCGGGGTGATCCCGGCTTCGAGGCGCTGTCGATCAGTGGGGCTCTCGGCGCTGATCCTGGCCCGCATGAAGGACAGGCGCCACTGCACGTCCTGATCGATGTTTTCCTGTGCCAGTTGTTCAAGGGTGAGGTCGCCGCGCTTGTCGCTCGCGGTCAGGACAATGCGTTGCGGTGTGCCAGGCGCGGCGCCTTCCATCACGGTTTTTTGCCAGAAGGTCGAGTCGGGCAGGTCGAGGCTCACGCTCACGCTTTGTTTGAGCGCGAAGTCTGCGCGCAAGCGGGCGTCGATGCGTTGTTCGGCGAAGGCCTGACGCGGCGGTAATTCCCGTTCGAGCAACGCATGAGCGCGTTGCATGGCGCCGAGGTACTGGCTGATCAGCGTTTTGATCCGTGCTCGTGGCGCGTCGTCCAGCTTTTCAAACCATGCAGGCAGGTGGCCGGCCAGCGCCGCGCTGCGGTCTTGCGCCTGACGTTCGGTAAATGCCCGTTCACGGGCTTGCGCGACCGCTACGGTCAGGCGTGGCAGATATTGTTCGCGCAGCTTTTCCATCTCGGCCCGGCGCTCGTCGGCACGGCCGGGCAGCGGGTTGTCACGCAGGATCTGCGCGGCCTGCTGTTCGCATTGATAGAGCTGTCGATCAAGGGACCAGGCCAGAGGGTCCCCCGTGAGCGGCGTCAGGTGCAGGGTCAGCCCGCCGTCGTTCGGCGAATGTTTGAACAGGTCCTGTGCCAGCGCTGTACGTGAAGTAAAACGTTGCAGCCCGCCGAACTCGCCCGGCCAGTAAAGCAGCAGGCTGTCGCTCGAGTCAGGCTCCAGTGCGGCGGTCGTCGCTATGATCAGTACGCCATGCAGCTCCTCGACGGCGGTCATGTTCTGATCTGCCGCCGCCATCGATAGGCGGGCGATAACCCCGTCCGCTGTCGGCAGATGGCGCCCCGATGCGTCCAGCATCGCGATGATTCGCCGATGCTCCTCGACGGTCAGATGATCCAGCGCCCTTTGCAGTTCGACCTCGGCGCGCAGCCCTGCGATACGGGCCTGAAGCAGGGCGTGGTGATGGACATTCGTGGCATGACGCAGCTCGAGCATTTTCAGCGGATCGCGACTCTCAAGCAGTGCTGAAGCGGCAGCGTGGCTGGCTTGCCGGGCTTCACTCAGTGCGTCGAAATGCTGCGCCAGTTGTTGGCGTTGCGGGTTGTTCAGCTCTGCTGCAGCGGCTTCGCCGAGCAAGCGCTCGAGGGCCCGCTGCTCAACATCAAGCGCCCGACTGCGCTGGTTGAAGGGAATGTCCGGACTCAGCAGACCGAACAGCGCGACGTCATCGGAGGCAGGCAACGCGTCGATCGCAAGTTCGGACGGTGCGCCGATCAGCTCGTGGAAGTCACTCGTCGACGCTGAACCCGTGAACAGCATTTGCAGGTTGAGGCGCAGCGGATCCTGACCGAGCACCGGCTCGACCAGTGTCACCGCCTCCAGCCGTGAGTATTGCCCGCTCTGCCGGCAATGACTGATCAGCCAGTCCTGCAGATCGGCGTGTTGCCGGAACAGCTGCAGTGCCGGGTCGTGCGAGGGCAGATACAGTAAATGTCGCGTCGGGTCGAGACGAATCAGCAGCGCACCGGGCAACGTGACCTGGCTGTCATCGCGGCGTGCGAGTCGTGGCTGGCGGATGGCAACGTCGCTGTGTGTGGTCTGCGGGTCAACGCTTGTCAGCAGCCTCTGCAGGGGCGCGGTCTGCAGCGTCCCTTGTGCATGGGCATTCAGGCAGCTCGCCTCGAAGTGCTGGCGATAGATAAGCAGCGCCTGATCCCGACGCGAAAACGGCGTGCCGGTTGCGCGCTGATCCCAATCGTCGCGCGCGGCTTGCGCCATCAATGCCCGCCACTGCCGATGACAATCGCGCAAACACGCGCTGGACTGCTGGTGGAGGTTCTGATCGAGATTTTTCGGCAACGAATGGGGCAGGCCGAAATCGACCGTGGCGGGGGTGGGGAGGTCGAACATGATGAAAGAATTCCAATGGCTTGAAAGACCGGGCTGAGCCGGATTTCAAGCCATTAGAGGTCAGACGTCGGAGGCAGGTGTGGTACTGGGGTATCGCTTTGCGCTGGTCTGTTTTGCAGAGTGTGTCCGCCTGCTCAACGGCCTGCACAAATGACCGCTCGGCAATCTTCATCAAACTGTCACGCAACTGTGGCAGCGCGCTTGAACAAACTTCATCAGACTCGCGCTCTACAGGGGTTCTGCGTTTCGGTGTTTTTCATGAGCAAGGGATTTTTTTCGCTCGCGGCCGTTTTGGTCGCGTTTTTATTCGGTACGTCAGCCTTCGCGGCGGCGCGTTGCGATTTGAATGTGCCGACCGCGCATGTCGATCTGCAACAAGTGAGCATTGCCTACCAGAGCATCGGCCGTGCCTCGGATCCGGCGCTGTTGCTGGTCATGGGCCTGGGTGGTCAGTTGATCCACTGGCCGGACGAAGTGGTGGTTGCGCTGTGTCAGCAGGGTTTTCGGGTGATCCGCTATGACAACCGCGATGTCGGCCTGTCGACCTGGCGGCAGGCCCCGGTCGAGGCCAACCTGACCTTTGAAGTGCTGCGCTACAAGCTCGGCTTGCCGGTGTCGGCGCCCTATTCGCTGACGGACATGGCCGACGATGCGCTGGGCTTGATGGACGCGCTGCACATCGACCAGTTTCACGTATTGGGCGCGAGCATGGGCGGGATGATCGCCCAGCATCTGGCGGCGATGGCACCGCAGCGGGTAGAGAGTCTGACGCTGATCATGACCAGTTCCGGCGCCGAAGGTTTGCCGGCGCCCAGTGCGGCGCTGGTGCAACTGCTGGCGCGGCGTGGCGCACCGAATCGCGAAGTGGCGCTGGAGCAGCAGGCCGATCTGCTGGCGGCGCTCGGCAGCCCGTCAGTCACTGATGATCGGCAGGCGTTGCTGCATCAGGCGGCGATTGCTTACGACCGGGCGTTCAACCCTGAAGGTGTGAAGCGCCAGATCATGGCGATCCTTGCCGAGCCGAGCCGGGTGGCCTTGCTCAATCAACTGCGGTTGCCGACGCTGGTGGTGCACGGCACGGCCGATCCGCTGTTGCCGGTGATGCACGGGGTGCATCTGGCGGCGCACATTCGCGGTAGTCAGTTGAAGCTGATTCCTGGGCTGGCTCATCGTTTTCAGGAGGCGTTCAAGGCGCCATTGCTGGCGGCGGTTTTGCCGTATTTGCAAGAGCACCGTGAAGACACCTCGCACTGGGCGCAGATTGAGCCGGTGGCAAGCGGCAACCTGCTGTAGCTGAGGTTTTGGCGGTGTTGACTCGGGCCTCTTCGCGAGCAAGCCCGCTCCCACAAGGGGAACCGTATTCCGAATGTGGGAGCGGGCTTGCTCGCGAAGGGGCCATCACTGTCATCGCAAGAGCAGGCAGGTGTATCGTGCAAACTTTCCCGCACGATTTCCGCCCGCGAGGTGTGTGATGAGTTCCGCTTTGAAAATCGATTTTGTCAGCGACGTTTCCTGCCCGTGGTGTGTCGTCGGCCTGAATGGCCTGCTGCAGGCGCTGGAGATTCTGCGCGATGAAGTGCAGGCCGAGATTCATTTCCAGCCGTTCGAACTGAACCCGAAGATGGGCCCGGACGGGCAGAACATCACCGAACACATCAGCGAAAAATACGGCTCGACTCCGGAGCAGTCACAGAAGAACCGCGAGGCGATTCGTGCCCGTGGCGCCGAGGTCGGATTTGCCTTTCGCACCGATGGCAACAGCCGCATCTACAACACCTTTGATGCTCATCGTCTGTTGCATTGGGCCGGGCTTGAGGGGGGGCAGTTGCCGTTGAAGCAGGCGCTGTTCAAAGCCTATTTCACCGATGGCGGTAATCCGTCGGATCACGCGCAACTGGCGCAGATTGCTGAAAGCGTGGGCCTGGATCGGCAGCGTGCGCAAGCGATTCTGGCCTCCGACGAGTTTGCCGATGAGGTGCGTGCAGAAGAGCAACTGTGGCTGCAACGCGGCGTGAGTTCGGTGCCGACCGTGGTGTTCAACGGTCAGTACGCGGTCACGGGCGGGCAACCGGTGGACACCTTTGTCGGGGCGATTCGGCAGATCATCAGTGAAGCCCGCGGCGGCACCGTCAACTGACCTTGCGGGGTCAGCGCACGATCTTGTCGACGTGAATCCCGAGCTTCTTCAGGCGATACCAGAAGCTGCGCTCGGAGATCCCGATCAACTGCGCGGCGGCAGCCTGCACGCCATTGCTCTGTTGCAGGGCCGCCAGAATGTAGGCCTTCTCGACTTCGGCCAGCGCCGCATCCAGATCCGCCGGGACACCGTTGATTTCGCTCAGCGGGCCGCTGCTGTCCGAGGCCTGTGCGGCGAACAGGTAAGCCGGCAGATCGTGCTCCTCGATGATGTTGGCGGAGGCGACGATGGTCGCGCGCTCCACGCAGTTCTGCAGTTCGCGGATGTTGCCCGGCCATGAATAGCGGGTCATGGCCTGCAAGGCCTGCGCGCTGAAGCCGCTGATGCGTTTGCCGGCAGCGGCGCCCAGCGTGTGGGCGAAGTGGCGGGCCAGCGGCGCGATGTCCTCGACCCGTTCGCGCAATGCCGGCAGCGGAATGGGAAAGACATTGAGGCGGTAGTAGAGATCCTCGCGAAACTCCTTATTCGCCACCGCTTGCAGCAGGTCTTTGTTGGTGGCGGCGATCACCCGCACATCGACCTTGCGCTCCTTGGTATCGCCCACCGGCTCGATCACCCGCTCCTGCAGGGCACGGAGGATCTTGGCCTGCAATGCCAGCGGCATTTCGCCGATTTCATCGAGAAACAACGTGCCCTTGTCGGCCTGCTGAAAGCGTCCGATGCGATCGGCCACGGCGCCGGTGAACGCGCCTTTGCGGTGACCGAACATTTCGCTTTCCAGCAGCCCTTCAGGGATGGCCGCGCAGTTCACCGCCACGAACGGTTTGTCGGCGCGGTTGCCATGCTTGTGGATGGCCCGGGCGACCATTTCCTTGCCGGTGCCGCTTTCGCCGCTGAGCAGCACGGTGGCGGCGCTTTCGCGTACCGAGTCCACCGCTTGCAGCACGCTGCGAAAACTCGGGCTGTCACCGATCAGGCTGTCGATCTGCTGATGCTCGTCGAGCTCGGCGCGCATGCGCTGGTTGTCTTTGAGGATGTCGCGAAACTGCAGGGCCTTGCTGACGGTGATGTCCAGCTCGTCGATGTCGAACGGCTTGGCGATGTAGTCGAACGCGCCGTTGCGCATCGATTCCACGGCGTTTTTCACCGTGCTGTAGGCGGTCATGACGATCACTGGCAACTGCGGATAGCGGGTCTTCACCTCAGCCAGCAACTGCGGGCCGTCCATGCCGGGCATGCGCCAGTCGCTGATCAGCAGATCGATGTCTTCGATTTCCAGCACTTTGAGTGCGTGCAGACCATTGCCGGCGGTGAACACGCTGATGCCGTTCTGCCCGAGGGCCGAGGCCAGCAGGTCGCAGAGTTTCGGTTCGTCGTCCACTACCAGAATGTTATGCGTCATCGTCGCTCTCGTCGAAGTCTTCGCCATTGGCCGGAATGTACAGGCTGAAGGTGGCGCCGGCATCTTTTTCGCTGACGCATTCTACGCGCCCGTTATGACTTTCCATGACCGAAAACACCTTGGCCAGGCCCAGCCCGGTGCCCGAGGCCTTGGTGGTGACGAACGGGGTGAAGATGCGTTCGAGCATGTCGGCTTCGATCCCCTGACCAGTGTCCGCGACGCCGATGATGGTGAATTTTCCAGCGTTGGCGATGCTCAGGGTCAGGCGACCGCCGTCGGGCATTGCGTCGATGGCGTTGACGATCAGGTTCAGGCCCACCTGTTTGAGTTGCTTGGCATCGGCGTAGATCGTCGCCCCCGGCGCGTGATCGGCGATGTGCAGATCGATGTTGTGGCTGGCCAGTTCCGGCTCGCAGAATCCGGCCAGTTCGTCGACCAGGGTGCGTGCTGATTGCGTAGCGCGGATCGGCGCGCTGGGTTTGGCGAAGTCGAGAAATTCGGTGATCAGGTCGTTGATCCGGCTGACTTCCTTGACCACGTATTCCAGGTGACGCTTGTCGGTTTCCGGCAGATCGGCACGGCGATGCAGCAGTTGCGTGGCGGTTTTGATGATGCCCAGCGGATTGCGGATTTCATGGGCCAGACCCATGGCGACTTCGCCCAGCGCGTGCAGGCGATCACGGCGGCGCAGTTGCGACTCCAGATGCTGCAACTCTTCCAGACGTTCGCTCATGTGGTTGAACGTGCTGCTCAGTTCTGCCAGTTCGTCGCCGCCATTCACGCTCAGGCGCTGATGATAATCGCCGGCGATCACCGCCTGTACGCCACGGGCCAGACCGCGCAATGGTTTGGTCAGGCGTTGCGAGACCAGCCAGCCAACCGCCAGCGACGCTGCCGAGCTGAGCAGGAAAATCAGAATGAACAGGTTGCTCTGATTGACCAGGCCGACCAGGCTGGTGTGGCGCAGCAGACCGCTGAAGATGACGCCTTGCAGTTGGCCGTTTTCATTGAAGATCGGCCGGTAGATGCCGCTGTAGTTATTGGTGAATTGTTCGTAGGGGCCTTTGGTCTCGCGCAGGATCTGCTCGATTTTTTTCGGCACTTGCGAGGGGTGATCCTGGAAGCGCTGGGTCGAGAAGATCTCGGAAAAGTCCTCGCCCTTGGCCAGGTACAGGCGCAGGTCCAGCGAGTGCACATCGGCGACGCTGGTCAGGAAGCTGTTGTCCAGATAAGTGCCGACGATCATCTTGTAGTCCACGCCCCCCTGATCGGTCTCGAAGGTCGAAATCACCGTGCCGGTGGGTACGCCGCCGACTTGCAGGGTCTGCAGCACAGCCTTCGGCGCAGTGCTGATCTGGCTGACGATATCGTCGGCGGCGGTACTGAACACCACTCTGTTATCGCTGTTGCGGATCAGCGTCACCACATCGATGCCCATGGAGTCGGCGATATCGGCGGTCAGCTTGTCGTGCCTGGCGGACTGGCGGTCGGTGGGCGGGCGGGCGTGGCGCATGAACAGCTTCGCGGCCCGGGCGTTTTCGCGGAGGATTTCACTGATTTCATCCTCGACGATCTTCGAGGATTCCTGCAGCCAGATGCGCACGTTGCTGTCGAAGATCTGCGACAGCGTAGTGGCCGCCAGTTCCGCAGCGATCATGGTCGGAATCACGCTGACCAGCCAGAAGGCCAGCACCAGTTTGCGTTGCAGGCTCCAGCCGGAGAGGGCGAAAGGTCGGGGCGTGGCGCGTCGGTCATTGATCATTGGATTTCGCTTATTGCAGCGGCCAGGGCCGGATCGCTGCGATCCGGGCGGACGAATATTTTCACCAGACGCAACAGTTGGTCGAGCAGTGGATTGCGATGGCGGAAGAACACGGTGTTACCGACAAACGAGCAACCCAGACGCAGCTTACTGGCATAGCCGGCCTGCCCGCACACATAGATCGCCAGTTTGTGTTCAATACAGTAGTCGACATTTTCCAGCCAGCTACGGGTGTAAAGGTTGTACTGGCGGGTGCGGGCCAGATCATGGGCGAAAAACTTGTCGACCATCCGTTGCCCGTCGAGCAACAGCAGGTTGAACGCCACCAGTTCATCCTCGACCCAATAGAGCACACAGGCTGCGCGGTCATCGAGGTGATTGAGCACTTCGCGAAAATACGCCGCAGGCAGGCATTCGAAGGCCAGATCACTGCGGGCCAGAGTGGCTTCGTAGAGTTCCATCATGCGCGGCAGCAGGTCGTGCACCGAGCGCCGCCATTCCGTGCGCGGGCCCTGATTGCGCAGGGTGCGACGCAGGTCCTTGCGCGTGGATTTGCCGAGGCTGCCCAGATACGCGTCCACCGAGGCGAAGTTGATCGGCAATTCGGCGCCGGGTAGACCGGGCATGCTTTGCAGGCCGGCCTGACGGCAGACGTCGAGCCATTGTCGATCGCGATGCGAGGCGTCCTTGACCGCGAGCAGGCCGATCCCGGCCTGCTCGGCATCTTGCCGGGCCAGCTCGAGCAATTGCCTGAGCAGTGCCGGGCGCTGTGTCGAGGCAATGTGCGAAGCGCTGCCGACATGGCATTGCTCCGCCACCGGCGAGCCGAGGGCGTACAGGCGGATATCGAACAGTCCGGGCAGACGCCGGCGCAGCCATTGGCTGACCCGTTTGCCCGCACCTTGCAGGGTGGTGTCCAGCGAATAGGCGGTGGTGAACGCCACGGTGGCCGCGATCAGGCGGCCATCCTCGTGCAGCGTCAGATAGCGCCAGTGAAAGCCGTCGATGCCGGCCCGTTCCACGGCGCGGTAGTAATCCCAGTCCTCCAGCTCATCGACGAAGCAGTCATTCCAGGCGCAGCGGTCGATCGCTTCGATCGTTGAAAAGGCTTGAGCGGTGATCACGTCGGTTCCTTGTGTCGGCGAGTCGGACTGCAACTGCTCAAGCCAGTTGCCGGGTTTCCAGTGATGGCGTATCGGCTATGGCGACCGGTTGCGTGACGCCGCGCTCGATGAAATCGGCGCTCAACTCCACGACCCGGCGGTACTGCAAATCCACGGTGATCATGTGATAGCAGTCGTCGAGCAGCACCTTGGTCACCGGCCCGCCGAGTGTGCGTTCGACGTAATCGGCATTCCAGCGGCTGGTGATGTCGTCCTCGATGGAGTGCAGCACCAGCGCCGGCGTGGTGATCGACGGCATGCGTTTTTTCACCACGGCGTTAAGCCGGTGCAGTTCGCGCACGGTGACGCCTTCCATGGTCAGCAACCCGGCCTGGCTGCTCTGACCTTCTTTCATCTGGCGTTCGACGATGGCGCGCAGGCGCTCGTTCTTGATCCCGTAGGGCGGCTTTTCTTCGAAACTGCACAGGTGCACGCCGAACGGGATTTTCATCAGCAACGGGGTGAGGAACGCGAGTTTGTTGATGCTCCAGCCGTCGTAGCGCAGGGTGGTCGAATACAGCAGCAAACCTTCGATCTGTCCCGGGTGTTCGGCGGCCAGGTACATCGACAGCACGGCGCCCATGGACAGGCCGCCGACATACACTTTGCGGTGTTTGCGGCGTACGCCGACGAAGGTGTTGCGTGCGCTCTCGTACCAGTCGCGCCAGCCGGTGGCTTGCAGGTCGGCATTGCCGCCGCAGTGCCCGGCCAGGGTCGGCACATAGACCGTGTGTCCGGCTTTCGCCAGGCCCACGGCCACCCGACGCAGCTCCGTCGGGGTGCCGGTGAGGCCGTGGATCAACAGCACCGCGACCTCCCCGTCACCGAGAACGAAACCGGCGTTGCCTTCGCCCATGTCGATCTCAGCGTCGATCATCGTTTCATCGCCCGATGCAGGAGGCGGTCGAGCAGGGCCAGGCCCAGATCGATTTCCGGGTAGCTGATTTCCAGCGACGGTGCCAGGGTGATGACGTTCTTGTAGTAGCCGCCCACGTCTAGGATCAGGCCGAGACGACGACCGTCGATTTCGATGTCGCCCTTCATGCCTTCTTCAACCATGAAGTCGAGGGTGGCCTTGTCCGGGGTGAAACCGTCTGCGGTGCAGATCTCGCAGCGCAGCGCCAGACCGAGGCCATCGACATCGCCGATGATCGGGTAGCGTTTTTGCAGATCCTGCAGGCCTTCAAGGAAGTATTTGCCCTTGGCCATGACCATTGCGCCGTAATCGACTTCGCTGGTCATCTTGAACATTTCCAGACCCACCGCAGTGCCCAGCGGGTTGGAGGCGAACGTGGAGTGGGTCGAGCCTGGCGGAAAGACTTTCGGGTTGATCAGCTCTTCACGGGCCCAGATGCCGCCCAGCGGGTTGAGGCCGTTGGTCAGCGCCTTGCCGAAGACGATCACGTCGGGTTTGACGTCGAAGTGTTCAATCGACCACAGCTTGCCGGTGCGGTAGAAACCCATCTGGATTTCGTCGACCACCATCAGGATGCCGTGCTGATCCAGGACGTGCTTGAGTTCGCTGTAGAAGTTCATCGGCGGGATCACGTAACCGCCGGTGCCCTGGATCGGCTCAACGTAGAACGCGGCGTATTCGCTCTGCCCGACTTTCGGGTCCCAGACACCGTTGTATTCAGTCTCGAACAACCGCGCGAATTGCTGCACGCAGTGGCTGCCGTACTCTTCCTTGGTCATGCCTTTGGGGCCGCGGAAGTGATACGGGAACGGGATGAATTGCGCGCGCTCACCGAAGTGACCGTAGCGGCGGCGATAGCGGTAGCTGGAGGTGATCGACGAAGCACCAAGGGTGCGCCCGTGGTAGCCGCCCTCGAAGGCGAACATCAGGCTCTTGCCGTTGCTGGCGTTGCGCACGACTTTCAGCGAGTCCTCGATCGACTGCGAACCGCCGACGTTGAAGTGCACTCGGCCGTCGAGACCGAATTTTTTCTTGGCGTCGACCGCGATCATCTCCGACAGCTCGATCTTGCCCTTGTGCAGGTACTGGCTGGCGATTTGCGGCAGGGTGTCGATCTGTTGTTTCAGCGCATTGTTCAGACGCGGGTTGGCGTAACCGAAGTTGACCGCCGAGTACCACATTTGCAGGTCGAGGTAGGCCTGATCTTCGGTGTCCCAGACGTAGGAGCCTTCGCAGCGGCTGAAGATGCGCGGCGGTTCGATGTAGTGAACGGTGTCGCCGTAGGAGCAGTATCTGGCTTCTTTTTCCAGAAGGACCTGGTCTTCGGCTGTCGCGATGCGGATATCAGACATGGTGCAGGGTTTCCTGTGCTTCAGAAGTGGATTCGGTGCTGAACGTGACGGCGTTGGCGGCCGGGGCCAGCGGCAGGCGGGCCAGCAGTTGTGGCAGTTCGGCGAAGCTGTCGAAGCGCGCGTAGGCGATGCCGTTGCGCTCGCAGTGCTCGGCCAGGCGATCCTTGGCGAAGACGAAATCGGCGGTGGACGCCACGCACATGTCGGACTGCCCGTCACCGATCACCAGCACGCGTTTGCTGCCGGGGGTGGATTTGCATTTGCAGTTGCCGGAGGCCGCGCGGCAGGCGTCACTGGCGTAAGGAAAATCGATGCGCCATTTGTCGTGATCGATCTGGCGCAGGCGGTTGGCGAGGATCGGCAGCAGCGTCACGTAGTTGCGCGCCAGAATCCGCGCGATGCCTTGTTCGATGCCGTCGCTGACCACTTCCAGCGAAGCGCCGAGGCCGATCACGTGGTCGACGAAATCGGGGAAGTCCGGGTCGATGTCGATGCTGTCGAAGAATTCCAGCAGTTGTGCCGGCGTGGCCTTGATCAGCGCCAGTTGACGGCTGAGGCATTCACGGGAACCGATCTTGCCCTCCAGCCATTCATTTTCGATGGCTTCCCAGCTCGGGTCGGCGAAGCGTTCAAGGATGCTGTCGATTACGTCGGTACGGGTGATCGTCCCGTCGAAATCACACACGATATGCCAGTCAATCATCTGCAGTACCTGTTGGGTCGAGGCAGTTGTCAGGGTGCGCGGTCTGCGCCTGGCAAGGGTGGGAGCAGGGACTGTGCCAAATCTGCAAAACCCCGTAATGGCGGGGCCTATGCATGGTTTTCGTGAAGTGGAGCTACAATTTTTGTAGCTTGCTACAAACAACATGAGTGCTTGCGCCAAGGGCGGTATCCGGGGATTGATGCGCGCAAGTTCAGAAAAGGAATGACCTCATGCAGAGGAAGACACTGGCGTTATTGGCCGCACTGGCCTGCTTTTCCGGGCCCGCCCTGGCGGATGGCATTACAGGTGAAGCAGGAATCGGGGTGGGGTACCAACCGCATGATCCGAGCGGCAGCCGCTACGAAACCCGACCGATCCCGTATCTGGATCTGGACTGGGGCGATGTCAGCCTCGGTACCGACGATGGCCTGACCTGGAGCGCCTTGAAAAGCAACGGTTTCAGCGCCGGGCCGTACGTCAATTACCTCTCCGGGCGCACCGCCAACGGCGAGTTGCGCGGCCTGCGTGATGTGCCCGACATGGCCGAGGCTGGCGGCTTCGTGCAATACGCTCCGGCCGATTTCTGGCGCGTATTCGCCTTCGTTGGCCAGGCCGTCGGCGGTGGCAGCGGGCAGGGCGGCGTGTTTGGCAAAGTGGGCGGTGAAATTGGCTATCCACTGGGCGGCGGGGTGATCGGCAGCAGCAACCTGACCGCGCATTTTGCCGATGCGCAGGGCACCCAGACCTTCTTCGGTGTCAGTGATCGCGAGGCGCAGGCCTCGGGCATCCGCGCGTACAACGCCGGCGGCGGTTTGCAGAACGTGGCGCTGACCCAGAGCTTCGAGTTCCCTCTGGCGCCACACTGGTCGCTGGTCACCAGCGCGAGCTGGATTCACCTGACTCGCTCGGCGGCGGACAGCAGCATCGTCAAAGCGGTGGGCGATACCAATCAGGGCGAAGTGCAGGCGGCCATCGCCTACAAGTTCGACTGATTACGCGCGCGGGCAAATTGGTCTGCGGTTTGCAGACAGCCATGTCGAATCCATTCCTTCAGGATGTTCTTCATGGCTCGCCCTGCTTACCGTCTGCTGGCTCATTCATTGTGGGACCTGATCCCCGTCGCTTTGGGCCTGGCCCATTTCGCTTTCGTCCTGTGGCTGGTTACGGCCTTTCACGACCTGTCCTGGTGGGCTTATGTGCCGCTGGGGCTGGGCTACGCAATCAGCCTGTCGTGGAGCATCAACAGCATTTCCCACAACCAGATTCACAACGCCTACTTCACCCCGGCGTGGCTGAACCGGGCATTCGATCTGTTGTTGTCGGTGACCATCGGTTTTTCGCAAACCCTCTATCGCGATATCCACAACCGCCATCACCGCGGCAACTCGGATCTGCCGGGGCCGGACGGCAAGACCATTGATCCGCTGTCGATTTATCTGCACGGCAAGAACGGTCAGCCGGAGAATCCCTGGGCCTACACCTTCCTGAGTTTTTTCCGCGACGACCCCAAGCCGATCTACAACGAAATGCGCCGCAAACGCCCGAAGGATGCGCGCTGGGTTCAGGTCGAGATCTATGTGACGGTGGCGTTTTATCTGCTGCTGGCGGTGTATGACTGGCAGGCGGTGCTGGTGTTGTTGCCGTTCTGGTATCTGGGCCAGGCGCTGTCTTCGCTCAACGGTTACTACGAGCATTTTGGCGGCAACCCGGATTTACCGATTGCCTGGGGCGTGAGTGCCTACAGCCCGCTGTACAACCTGTTGTGGATGAACAACGGCTATCACGCCGAGCACCACTACCGGCCGAAAATGCACTGGACTCAGGTCAAGGCCTATCACCGGCAGATCGCCCGGCAACAGCAGGAAGCGGGGGTGAAGGATATTCCGCTGGCGCACGGTTTGGGCTTCCTGCTGAACCACCAAAAGCCTGACGCCTGACCGATTTGTGTAGGAGCTGCCGCAGGCAGCGATCTTTTGATCTTGAAAAGCAAAGATCGTCCGATCGCGGCCCGAGCCTGCGGCAGCTCCTACACGGAGCATTTCAGTGCTCTTCGCCTTCGGCGAGCAAGGCTATCCCGCCCATGATCACCGCCACGCCGATCCAGTGCAGCAGGCTGATCTGCTCACCCAGCCCCAGCCACGACCCCAGCAGCACCCCGACAAACACCAGCGAACTCAGGGGAAACGCCAGTGACAGGCTGCTGCGTCGCAGAATCAGCATCCAGACAAAAAACGCGCCGATGTAGCAGGCAACCGCCACCCATACCCCGGGCGTCATGACGATGCCTTGCAGCCATTGCAGGCTGAAGTCCATCTGGCCCAACTGATCGCCACCGACCTTGCTCGCGATCTGTCCGCCACTTTCCAGAATGATCAACAGCGCCCAGAGCACAATGGTGCCCACGCGCCCGTGTAGCCAATGCATTGCGTCGTTCCTTTGCAGTTCCAGGCGAGCTTCAGACATGGCCGGCACACACAAGCATCACGCCCGCCGTAATCACCAGCGTGCCCAGCCAGCGCCGCCGACTGACGGTTTCGCCAAGCACCAGTTTGCCCGCCAGCACCACGCCGCAATAGGCCAGCGCGGCTGCCGGAAACAACAGACTCAGCGGTGCCCGCGACAGAGCGCCGAGCCAGACGAAAAACTCGATCGCGTAAGCGCCTATCCCGCACCACAATAGCGGTGCGTTGAACACCTGGCCCCAAAACACCTGAAGCCGAAAACCACCCTCCAGCTCCGGTAATCGATCCAGGCCCAGTTTGAAACACAGCTGGCCGATCACATCCAGAACGATGGACAGGGCCACCAGCACAATCACGGTGAAAGTCATGGAAACAGTTCCTCGAACAGGTCGATCAAGGCTTGATTGGTGATGGAGTTGCGCAGGATATCGGTGTCGCTCCAGCGCTCGGCCGGCGGCTGATCGGTCTTCGCCTCCCAGCGTTTGAATACGTTGCTGAAGGCCGGACGGGCGTATTCGCCGCAGATGTCGATGCCGATGATTCGCTTGCTCGCCGCCAGCGCGCGCAGGGCCTGAAGCATATGGCTCAGGCGCATGCCGCCCTGATCCCAGTTGGTCGCGGCGTCTTCGCTGGCGAGCACGTCCTTGTCGATAGTGATCCACACCGCATCGGTCGGCAGGCTGGCGATCATTTTGTCGAGGAACAGCGTCCAGTCGACTTCGGACAAATTGCGCCAGTGCAGCATGTTTTCCTGCTGTTCATGGCCGGCGCCGTCACCGACACGCCCCCAGACTCGGGAGGGTGCGTGTTGCCACGGAAACAGCTGCAGAACCCCGCGTTTGAGCGCTGCGAGGTTGCCGCCCTTCAGTTGTGGATTTTGCAGATCATCGCTGCACGGGCCGAGGGTGACGATGCGGCGGATGTCCGGCAGTTTCAGGGCCTGATTGACCCAGGAACCGCAATGCCGACGCGGCGCAAACCGCACCCAGTCAGGGTGATTGTCGAAATGGATCAGGCTGACCGGCTCGGGCAGGTCGGTGAGAAACGCCGGGGTCAGGTGGTGATAGTCACCGGAGCCGACGAAGAAGATTTCCGGTGCCGGGCCGCTGTGCCGTGGCCGTTGCTGCAAGCGTTCGGCGAAGCGTCGCCAAGTGCGTTCGCTGGACCAGAGCCGGAGTTTCGGGCCGAGGTCGAGCAGGTCCAGGCGTCTGGCGCGGCCACTGTCGAGCAGCCGCGCAATCGGCGCCTGGGCGGTCAGGCTGTGGTCGAGATCTAGAATATTCAAGGTCGCTATTTACCCTTGGCAGACCCTGCCAGACACCGGCCTCATCGAGCATGAGCGCCAGCCGGGCAGGGCTTTCGGGGGTAAATGCAAGGGACGGGCCAGCCGTTGTCTCAGGCGTGCAGACGCACCCACACCGAGACCAGCACGGTGGCGGCGATCAGCCACGCGACAACGGCCACGGCGAGTGACGCCTCCAGGCGCATGCGGTCAACCATCACGTACAGCGTCGCCAGATAGATGAAGTACGGAATGATCGACCACATGCCGAACACAATCGTCGCCTTCAGATCGTCGATCGAGCGGCCCTTGCCGACGATGTAGTGGGCGATCAGGGCGAAGGTCGGAAACAGCGGCACCAGTCCGGCGATGTAATAGTTTTTGGTCTTCGACAGCGCGGCGAGGATCAGCACCACCGCCGCGCCGAGTGCCGCTTTGAGTATCAGATCCATCAGTGGCTCAACCCGTACTTTTTCACTTTGTCGAACAGCGTGGTCTTGGCCATGCCCAGTTCTTGACTGGCCTGGGTCAGGTTGCCGCCACTGCGTTGCAAGGCGTCATTGAGCAGGTTGCGCTCGAAGGCTTCCACCGCTTCGGCGAACGCCAGCCCCTGACCGCCGCTGCTGGCGCCGGACTTCTTGAACGCCGGCAGGCCGAGGGCAAAGCGCTCGGCGACGTTACGCAGCTCACGCACGTTGCCCGGCCAGTCGTGGCTCATCAGGTTCGACAGGGTCTGGTTGTCCAGCTCGGGCAATACTCGGTCGAAACGCAGCGCCGACTGCTGGGTGAAGTGTTCGAACAGTTGCAGGATATCTTCACGGCGCTCGCGCAGCGGCGGCAGTTCCAGGGTCACCACGTTGAGGCGGTAGTACAAGTCGCTGCGAAACTCGCCGGCCTTGCTCGCTTCGTCGAGGTCGGATTTGGTCGCGGCAATCACCCGGCAATCCACCGCCACGCTCTGGTTCGAGCCGAGGCGTTCGAGGGTGCGTTCCTGCAACACCCGCAGCAGTTTGATCTGCAAGGGCAGGGGCATGCTTTCCACTTCATCAAGGAACAGCGTGCCGCCGTCGGCGTGTTCGATCTTGCCGATGCGCCGTTTGCCGGCACCGGTAAAGGCGTTGGCCTCGTGGCCGAAGATCTCGCTTTCGAAGAGGTTTTCCGGCAGGCCGCCGCAGTTCAGCGCGACGAACTGCTTGGCATGCCGACGACTGAAGTCGTGCAGGCAACGGGCGACCAGTTCCTTGCCGGTGCCGGTCTCGCCTTCGATCAATACGTTGGCCGAGGTGTCGGCGACGTTGGCGATCAGTTCGCGCAGGTTCTGCATGGCTGGCGAGCGCCCGATGATCCGGCCTTCGAGGGAATCGCGTTCGGCCAGTTGCCGACGCAGCGAAGACACTTCCCGGGCGAGGCTGCGTTGTTCCAGTGCGCGACGAGCGACGTCCACCAGGCGCTCCGGCGAGAACGGTTTCTCCATGAAATCGTAGGCGCCTTTCTGCATCGCGCCGACCGCCATGGAAATATCGCCATGACCGGTGATCAGCACCACCGGCAGACTGCGGTCGCGCGCCTTGAGGCGCGTCAGCAGTTCCAGGCCATCGATGCCGGGCAGGCGAATGTCGCTGATGACGATCCCGGCAAAGTTGTCGCCGACCCGCTCCAGCGCTTCTTCGGCACTGCCGACGCCGATGCAGGGAATGTCTTCCAGGGTCAGCGCTTGCTGGCAGCCGAGCAGCACATGGGGGTCGTCTTCGACGATCAGCACACTAAGGTCGTGGTTCATATTGGCTCGGCAGGAGTAGGGCTTACCAACGGTAAACTGAGGACGAAGGTGGTGCCACCGCTGGCCGGGTGTTCGACACCCAGGTGCCCGCCGGTGGCGGCAGCGAGGCTGGCGGAGAGGGTCAGGCCGAGGCCCAGACCCTGTTCGCCGGGTTTGGTGGTGAAGAACGGCTCGAACAGATGCTTGCGCGTTTCGGCGTCGACACCGTGGCCGTTATCGCGCACCCTCAGGCGATATTTGCCGTTGAACTCTTCGCCTTCCAGCCACAGCTGCGGTGCGGGTTGCGCCTGCATGGCGTCGAGGGCGTTGCCGATCAGGTTAACCAGAATCTGTTCGAGGCGGGTCTGGTCGATCTGCACCTGTACGTCGCTGAACTGCCGGTGCAGTTGCAGCGCCATGCCCTCGACCCGCGCGCCGAGCAGTTGCAGGGCCGCGTCCACGGCTTTGCCGAGACTGGCCTGGCCTTCATTGTCGCCGCGCCGGGCGAACGAGCGCAGGCTGGCGGTGATCCGGCCCATGCGGTCGATCAGGTCGTTGATGGTCTTGAGGTTGGTGCTGGCGACATCGAGCTGGCCGCGTTCCAGAAAGCGAATGGTGTTGCCGGACAGGGTGCGCATCGCCGCCAGCGGCTGGTTCAGTTCGTGGGCGATGCTGGTCGACATCTGGCCGATGGCCGCGAGTTTGCCGGCCTGCACCAGTTCGTCCTGAGCGCGGCGCAAGGTCTCTTCGGCCTGGCGCCGTTCGCGGATCTGGCTCTTCAGCCGTTCGTTGCTGGCGCGCAGGTCGCCGGTGCGTTCGGTAATCCGACGCTCCAGTTGATTGTTGGCTTCCTGCAAGGCTTCGCGGGCGGCGAGGCGGGTGGCGATGACCTTGCGCCGTTCGTTCCAGGCGATCAGCAGGAACGCCACCAGGGCGAAGGCCACGGCCACCAGGATTCCCTGATTGATCGCTTCACGACGCAAGTCCTGCAACGGTGTGAGCAGGGTGAAATTCCATGGTGTGTCGCTCAGCGGCCGGGTCTGCGCCAGATAGCTGATGCTGTCGTCATCGGCGCTCAGTTCGCTGTTGGCCGGGAAGGTCAGTTTCTCCACACCGTCGGCCAGGGTTTCGCGGGCCAGCGGTTGCAGTTCGTTGAGCGGGAACCAGTAGTACTGCAGGCTGCGCGCGAGTTTTTCTTTGGTTTCATC
This sequence comes from Pseudomonas sp. MIS38, assembly GCF_019891575.1. Lineage (NCBI taxonomy): Bacteria > Pseudomonadati > Pseudomonadota > Gammaproteobacteria > Pseudomonadales > Pseudomonadaceae > Pseudomonas > Pseudomonas sp. MIS38. The sequence continues at coordinate 148,994 of NZ_JAFLXF010000012.1, forward strand.
ACTCAGCGGTACTACGGACTTGAGGCGCCGCGCCGGATCGCTGGAAAGAATGATGATGCCGTTCTCGTCGCTGACGAAGGCTTCCAGGCGGGCGCGTTGCCAGCGCTCTTCCAGCGCTTCGAGGCGCACCTTGACCACGGCGACGCCGATGATCTTGCCGTGTTCTTCCAGGCCATGGGCGAGGTAGTAACCGGGCTCGCCGCTGGTGCTGCCGATCCCGTAGAAACGTCCGGGCTCGCCGCGCACGGCGTTCTGGAAATAGGCGCGAAAGGACAGGTCTTCACCGAGGTAACTGTCGACGTCGCGCCAGTTGCTGGTGGCCATCACCCGGCCGGTGGTGTCCATGACGTAGATAGCCCGACTGCGGCTGCGCCGGTTCAGGCCTTCAAGGTAAGCATTGACCGTCTGCCGGTGTTCCGGGGTCGGGTCGGCGAGCAGTTGCGGGACACTGGTTTCCAGTTCCAGCAGGCTGGGCAGGTAGGTGTATTTGCTGATCTCGCTTTCGACCGTGCGCGCGTGCAGTTCGAGCTGACGCTGGCCGTTTTCGCTGAGGCTGCGGATGCCGAAATGTTCACTGGTCCAGAAGCCGATGTAACCCAGTCCGATCATCAGGATGATGATCAGCGGCGGCAGGAACAGATGGCGAATCAGACGGGGCTTCACGGCAAGTGATGGCGGCGCTGCGCGATAGAGATTGGGGTCGCATTTCATCACAGTTGCCTTGGGTCAACCAGCGTGGCTAACAGCATCCTGGTTTGTTCGAGCGCGGAACCTGTGGCGAGGGGATTTATCCCCGATCGGCTGCGAAGCAGTCGTCAAACCGGCAGATGCGGTTTGATTTTGAAATGCTGGGGTCGCTTCGCGGCCCATCGGGGATAAATCCCCTCGCCACAAAGCGCCCTCGCCACAGAGTTCGGTGTGTTGCTTTTAGTGCTGCAGGATTTTCTCGAGGAAGTGCTGCGCGCGTTCGGAGCGGGCGCTGATGTCGCCGAAGAACTCCTCTTTCGGGCAGTCTTCGATGATCTTGCCGGCGTCCATGAAGATCACGCGGTCAGCCACTTTGCGCGCGAAGCCCATCTCGTGGGTCACGCACATCATGGTCATGCCTTCGTGGGCCAGTTGCACCATCACGTCGAGCACTTCGTTGACCATTTCCGGGTCGAGCGCCGAGGTCGGTTCGTCGAACAGCATGACGATCGGGTCCATGGCCAGTGCACGGGCAATCGCCACACGCTGCTGCTGACCGCCGGACAGTTGCCCCGGGTGCTTGTGCGCATGCGCAGACAAGCCGACGCGTTCCAGCAGTTGCAGACCTTTCTTGGTCGCCTCTTCCTTGCTGCGGCCCAGCACCTTGATCTGCGCGATGGTCAGGTTCTCGGTGATGGTCAGGTGCGGGAACAGCTCGAAGTGCTGGAACACCATGCCGACGCGCGAACGCAGTTTCGGCAGGTTGGTCTTGGAGTCGGCAATCGAAGTGCCGTCGACGACGATGTCGCCTTTCTGGAACGGCTCCAGCGCGTTGACGCACTTGATCAGGGTCGACTTGCCCGAACCCGACGGGCCGCAGACCACGATCACTTCGCCTTTTTTGACCTCGGTGCTGCAATCAGTCAGCACCTGGAAGTCGCCATACCACTTGTTGATGTTCTTGATGGAGATCATACGGCAAACCTTTTTTGCAGACGCTTGACCAGCAGCGAGGCGGAAAAGCTGATGATGAAGTAGACGACACCGGCAAAGATCAGGAACTCGTTGGAACGACCGATGATGTCGCCGCTGGAGCGGGCGGAGTTGAGGAAGTCCACCAGGCCCACGGTGTAGACCAGCGAGGTGTCCTGGAACAGGATGATCGACTGTTGCAGCAGCAACGGGGTCATCTTGCGGAACGCCTGGGGCAGGATGATCAGCCGCATGGTCTGGCCATAGGTCATGCCCATCGCTTGCGCGGCGGCCATCTGGCCTTTGGGGATCGACTGCACGCCAGCCCGGACGATCTCACAGAAGTACGCGGCTTCGAACATCATGAAAGCCACGACGCAGGAGGTGAACGCGCCGATCGGGGTGTCTTCGCCGGTGATCCAGCGCAGCACGAACGGCACCGCCAGGTAGAACCAGGTGATCACCAGCAGCAGCGGGATCGAGCGGAAGTAGTTCACGTAGGCGCCGGCAACGCGCGACAGCAGTTTGCTCGACGACAGGCGCATCAGCGCGAGGATCGTCCCCAGCACGATGCCGCCGATCACGCCCATGACCATCAGTTGCAAGGTCATGACCATGCCGTTCCACAGGCCCGGGATCGCGGGGATGATGCCGCTGAAATCGAAGTCCATTATTTACCCCCCACGGAGATCAGGCCGGGCACTGCGACTTTCTTCTCGACCATGCGCATCAGCAACATCAGGCTCATGTTCAGGGTGAAGTAGATCAGCGTGGCCAGGGTGAAGGCTTCAAACAGGTTGGCCGAGAACTCGGCGGTCTGTTTGGTTTGCGCCAGCAGTTCCATCAGGCCGATCAAGGACGCCACGGAGGAGTTCTTGAACACGTTGAGGAATTCCGAGGTCAGCGGCGGAATGATGATGCGATAGGCCTGGGGCAGCAGCACGTTCCAATAGATCTGTGGCAGCTTGAAACCCATGGCGCGGGCGGCGGATTCCTGGCCGCGTGGCAGCGCCTGGATGCCGGTGCGCACTTGCTCGCAGACCCGGGCGGCGGTGAACAGACCCAGGCACACGACCACGCTCAGGTAGGCCGAGGTGGTCGGGTTCAGATCCTGCTTGTACCAGTCCTGCAGGTTTTGCGGCAGCAGATCGGGCACCAGGAAGTACCAGATGAACAGCTGCACCAGCAGCGGCACGTTGCGAAACAGTTCGACGTAGCAGGTCGCGATGCCCGATACGAGGCGGTTCGGCACCGTGCGCATGACCCCCAGAATGGAGCCCAGCAGCAAGGCGATGATCCATGCCACGATGGCGATGGCAATGGTCCAGCCCAGGCCGGCGATGTACCAGTCGAGATAAGTCTCGCTGCCCACGCCGGTGGACTTGAAGAACACGCCCCAGTCCCAGTTGTAATTCATTAGGGTCTCCCCTCGAAATCGATCGATGTACAAGCACCCGCTTGGGGAAGATCCTTTCCCGTCCGACGTTGAACGCCGGGCACACGCGATCGGCTCGAAAACCGCCAGGTCGAGTGTTCCACTGTAAAACCAGCAGGTAACAGACGCCTGAGGGAGGGTGGCTCCCTCAGGGGATAAGGTTAGTCAGGAATCAGATTTTTACGTCAGGCGCCGGCTTGTCGCTCGGGTTGGCGATCAGTTCCTTGACCTTGTCGCTCATCGGGAAGTTGAGGTTCAGGCCCTTTGGCGGAATCGCGGTTTCGAACCACTTCTTGTAGATCTCGTTGATCTTGCCCGACTTGTACAGGCCGACGATGGCGTCATCCACAGCCTTCTTGAAGGCCGGGTCGTCTTTGCGAACCATGCACGCGTAGGCTTCGAAGGATTGCGGAGTACCGGTGATGACCCAGTCGTCCGGCTTCTTGGCCTTGGCTTCTTCGCCGGCCAGCAGGGCGTCGTCCATCATGAAGGCAACGGCGCGGCCGCTTTCCAGCATGTTGAAGGATTCGCCGTGGTCCTTGGCGGAGATGATGTTCATGCCCATCTGCTTGTCGGCGTTCATCGCTTTGATGATGCGCTCGGACGTGGTGCCGGCGGTGGTCACGACGTTTTTGCCTTTGAGGTCGGCAAAGTCTTTGTAGGACGGGTTGCCATCCTTGTCTTTCTTGACCAGCAGGCGGGTGCCGATTTCGAAGATGTTGACGGTGAAGTCGACTTGCTGGGCGCGTTCGGCGTTATTGGTGGTGGAACCGCACTCGATATCCGCGGTGCCGTTCTGGATCAGCGGGATACGGGTTTGCGAGGTCACCAGGTTGTATTTGACCTGCAGGTCTGGCTTGTTCAGGTCTTTTTTCAGGGCTTCAACGATGGCCACTTGAATGTCGTGGGAGTAGCCCACTGGCTTGCCGGAAGCATCCGCGATGTAGGAAAACGGAATGGAACTGTCGCGGTGAGCGAGGGTGATGGTGCCGGAATCGTTGATTTTCTTCAGGGTGCCGGTGAGTTCGGCGGCGAAAACTGGCGTGCTGATCAGAGCGGCCGCAATGGCTGCGCCCAGGATATGGGGAACGATGCGCATCAAATTTTCCTCGAATTGTTTTTTTTATGGGGCCAGTTCGTCGGCCCTTTTGTGCTTCGAATGCCTGACGGCTCCTGAAGTGTTGGCACGGCAGGCATTCGTCGAGAGAGTGTAGAGCATGAGTCGTGCCAGAGCAGTCGATAGTGGCTAATGGCTTGATTTATAAGGTGATTAAAGTTTTGTGTCGGTGTTTTTCGATGAAACTGATCCGGTTATCCGAATCGACCGGGAGGTCGCGTTCGGAAATCCGAACGATCTTTTAATCGCTGCCCTCATATTGATGATCGTTCGAGCCCACATTCCCTCGCCACAGGTTCAGCGTCCGGCGCGGATAAACAAAAAAGCCCCTGAATCTCTCAATTCAGGGGCTTTCGTTTAAGCGATGTTCAAATCACGCCGCTTCAATCTTGCGGTTCTGCTCGACCTTGCCCAGGTAGGCCGCCAGTTTCTCTTGCTCGGCCGGGGTAGTGAACAGGCCCAGTTTGCTGCGACGCCACAGGATGTCGTGCGCCGTGGTGGCCCATTCTTCGCTGCACAGGTAATCGACTTCACGGGTGTAGAGCCCGCCACCCATGTGTTCGCCCATGTCGGCGAGGGTTTCCACGCCTTCGAGCATGCGCCAGGTGCGGCTGCCATAGGTGGTGGCCCAGCGGCGGGCGATCTCGGTCGGGACGAAGTCGAACTTGTCGCGAATCTGCGCGCTCAAGGCTTGCGGCGTAGTCATGTCTTCGCCGCCGGGCAGGGTCGCGGTGGCGGTCCAGCTCGGGCGCATCTGGGTGAAGTACGGCATCAACTGGGCCATCGCTGACTCGGCGAGTTTGCGGTAGGTGGTCAGTTTGCCGCCGAACACCGACAGCAGCGGTGCTTCTTCGCCACCGCCAGACAATGCCAGGGTGTAATCGCGGGTCACGGCGGACGGGTTGTCGGATTCGTCGTTGCACAGTGGACGCACGCCCGAGTAGCTGTGCTGGATGTCGTCGCGGCTGATCTGCTTCTTGAAGTGCGCGTTGACCACTTTCAGCAGGTAATCGGTTTCGCCGTCGGTGATTGCCACTTTCGCCGGATCGCCGGTGTATTCACGGTCGGTGGTGCCGATCAGGGTGAAGTGGTTCAGGTATGGAATGGTGAAGACGATGCGCTGATCTTCGTTTTGCAGGATATGCGCGTGATCGCCTTCGTACAGCTTCGGCACGATGATGTGGCTGCCCTGAATCAGGCGGATGCCGTACGGCGATTCCATTTTCAGGTCGTCACGAATGAACTTGGCGACCCACGGGCCGGCGGCGTTCACCAAGGCTTTGGCAGTGATCGAAAACAGGCTGCCGTCGGCGCGTTCCAGATTCAGGTGCCACAGGCCCTTGGCGCGGCGGGCGCTGACGCAACGGGTCTGGGTGTGTACGTGGGCACCTTTTTCCCGGGCGGCCATGGCGTTCAGAACGACGAGGCGGGCGTCATCGACCCAGCAATCGGAGTATTCGAAGCCCTTGGTGATTTCGCTTTTCAGCGCGCTGTCGGCACCGAACTTCAGGCTTTTCGAACCTGGCAGTTTTTCGCGCTTGCCGAGGTTGTCATAAAGGAACAGGCCGGCGCGGATCATCCACGCCGGACGCAGGTGCGGGCGGTGCGGCAGCACAAAACGCATCGGCTTGACGATGTGCGGCGCCTTGGCCAGCAGCACTTCGCGCTCGGCCAGCGCTTCACGCACCAGACGGAATTCGTAATGTTCGAGGTAGCGCAGGCCGCCGTGGATCAGCTTGCTGCTGGCCGACGAGGTGTGGCTGGCCAGGTCATCCTTTTCGCAAAGGAACACCGAGAGACCGCGACCGGCGGCATCCGCTGCGATCCCCACGCCATTGATCCCGCCGCCAATTACGGCAACGTCGTAGATCTCGGAGATAGGGGGCGTACGCAAGGTAGATGTGGACATCGGCTGGCCTCGGGCTCTTTTGATTTTCTGTCTTGGAAATCGAACATAAATGTTCATTTGCGAAAATGGTAGCCCATAAAGACGCGCGCAGCCAGTCGCGTTCGATTGAAAAAACTCATCGAAGGGCGGCTAAAAGAAAATTTTCGAACATTATTGAGGCGGAGATGATCTTTGTGGCGAGGGGATTTATCCCCGATGGGCCGCGTAGCGGCCCCTCAATCAACTACCGTGGAGTCTCAGGCACACCGCATTGGGTGGTTTTAGGACTGCTTCGCAGCCCATCGGGGATAAATCCCCTCGCCACAGGGGATGTTGAACGGGTTTAAACGACTTCCAGACGAATTTTGTGCTGGCTCAGCAGTTGCGCCAGTGCCGGCACTGGCTGCTGATCGGTCACCAGGCAGTCGATCAGGCTGATCGGACCCAATCGAATCATCGCATTGCGCCCGAACTTGCTCGAGTCCGCCGCCAGAATCACCTGCCGCGCATTGGCAATGATCGCCTGCGACACGCGCACTTCCTGATAATCGAAGTCGAGCAGGCTGCCGTCTTCGTCGATGCCGCTGATACCCACCAGTGCGAAATCGACCTTGAACTGGTTGATGAAGTCCACGCTCGCCTGACCCACCACACCGCCGTCACGGCGCACGTTGCCGCCGGTCAGCAGCACATCGAAATCATCCTTGGCACTGAGCATCGAGGCGACGTGCAGGTTGTTGGTGATGATCTTCAGATGGTTGTGATTGAGCAGGGCGCGGGCAATCGATTCGGTGGTGGTGCCGATGTTGATGAACAGCGAGGCGTGATCGGGGATCTGCGCGGCGATGGCTTCGCCAATGCGTTGTTTTTCGTCGCGCATCTGGTCGGCGCGCATCGCATAGGCGGTGTTTTCGACGCTGGAGTCATAGGCCGCGCCGCCATGGTAGCGACGCAACAGATTGGCTTCCGCGAGCTGATTGATATCGCGGCGGATGGTTTGCGGGGTAACAACGAACAGCGTGGCCATTTCCTCGATGCTCACATAGCCGCGTTCGCGGACCAGCTCGAGGATTTGCTGCTGACGGGGAGGCAGATTCATGGGGCTTCCTTTGGGCTGCCGTGCAAAATTTGCCCATGATGACGCAGGAATCTCCTCCCGACCAGTTTCCAAACAACGTGAAAGCTACTGCGCTCGGCAATCCTGCGTTAAAAACAGGCTCGGACTGCTCATTTACAAACCCGTAAACTCCGCGTCCTCGCCTGTTTTTGCCTTGTCTTGCCTTCGCTCGCTACGCTTTCACGCTGTTTGGACAGCTTAAGTCAGTCTTCAGACTGGCTTATTCAGCGTCTTCACGTGCCCAGTCACGGGTGCGGCTGACGGCTTTTTTCCAGCCTTTGTACAGCTTCTCTTTCTCGGCTTCGTCCAGGCTCGGTTCGAACTCACGCTCGATCACGGCCTTGCCGCGCAGTTCGTCGAGGCTGCCCCAGAAACCGCACGCCAGACCGGCCAGGTACGCCGCGCCGAGTGCAGTGGTTTCACGCATTTGCGGACGCTCGACCTGGGTGCCGAGGATGTCGGCCTGGAACTGCATGAGGAAGTTGTTCGCGACCGCGCCGCCGTCCACGCGCAGGGCCTTGAGGCGTTCGCCGGAGTCCTGTTGCATGGCGTCGAGCACGTCGCGGGTCTGGTAGGCGATCGATTCCAGCGCGGCGCGGATGATGTGATCCACGCGCACGCCGCGCGTCAGGCCGAACAGTGCACCGCGGGCATACGGGTCCCAGTACGGAGCGCCCAGACCGGTGAAGGCCGGTACCAGGTACACGCCGTTGCTGTCCTTCACTTTATTGGCGAAGTATTCGGTGTCGTGAGCGTCGTTGACGATCTTCAGTTCATCGCGCAGCCACTGCACGGTCGAACCGCCGTTGAACACCGCGCCTTCCAGGGCGTAAGCCACTTCGCCACGCGGGCCGCAAGCGATGGTGGTGAGCATGCCGTGTTGCGATTTCACCGCTTTGTCGCCGGTGTTCATCAGCAGGAAGCAGCCGGTGCCGTAGGTGTTTTTAGCCTGGCCCGGCTCGACGCACATCTGGCCGAACAGTGCCGCTTGCTGGTCACCGGCGATACCGCCGATGGCGATGCCGCTCTTGGTGCGACCGTAGATTTCCGAAGAGGCTTTGACTTCCGGGAGCATTTCGCGCGGGATGTCGAGGATTTCCAGCATCTTCGAATCCCACTCCAGCGAATGGATGTTGAAGAGCATGGTGCGCGAGGCGTTGGTGTAGTCGGTGACGTGTACCTTGCCGCCGGTGAATTTCCAGATCAGCCAGCTATCGACGGTGCCGAACAGCAGTTCGCCATTGCGCGCACGCTCGCGGCTGCCTTCGACGTTGTCGAGGATCCACTTCAGCTTGGTGCCGGAGAAGTACGGGTCGGTAACCAGACCGGTGTTGTCGCGGATGTACTCTTCGTGGCCATCGCGCTTGAGCTGCTGGCAGATCTCGGTGCTGCGGCGGCACTGCCAGACGATGGCGTTGTACACCGGACGACCGGTGGTCTTGTCCCAGACCACCGTAGTTTCACGCTGGTTGGTGATACCGATGGCGGCGACCTGATCGTGATGCAGGCCGGCCTGGGCCAGTGCTTCAACCATCACCGCGCTCTGGGTCGCAAAGATTTCCATTGGATCGTGCTCGACCCAACCGGCTTGCGGGTAGTGCTGGGCGAATTCGCGCTGGGCGGTGCAGACCACGTTCGCATCGCGGTCGAAAATGATCGCGCGGGAGCTGGTTGTACCCTGATCGAGGGCAATGATGTAGTTCTTATTCTGAATGTCGGTCATGTCGATTGCCTTGGACGAAATAAGGGAGAGTGGGCCGTGGCGCGGGCTCTAAAAGGGCAGGAGCCCGCGCCGACTGTTTCAAGAAGTTCTTGGTTTGCCGTCAATGGCCGGTTCTGCATCCTTTGTAGCAGGTGTGGCGCCGGTCAGGTGACGAGCGATGAGCCCGCGATACCCGGCAGCGCCGAGGCAGGCACCGACAATCGGTGCAAAAATCGGAATCAGGAAGTACGGAATATCGCGGCCGCCAGTGAAGGAAATTTCACCCCAGCCGGCGAAGAAAGTCATCAGTTTCGGACCGAAGTCACGCGCCGGGTTCATCGCAAAACCGGTCAGCGGGCCCATCGAGCTGCCGATTACGGCAATCAGCAAACCGATCAGCAGCGGAGCCATCGGGCCTTTCGGCAGACCGTTGTTGTCATCGGTCAGGGCCATGATCACGCCCATCAGGATCGCGGTGATGATCATCTCGACCAGGAATGCCTGAGCGGTGGACAGTACCGGATTGGGGAAGGTCGAGAACACCGAGGCCAACTCAAGGCTGGCAGCGGTGCCACGCACCATGTGGTGAGTTTGTTCGTAATCGAAGAATAGATTGCTGTACAGCGTGTACACCAACAGCGCACCGCAAAACGCGCCGGCGATCTGCGACAGGATATAGAACGGCAGTTTGCGCTTTTCGAAGTCGGCGAAAATGCTCAGGGCAATGCTCACGGCGGGGTTCAGGTGCGCGCCGGAAACCCCGGCGGTCAAGTAGATCGCCATGCTCACGCCGACGCCCCAGATGATGCTGATTTCCCACAGACCGAAGCTGGCGCCCGCGACTTTGAGCGCGGCGACACAGCCAGTGCCGAAAAAGATCAGAAGTGCAGTCCCCAGAAACTCGGCCAGGCATTGGCCGGAAAGCGATGGTTGCTGTAAAGCAGTTGTCATTGAAAACCTCGATTTTTGTTGTTGTCTGGCGCATTTGCCGTCAGGCCAAGGCGCGATTTTCCCCGGGGCAGGATCCCCATCCTGTTCCCGGTTTACTGCTGGGTGCTGCGGTGATGATAATTCTTACATTATTCAGATTCGAAAAAATATAGACAAGAAACAAACCTGTCAAAGGTCGAAAGTGAACCATCGGTCACAATTAAACTATCAGCCTGCTGAATGATCCTGCGGAAGATGGCGGCGATAGTCCGGCGATTCGCCTGCAACGCCCGGAAAACGGGGCTCGCGCTAGAGCCTTTTGCGAGATGATGGCCTAGAATCCGGCGCAGGATTTTTCTGTTGATGCCGAGCCTGGAGCTGCCATGACCCCTGCGTTGGACTTGTTGAAAAAAGTTCGTGCCGAACATCGCGTGCACGGTTACGAACATGACCCCAAGGCCGCGTCCTATGGGCTGGAGGCCGCCGAGAAACTGGCGCTGGAGCCGGCGCAAGTGTTCAAGACGCTGCTCGCTGCCAGCGAAAAAGGTGAATTGCTGGTGGCGGTGGTGCCGGTCGTCGGAAGCCTTGATCTCAAGGGCCTGGCCCACGCGGCGGGAGTGAAGAAAGTCGAAATGGCTGACCCGGCCGCGGCGCAGCGTTCCACCGGTTACCTGTTGGGCGGCATCAGTCCGCTGGGGCAGAAGAAGCGTCTGCGCACCTTCATCGATAACTCAGCCCAAGGCTTTGCGACTATTTATGTCAGTGCTGGCCGACGTGGCCTGGAAGTCGAATTGGCGCCGGCGGTTCTGGCTGAACACACCCAAGCCAAATTTGCCGACATCGGTCGTGCATGAACTTGCGTTCTGTATGAAGAAAATTGCCCGGTTCTGTCACTGGCGCTGAGCGCAGCGTGGCTGCATGCTCTGCCGACTCACTCAGGGAGAAGGTTATGCAGCTCGAATTTCATCAGGTTGATGCGTTCAGTGATCGGCCGTTCAGTGGCAACCCGGCGATGGTGTATCGGCTCGATGCATGGCTCGCGGACGATTTGATGCAGAAGATCGCTGCCGAACACAATCTGGCAGAAACCGCGTTCGTGGTGCGCGAAGGCGCGGCGTGGCACATCCGCTGGTTCACCCCGACCACCGAGGTGCCGCTGTGCGGGCATGCCACACTGGCCAGCGCCTATGTGTTGTTCGAGGTCTACAAGGAAAATGCCGAGCGACTGGACTTCATCTGCAAGTCCGGGCCGCTTAGCGTCAGCCGCGAGGGCGATCGCCTGTGGCTGGACTTCCCGTCGATTGTGCCGTCAGAAATTGGCGTGACGCTGGATGTCGAGCGCGCGCTGGGCGTCGAGGCGGTGGATGTGCTCGGTTCCAATGAATTGTTTGTGGTGCTGGAGTCGGAGCAGGCAGTGCTCGACTGCACGCCGGACATGATTGCACTGGCAAAACTGCCGTGGCTCGGCGCCATCGTGACGGCGCGCGGCAATCAGCACGATTTCGTTTCGCGCTACTTCGCCCCGGCAATCGGCATCAACGAAGATCCGGTGACCGGCTCGACGCATTGCAGCCTGATTCCGTATTGGTCGAAACGTTTGGGCAAATCCAGTTTGACCGCGTGCCAGCGTTCGGCGCGGGGCGGGGAGTTGTTCTGTCGGCTGGAGGGGGAGCGGGTGAAGATCGGCGGGAATGCGACGCTGGTGGCCAGCGGCACGCTGATCCTGGGTTGAACCCAAAACCAACTGTGGGAGCGGGCTTGCTCGCGAATGCGGGGTGTCAGACGACCTCTTCGTTGACTGACCCAGCGCATTCGCGAGCAAGCCCGCTCCCACAGTTTTGATCCGGGGCGGATCAGAGTGCAGCGCTGTAGCGGCGGACGCCGTTTTCCACCGCCGGGATTTGTGCCGCGGTACTGCCGCTGGCCTGGAACAGGACAAGGTGTTCGGCGGCGACGCGAATCCCCACCTCCGCCCCCACCTGATGGTCGGCATGGCTCGGGAAGATCGATTCCAGCTGCGCACCGGTCGGCAGTTGCAGGCGATACAGGGTCGAGGCGCCAAGGAACGTCTTGCCGACGATCCGCGCTTTCAACCCGCTGTCCGGCGCATAAACGATGTCATCCGGACGCAGCAATACATCCACCGCACCGCCCACCGGCCAGGTGTAGGCGCGGTTGCCGCGCAGTTCGCCGAGTTCGGTCTGCACCGATTCCGGGCTGCCGAGCTGGCCGCGAATGAAATAGCCCTGACCGATGAAACTGGCAACAAACGGTGTCGCCGGTTCGTGGTAGAGGTTGTAGGGCGTGTCCCACTGCTCCAGACGACCTTCCTTGAACACGCCAACGTGATCGCTGACGGCGAAGGCTTCCTCCTGGTCGTGGGTCACCAGAATCGCACTGGTGCCACGGGCCTTGAGGATGTCGCGCACTTCGTGGCTGAGCTTGCGCCGCAGTTCGCCATCGAGGTTGGAGAATGGCTCGTCGAGCAGCAGCAATTGCGGCTCCGGCGCCAGTGCCCGGGCTAGGGCAACACGCTGTTGCTGGCCACCCGATAACTCGTGGGGAAAGCGCTTGCCTAGATTCTTCAGATTGACCAGTTCCAGCAGCTCCTCGGTGACGCGCTCCTTGTTCGGGTGCTTGCGGATACCGAAGGCGATGTTGTCTGCAACACTCAGGTGCGGGAACAGCGCGTAATCCTGAAACACCATGCCGATCCGGCGTTTCTCTGGTGCCAGGGTGAAACCGGCGCTGGAAATGGTTTCGCCACCCAGCGTGATTTCCCCTTCATGCACCGGTTCGAAACCGGCAATCGCGCGCAGGGTGGTGGTCTTGCCGCAGCCGGACGAGCCGAGCAGGCAGCCGATGTCACCGGCGTTGAGGTGCAGATTGAGGTTCTGCACCACGCGTTGATCTTGATAGCCGCAAGCGAGGTTGCGCAGGTTCAGCAGTAATTCATGGCTCATGCGTGGTGATATGCCGGTTCGACGAGGAACTCGAGCAGGGCCTTCTGTGCGTGGAGACGGTTTTCTGCCTGATCCCAAGCGACGGAGCGCGGGTCATCAAGCAGGTCGAGGCTGATTTCTTCACCGCGGTGCGCCGGCAGGCAGTGCATGAACAGCACATCTTCGGCCGCCAGATCGAGCAGGGCGCGGGTCACCTGAAACGGAGCGAACAACTTCAGGCGCTTGGCAGTTTCCTCTTCCTGACCCATCGAAGTCCAGACATCGGTGCTCACCAGATGCGCACCGCGCACGGCATCCTGCGGATCACGGACGATAGTCACGCGATCGCCGGCGCGGGCGACAAATTCCGGATTAGGCTCGTAGCCCTGCGGGCAGGCAACGCGCAACTGGAAGTCGAACTGGATCGCCGCTTCTATATAGCTGTTGCACATGTTGTTGCCGTCGCCGATCCAGGCCACGGTCTTGCCCTGGATCGAGCCACGGTGCTCAAGGAAAGTCTGCATGTCGGCCAGCAACTGGCACGGGTGCAGGTCATCGGACAGGCCGTTGATCACCGGCACGCGCGAGTTGGCGGCGAATTCGGTCAGGGTGCTGTGGGCAAAGGTACGGATCATCACCGCGTCGAGCATGCTCGACATGACGATGGCGCAGTCGCCGATCGGCTCGCCACGGCCCAGTTGGGTGTCACGTGGCGAGAGGAAGATCGCCTGGCCACCGAGCTGGATCATGCCGGCCTCGAAGGAAATCCGGGTACGGGTCGAGGATTTCTCGAAGATCATCCCCAGGACGCGGTTTTTCAGCGGCTCGAACAGTACGCCGCGGTTACGCAGGTCCTTGAGCTCAACGCCTCGACGGATCACGCTGACCAGCTCTTCGGGCGTGCAATCCATCAGGGAGAGAAAGTGCCTTGCGCTCATCATTGACTACCTTTTTGCTACAGACCGCAGATGCTCAAAGCCTTGTTTAACGGAACAACGGGCGAGACCTGCGGCGTAAGCCGCACGGGGCGACGAAATTGGGGAAGGCGCGATATTGACACTAAATGTCGCGTTACGCCAATAGGCTACGGTTTTTGCGGGATTCGGAGGGCGCACGGGATGTTGCAGTACGCATGTGAAGCCGGGTTCAGGACAGCAGCAAGCCTCTTTGTACACCGGCCTCGCGGGGCTTGGCAATGCGGCGTGGCGGGGATCACGTCGACCAGGTCGGTTTACGAGCGTGGCGCCATGCCATCACTTGGTCGGATGCTCAGACTGAAACATTTGCTAAAGCAAAGTGCTGGGTTATAAATAAGTTTCGAGCGACGCAGGAAGCTTCCGCATGGAATCGAAAGAAAAACTGTTAATGGAACTGTTGGGCCACACAGCTCGCTCACTGACCCATCTCACCGCGTCGGTCACTTCGATGTCTTTCGAGCTGCTGCGCAGCGAGGACGAAGTGGTCAAGACCGCCGGCCGCCACATGATCGATCGCATGGCGACCATCAGTGCCGGGCTCGACGAGCACTGGCGGTTGATCGGCGAACTCACCGGCGTGCACGTTGCCCACGAGCAGATCGAAACCATTCAGGAAATTCAGTTGGCCCCGCCGCCGCAGCTGCCGTCGAACTGAGCATGGCGGTGTATCGGCTCGCCTGATAACCGTCGATTCACAAGACGAACGTCGCTGGCGCAGGATCTGCGCCGGGGCCATAGTTTTGTTCCCGCGGGCCTGATTGCCTGCCCAGAACAAGACAGAGACTGGCCATGACCAAGACTCTCCATCACCGTGCCTGCCACCTGTGCGAAGCCATCTGCGGCCTGACCATCGAGACCACCGAAACCGATGGCAACGTCGCGATCACCTCGATCAAGGGCGACGCGCTCGACACGTTCAGTCGCGGGCACATCTGCCCCAAGGCCGTAGCCCTGCAAGACATCCAGAACGATCCCGACCGCCTGCGCCAGCCGATGCGCCGGGTCGGCAGCGAATGGCTGCCGATCGAGTGGGACGAGGCCTTTGCGCTGGTGGCCGAGCGTCTGGCGGCGATTCAAGAGCGTCACGGGCAGAATGCGGTGGCGGTCTACCAGGGCAACCCGAGCGTGCACAACTATGGGCTGATGACCCACAGCAACTACTTTCTCGGCCTGCTGAAGACGCGCAATCGCTTCTCGGCGACTTCGGTCGATCAGTTGCCGCATCACCTGAGCAGTTACCTGATGTACGGCCATGGCTTGCTGCTGCCGATCCCGGACATCGATCACACCGATTTCATGCTGATCCTCGGCGGCAACCCGCTGGCATCCAACGGCAGCATCATGACCGTGCCGGATGTCGAGAAACGCCTGAAGGCGATTCAGGCGCGCGGCGGCAAAGTGGTGGTGGTCGATCCCCGGCGCAGCGAAACGGCAGCTATCGCCGATCAGCACTTGTTTGTGCGGCCGGGTGGCGACGCGGCGCTGTTGTTTGGCTTACTCAATACGCTTTTCAGCGAAGGGCTGACCCGTGACAGCCACTTGCCGGTTGATGGCCTTGATGAAGTGCGCGCAGCCGTCGCAACCTTCACTGCCGAAGCCATGAGCCCGCTGTGCGCCGTTCCCGCTGAACAGATCCGCCAACTGGCCCGGAACTTCGCCGCTGCACCAAGCGCTGTTTGCTACGGCCGGATGGGCGTTTCCACTCAGGCCTTCGGCACGCTATGCCATTGGGTCGTGCAGTTGATCAATCTGGTGACTGGCAATCTCGATCGCGTCGGCGGTGCCTTGTGCACAGAGCCAGCGGTGGATCTGGTGGCATCGACCTCGGGCGGGCATTTCAACAAGTGGCAGAGCCGGGTGTCCGGACGCCCCGAGTACGGTGGCGAGCTGCCGGTATCGGCGCTGGCTGAAGAGATGCTCACCGAAGGTGAAGGGCAGATTCGCGCGCTGATCACTGTGGCCGGCAATCCGGTGTTGTCGACGCCAAACGGCCGGCAACTGGAACAGGCGCTCGATGGTCTGGAGTTCATGCTCAGCATCGACCTGTACATTAACGAAACCACGCGCTACGCCGATCTGATTCTGCCGTCGACCTCGGCGCTGGAGAACGATCATTACGACACTACTTTCAATCTATTCGCGGTACGCAACGTCACCCGCTTCAACCGCGCGATTCTCGCCAAGCCCGAGGGCGCATTACACGACTGGGAGATCTTTGTCGGTCTGGCCAAGGCGTTTGCCGAGAAGACCGGCAAGGAGCTGAAACCGACGATGCCGCCGGCGAAGATGATCGATATGGGGCTGCGCATGGGCCTGTATGGCGATGCGTCCGAGCAAAAGCTGTCATTGGCGACATTGTTCGATCATCCGCACGGGATTGATCTTGGGGCGTTGAAGCCTAATCTGGCTGCACGCCTCAAGACGCCGAATCAACGGGTGCAGGCTGCGCCGCCGGAAATTCTCGCCGATCTCGCACGCTTTGCGGCCTTGCAGGCGCCGGCGGCCGATGAGCTGCTGATGATCGGCCGGCGCCATGTGCGCAGCAACAATTCGTGGATGCATAACTACCATCGTCTGGTGAAGGGCAAGCCACGGCATCAATTGCTGATGCACCCGGATGACCTCGCCAGCCGTGGGCTCAACGATGGTCAGTTAGTTCGCGTCAGCTCGCGGGTAGGGCAGATCGAGGTCGAGGTGCTCGGCAGTCTGGACATGATGAAGGGCGTGGTCAGCCTGCCGCACGGTTGGGGACATGCTCGGCCGGGCGTGCAAATGGCAATCGCCAGTGGGCAGCCGGGATCGAGTGCCAACGACCTGACCGATGAATGCCAGCTCGACGAGTTGTCGGGTAACGCCGCGCTCAATGGCGTACCGGTGACGGTGGCGGCGGCCTGAACGTGACCGTCGGGGAGACCGAGCATGGCGCTCGGGATTCCGTTACAATGCGTCACCGTGCCGACCCATGAGTCGGAAAGTTCAGCCGAGGTGCTCCATGGATATCATCGAAACGATTAAAGAGCAGATTGCCAACAACACCATTCTGCTTTACATGAAAGGCTCGCCGAATGCCCCGCAGTGTGGCTTCTCCGCGAAAGCTGCGCAGGCTGTAATGGGCTGTGGCGAGAAGTTCGCCTACGTCGACATCCTGCAGAACCCGGAAATCCGCGCCAACCTGCCAAAGTACGCCAACTGGCCGACTTTCCCGCAACTGTGGGTCGGCGGTGAGCTGGTCGGCGGTAGCGACATCATGGCTGAAATGTTCGCCAACGGTGAGCTGCAGACTCTGGTCAAGGAAGCATCGGCCAAGGCTGCTGCGGCCAAGTCCGAAGCCTGATCCGGCTTTTGTGGGAGCGAGCAAGCTCGCTCCCACAGGGATCTGCATCTGATCCGGGATTTGCCAATAAAAAGCCCCGCATCTCGAAAGAGGGCGGGGCTTTTTAGTGTCGCGAATTCAGCGGGCGCTTATTTACTCTTCGCCCATCTGCGATTGCAGATAGTTCTCAAGACCGACTTTATCGATCAGGCCCAGTTGGGTTTCCAGCCAGTCGATATGCTCTTCTTCGGATTCGAGAATGTCTTCGAGCAGTTCACGGCTGCCAAAGTCGCCAACCGATTCGCAATGGGCGATGGCGGCTTTCAGATCGGCGTGGCCGGTCTTCTCGATACGCAGGTCACATTCCAGCATCTCCTGGGTGTGCTCGCCGATGTGCAGCTTGCCCAGATCCTGCACGTTCGGCAGGCCTTCGAGGAACAGAATGCGCTTGATCAGCTTGTCCGCGTGTTTCATCTCGTCGATGGATTCGTGGTACTCGTGCTTGCCCAGCTTGTTCAGGCCCCAATCTTCATACATGCGTGCATGCAGGAAGTACTGATTGATCGCGACCAGTTCATTGGCAAGGATCTTGTTGAGATGCTGGATGACTGTAATGTCGCCTTTCATGATGGGAGTCCTGCCCTGTATTAGCTGTATATAAGGCGGAGTTTGAGCTTGGTACTTATAAGTGTCAAACCTAAGTTATTGAATAATAAATGAAATTAAATCTGAATAAGAATGTTTGTGTTCCGCGTCTAACGCCTAAGCGCTTGATTTGCGGGCATAAAAAAACCGGACATATGCCCGGTTTTTTGAAATGGGGGGGTAATTATGCCGCCGTAAATTCTACAGGGTAGGGGATCGCAGCCTGAGCGGTTTGCAGCTTGGTCAGGGTTTCGCGAACCACTTCCTTGGCAAGGCACGCACATTTGCCGCATTGGCTGGCGACGCCGGTGGCCTGGCGGACTTCTTTGTAGCTGCAGCAACCTTCATAGATCGCTTCGCGGATTTGTCCGTCGGTGACGCCAGTGCAGAGACAAACATACATAAGTGAGAACCGTCGCTGGTTGTGACTCAATTGCGATGGATCTTAATGTTAACGAGAATGATTGTCAAAGTGCTTTCTGAATGGTTTTCGATCGAAAGGCCGGTCACTGACGAACGGTGATTAATGGCGAATTGCCTGGCCCCGAAAATGCTGGTCCGTTATCCGCCTTGGGCAAAAAACCGTTAAGGACAGGCGAAAAACGCAGTGTATGATGGTCGGCCCTTGCGAAGAGGGTTCGTGTCACAGGGCTGTCGCCTCAAGGTGGCAGGCTGGCCCGGGCCCTGAACTTCAAGTTATTCACCAGGAGATATCCATGAGCGTACTCGTAGGCAAACAAGCCCCAGACTTCACCGTCCCGGCCGTACTCGGCAATGGCGAGATCGTTGACAGCTTCACCCTGTCCTCGGCCATCAAAGGCAAATACGGCCTGGTGTTCTTCTACCCACTGGACTTCACCTTCGTCTGCCCGTCCGAGCTGATCGCTCTGGACAACCGCATGGCCGACTTCAAGGCGCGCAACGTGGAAGTGGTTGCCGTGTCGATCGACTCGCACTTCACCCACAACGCCTGGCGCAACACTCCGGTCAACAATGGCGGCATCGGCCAGGTGAAATACACCATGGCTGCCGACATGAAGCACGAAATCGCCAAGGCCTACGACGTTGAGTCCGAAGGCGGCGTGGCTTTCCGTGGCGCGTTCCTGATCGACGACAAGGGTGTTGTTCGCTCGCAGATCATCAACGACCTGCCGCTGGGCCGTAACATGGAAGAGCTGATCCGTCTGGTCGACGCTCTGCAATTCCACGAAGAGCACGGCGAAGTCTGCCCTGCCAACTGGAAAAAAGGCGACAAAGGCATGAACGCTTCGCCAGAAGGCGTTGCGGCTTATCTGACCGAGAACGCTGCTGCCCTGTAAGGCGCAACGTCGCGGTACAAAAAAACCGGCCCATGTGGCCGGTTTTTTTATGCGCGGGAAATACCCGACGAGGATCAGTCGTCGAAGTCTTCCCAGCCGCCCATCTGTTTCCAGCGGTTGACGATGCCGCAGAACAGCTCGGCAGTCTTCTCGGTGTCGTAACGCGCCGAATGCGCTTCACGGCCGTCGAAGTCGATGTCCGCTGCCTGACAGGCTTTGGCCAGGACGGTTTGACCGTAAGCCAGACCGGCCAGCGTCGCGGTGTCGAAGCTGGAGAACGGGTGGAACGGATTGCGCTTCATGTCCAGACGCGCAACCGCAGCATTCAGGAAGCCGAGGTCGAAGCTGCTGTTGTGGCCGACCAAAATCGCGCGCTTGCAGCCGTTGGCCTTCAGCGCCTTGCGCACGCCGCGGAAGATGTCGGTCAGCGCGGTTTCTTCGCTGACGGCCATGCGCAGCGGGTGATCGAGCTTGATCCCGGTGAACTCCAGCGCCGCCGCTTCGATGTTGGCGCCTTCGAACGGCTCAACGCGGAAGAAGTAGGTGTGGTCCGGGTAAACGAAACCCTTTTCATCCATGGTGATGGTGGTCGCGGCAATCTCCAGCAGAGCGTCGGTGGCCGAATTGAAGCCACCTGTCTCTACGTCGACGACAACCGGCAGGTAACCGCGAAAACGCGCTGCCATTGGATGACGGGAACCGCCGCCGCCACCTTGACCGTCCAGTTCGTCGTCGAAATGGTCTTCACTCACGCGTGTTCCTCCAGCAGGCGCCAGCGCAGTTTTTCACCGGCGCGCAGCGGGATAACGTTCAGCTCGCCGAATGGCAGGCTGGTCGGGGCGGTCCATTCTTCGCGAACCAGGGTGATGCGATCGGTGTTGGCCGGCAGACCGTAGAAGCGCGGGCCGTTGAGGCTGGCAAACGCCTCGAGCTTGTCCAGCGCGTTGCGCTGTTCGAAGGCTTCGGCATACAGCTCGATGGCGGCGTACGCGGTGTAGCAGCCGGCGCAGCCGCAGGCGGCTTCCTTGGCATGCTGGGCGTGCGGCGCCGAGTCGGTGCCGAGGAAGAACTTCGCGCTGCCGCTGGTGGCGGCGTCGAGCAGGGCTTCCTGATGGGTATTGCGCTTGAGGATCGGCAGGCAATAGAAGTGCGGCCGGATCCCGCCCACCAGCATGTGGTTGCGGTTGTACAGCAGGTGATGCGCGGTGATGGTGGCGCCGACGTTGGCCGAAGCCTCGTTGACGAACTGCACCGCGTCGCCGGTGGTGATGTGTTCGAACACCACTTTGAGCGTCGGGAAACGCTCGACCACACGGCGCATGTGCTCATCGATGAAGATCTTTTCGCGGTCGAAGACGTCGACATCGCCACGGGTGACCTCGCCGTGGATCAGCAGCGGCATGCCGACTTCAGCCATGGCTTCCAGCGCCGGGAAGATCTTGTCGATGCTGGTCACCCCGGAATCGGAGTTGGTGGTGGCGCCGGCCGGGTACAGTTTGGCGGCGTGCACGAAACCGCTGGCCTTGGCCTCACGAATTTCTTCGGGCTGGGTGCGGTCGGTGAGGTACAGCACCATCAGCGGTTCGAAGCGACTGCCGGCCGGTCGGGCAGCGAGAATCCGCTGGCGATAGCCGTCGGCTTCAGCGGCGTTGCGCACCGGTGGTACCAGGTTGGGCATGATGATGGCGCGGCCAAAGGTGCGCGCAACATCGGCAACGGTATTGGTCAACACGGCACCATCGCGAAGATGAATGTGCCAGTCGTCGGGACGCAGCAGGGTCAGGCGGTCGGACATGAGGGGATTCCAGGCGGGTCAAACTGAGGGGAATGCTACCGGAAAAGACTCTTGCAGGCACCCGCTATCAAGTTTTGCAGGAACCTTCCGATATCCCGTAGGTATGCCGTAAACATAGTGTGAATCGGTCTTTGTGTTACAGAAGCCAATGGAGCCTCCCGTGCGCCAGCGATATTTAGCCTTGCTCAGTGTGTTTGCCAGCCTCCCCGCGATGGCGCTGACCTACCAGACGCGTCTGGAGAACATTGAGTGGACGGTCGAGGGCGACAAGTTCGAGTGCCGCCTGACCCAGCCGATCACCGATTTCGGCTCGGGCCAGTTCGTGCGCAAAGCCGGCGAGCAGGCGATATTCCGCCTCAATGCCTACAACGCCATGCTCGGCGGCGGTTCGGCGACGTTGCTTGCCGCGGCAGCGCCATGGCAGCCGGGGCGCAACGACATCAATCTGGGCAGCGTCAGGATCGGTACCGGCAACGTGCTGTTCAACAGTTCGCAATCCCAGGCCGGCGGGCTGATCAGCGGTTTGCTGGACGGTCGCAGTCCGGTGGTGCGCCGTGCGTCCGGCGATGGCCGGGTTTCGGAAGTGCGTCTGCTGCCGGTGAAGTTCAGCAAAGCGTTCAATGATTACCAGACGTGTGTGGCGAAGTTGCTGCCGCAGAATTTCGATCAGGTGAAGCAATCGCAGATCGGCTTCCCTGGCGAAGGCACCGATCTGGATGCCGCCGCCAAGGCCAGGCTGCAGGTGATGCTCGAGTTCATGAAGGCCGATCCGACGGTCAATCACATCGAACTGGATGGCTATTCCGACAACAGCGGCAACCGTCTGACCAACCGTGAGCTGTCGCGTCGTCGCGCGCTGGCGGTGGTCGACTTTTTCAAGGCCAACGGCATCGCCGAATCGCAGATCACCGTGCGTTTCCACGGCGAGCAATACCCGCTGGTGCCGAACAACAATGCGGCCAACCGGGCGAAGAATCGCCGGGTCAGCGTGAAGCTTGCACGAGTGGCGCCGACTACCGCGCCAGCACCGCAAGCCAGCACACCTGCCAACGCTGCGGCGACTTCCTGACCCGCCGGTCATCGTCGCGCTGTCGACAGATTCTGTCGCTTTGTCGTCTTAAGCTGTCGCGCCTCTGTAAATTATCGGATTTGAGCGGTAGACTCCTCGGCTTTCCGTAGAACCCCGTGGAGTGATGGCATGGCGGACGTAAACAAGGTCGTTCTGGCGTATTCCGGCGGCCTGGACACTTCGGTGATCCTCAAGTGGCTGCAGGATACTTATAACTGTGAAGTGGTGACCTTCACTGCTGACCTGGGTCAGGGCGAAGAGGTCGAGCCGGCTCGCGCCAAGGCTCAGGCCATGGGCGTCAAAGAAATCTACATCGACGATCTGCGCGAAGAATTCGTGCGTGATTTCGTGTTCCCGATGTTCCGCGCCAACACCGTTTACGAAGGCGAGTACCTGCTGGGTACTTCCATCGCACGTCCGCTGATCGCCAAACGCCTGATCGAAATCGCCAACGAAACCGGCGCCGACGCCATTTCCCATGGTGCCACCGGCAAGGGCAACGACCAGGTGCGTTTCGAACTGGGTGCCTACGCACTCAAGCCTGGCGTGAAAGTGATTGCCCCTTGGCGCGAGTGGGACCTGCTGTCGCGCGAGAAGCTGATGGACTACGCCGAGAAGCACGCGATCCCGATCGAGCGTCATGGCAAGAAGAAGTCCCCTTACTCGATGGACGCCAACCTGCTGCACATCTCCTATGAAGGCGGCGTGCTGGAAGACACCTGGACCGAGCACGAAGAAGACATGTGGCGCTGGACCGTCTCCCCGGAGAAGGCTCCCGACACCCCGCAATACCTGGAACTGACCTACCGCAACGGCGACATCGTCGCGCTGGACGGCGTCGAAATGACTCCGGCCACCGTACTGGCAACGCTGAACAAGATCGGTGGCGCTCACGGTATCGGTCGTCTGGACATCGTTGAAAACCGTTACGTGGGCATGAAGTCCCGTGGCTGCTACGAAACCCCGGGCGGCACGATCATGCTGCGCGCGCACCGCGCCATTGAATCGATCACCCTGGACCGCGAAGTCGCTCACCTCAAAGACGAGCTGATGCCGAAATACGCCAGCCTGATCTACACCGGTTACTGGTGGAGCCCGGAGCGTCTGATGCTGCAACAGATGATCGATGCTTCGCAGGTCAACGTGAACGGTGTGGTTCGCCTGAAACTGTACAAGGGCAACGTGATCGTTACCGGCCGCAAGTCCGACGACTCGCTGTTCGACGCCAACATCGCGACCTTCGAAGAAGACGGCGGCGCTTACAACCAGGCCGACGCGGCGGGCTTCATCAAGCTCAACGCGCTGCGCATGCGCATTGCTGCCAACAAAGGCCGCAAGCTGTTCTAAGCCTTGCAGGGCTGTAAAAATGGCGGCTTGTCTCAATGACAATGCCGCCATTTTCTTTTCTGTGTTTGTCTGACGTTAATCCAGAGCTTTGGTCATTGCCGCCAACTCCAGCATTTTCTTGAATGTCCACTTCAGGTATCTACTCTGCGCTCATGCTCCTCTCAAAACCGTGGTGCTTTGTGTGCTCACGTTGTAAGCAACGAGAAGTTTGGCGCCTCCGCTTTTTTTCGACTGTTTGATAAGGCTCGGGATAATTTGCTTGAGCAAAACGTCGCACGCAGAGTCGGTCAAAAATACCACTGCCTTGGCTGAGTGTTTGCCAAGATGCGGAAAGTGTTCTGCCAGTGCATTGAACGCCTGTGGGCTACTCAACCGACGTACGTCTATGGCGCACAATGTGCCGATGGATTTAGGCAGCTGAATGTTGTGCTCAATCCACGGTCGCTCCGGGCAGGATTCGTCAGCGCTGCAAGGAGGGAGTTGCCTGAGGTCAACGCTAAGTACAGACAACGTCCACTCCAATCCGTTGGCAGCTGATACTTCACCTACCACAGACGCTCTTGCTGGAGGCGAACAGGAGTGGAGCTCGGGCTGTTTCAACTCCTCGAAACTTTTTAGAAAACTGTCGTCCTTATCGAAGTCCGAGGGCGCATAGAGCGAACGGTAGTTGAAGTTCAGCGTTAAAAAGAATAGCAATAGCAAGTAAAACGGAAAGCTGATCAGGAACCAGATGTAGACTTCTCTTTCGGTGTTATCAAGAAAGGGTAAGGAAATGGCAGCCGATGACTCGGAAATAAATGCAAATATCGCAATTACAGTCATGGGGTTGGTTATTTTTCTTCTGATTTTTATCATGGAATGTGCTCATTAATTATGTATTTCCAATACGTATGTTGAGTTGTTTTGTATGGGGTGTTGCAACTTTCTGGTCGAGATAATTTTTATATTAAATGATAACGCTTGGATAGAAGTATCTTGTTTCAGATGTTGATTTATCAAGGTGTTTTTGATTGGTTTTACGTTGTTTTTTTCAACTTATAAGCTGCCGGGGCTGGCGCTGTGTAGCGATGTGCAGTCAATGGATTATCGCGTTTTTTCAGCCGCTCGCTGAGCCGTCTGCCTCGAAAGTAGAGTTCGCGTGGCTTTCAGGACGTCATGTTTTTTGCGTCGATGTGAAGGCCAGAAGATACGTCATCCCATTTGAAAGTCGGCCGTATGGGTTTTTTTGTAGGAATAATCTTTATTTGCTGTAGGGAATGTCTTTTGCTGGGATTGCAATGAAACTCTCTTGTGCCATGTCAGAAGTGACTGGGCTATTGTGCGTGCTCTAAAAATTCGAACAGCGAAACTGGACTTGCCCATGAATAAAGTGCTGATCGTGGATGATCATCCCGTCATTCGTCTTGCTGTGCGTATGCTGATGGAGCGTCATGGCTACGAAGTCATTGCAGAAACGGATAATGGTGTGGATGCTTTGCAACTTGCGCGTGAACAGATGCCGGATATCGTTATTCTGGATATTGGAATACCGAAACTCGACGGTCTTGAAGTTATTGCGCGTCTGAACTCGACACCCATGCCGTTGAAAGTACTGGTGTTGACCTCCCAGGCACCGGGTCATTTTTCAATGCGCTGCATGCAGTCAGGTGCTGCGGGTTATGTATGTAAGCAACAGGATTTGACTGAGTTGCTCAGTGCGATCAAAGCGGTACTGTCCGGCTACAGCTATTTTCCAAACCAGGCCCTGCACACCGTGCGTACCAGTCTTGGTAATGCCAGTGAGGCCGATATGGTGGATCGCCTCTCCGGGCGGGAAATGATGGTGTTGCAGCAATTGGCGCGTGGCAAGACCAACAAGGAAATCGCCGACGGCATGTTTCTCAGCAACAAGACGGTCAGCACTTACAAGACCCGTCTGTTATTGAAGCTCAATGCCCGCTCGCTGGTGGACCTGATTGAATTGGCACAACGCAACGGACTGGTCTGATGATCAGAAATACCGATGGGGCATGGGCCGCTCAGTGTCGGATTCAGCAGAAAGTAAAAAGCCTCCGGTTCGGGAGGCTTTCAAGTGTCAGAGATCAAAATCGTAATCGGCCAACTGCTTTTGCAGTCGGCGCTCCTCAAGCAGGTTATCGATGGTGCGACGTTTACTCAGATTGGTCTTGGCGACCTCGACCACCGGTTCGGCGTCGTCGGTATCCACAACGGTAAAATCTTCATCTACGTCCAGTTGTTCTTTGCTGTCAGTCATAAGGTGAACTCCAGGCTAAGACTGCCTTTGGCGCCCCTTATATCGATATTCCTGCTGCGGGTAAAAAAGATTTTTTCAATCGAAGAATCAATTATTCCAATAGCCAATCAATCGTCCGAGGTTTTGTGTTTGTACTCACACAAATCTTCGATGCGGCAGCTGCCACAGCGTGGCTTGCGCGCCAGGCACACATAGCGACCGTGCAGAATCAGCCAGTGGTGGGAGTCCAGCAGGTAGTCTTTTGGCACAAACTTCATCAGCTTCTTTTCCACTTCAACCACATTTTTACCTGGGGCAATGCCGGTGCGGTTGCTCACGCGAAAAATGTGCGTGTCGACCGCCATGGTCAACTGGCGAAAAGCGGTATTGAGGACCACGTTGGCCGTCTTGCGACCGACGCCGGGCAGCGCTTCCAGTTCTTCACGCGTCTGCGGGACTTCGCCATTGTGCAACTCGACCAGCATGCGACAGGTCTCGATCACGTTTTTCGCTTTGCTGTTATAGAGGCCGATGGTCTTGATGTATTCGGACAGCCCTTCGACGCCCAGCGCGTGGATCGCCGCCGGGGTATTGGCCACCGGGAACAGTTTGGCCGTAGCCTTGTTGACGCCGACGTCGGTTGACTGCGCCGAAAGAATGACCGCGATCAACAACTCGAACGGTGAGGAATAGGCCAGCTCGGTCTTCGGCTCGGGATTGTCTTCATGAAGTCTGCGGAAAATTTCCAGACGTTTGGCGGCATTCATGGGTGATGTGTTTCCTTGGAGAGAGCGGTCGAGCGGGTCCAGGCCTGGCGGGCGGCGAGCAGTAGTCCGAGCACGATGAAGGCGCCGGGAACCAGGGTGAGCAAGTGCAGCCCGTCGCTGAACAGAACCAGGCCTTGCCAGTGTTCCGACAGGCCACGGCCGATGTGGCCCTGACCGAACAGTTCACGCAGTACCGCCAGCGCCAGTAGCAGCCCGCTCGACAGGCCAAAAAACGTCAGGCGCAGGCCAAATGCCTGACGAAAGAATCCATTGTATTCCAGCACTACGCATTGCAAGGCGATCAGCCCGGCATAGATTCCGATGGACTGTTGCCACTGCAACGCCCAGCGCTGCGCGAGGATATTGGCGCAACTGGTCAGGGTGGCGGCCAGCAGCAGACTGGCCAGCATCAGGTTGTTGCCAGACAACCGCGAGCGCAGCGGGCCGATGCATGCGCCGTAAACCGCCACCACAACGCTCGACATCAACAGCATGCCCAGCGCGCCAGCCAATGTCGCGCTGGTGCCAAGCAGCAGCATCAGCATCAACGTGTTTGTCAGATTCGTTGGCCGGATCATGATCCGCTCCCCAGCAAGGTTGCGCGGTGCTCATCAAAGTAACGCAGGGCGTCATGAATGGCATTGACGGTGGCCCGGGAAGTGACGGTTGCCCCGGCCAGTTGATCGAACTGTCCCTGATCTTTTTTCAGCGCCCAGCCTGCGTCGTCAGGTGCGTTGCGTGATTTACCGGTAAAAGTCGCCAGCCAGTGGTTCGGCCAGTCGCCGATAAGTCCGCCGAGCGCCGGGGTTTCGTTGTGCCGCAGGGTTTTTACCCCCAGCAGTCTGCCGTTGGCATCGATGGCGATCAGCAGTTCGATAGCGCCGGCATAGCCCTCGGTCTGGGTACGCAACAACACTGCCACTGGCTGACCGGATTTGCTTGCGCGGTAACCAGCCAGCAGCGTGCTGTGGCTCAACGTTGTATCAGTCAGCGCCAGCGGCTGCTCCAGCGGCTGATTGTCGTAGGCATCGGTCGCGAGTAGATCCAGCAATTTGCGGCTGTCGAGCAGGCGTTGCTCGCTGGCAATCTGCGGCGCACTGGCGCGCTGCACGACATAGGTCAGGCCGAGACCGGCACCGGCCAGCAGCACAAGCGCCACGAAAGCAGCTGCGCGGCTCATGATTGCACCTGCGTCTGGCGGGCAGCGGCAAAACGTTCCAGAGCCGGTACACACAGATTCATCAGCAACACGGCAAACGCGACACCGTCCGGGTAGCCGCCCCAGGTGCGGATCAGGTAGGTCAGCAAGCCGACACCTACGCCGAACAGCAGCCGGGCCAGCGAACTTTTGGCGGCGGATACCGGTTCGGTAATGATGAAAAAGGCACCGAGCATGGTCGCGCCGCTCAGCAGATGAAACAGCGGCGAGCCGTGGGAATCCGAACCCGAACCGTTCCAGCAGAGCAGGCTGACGAAAAACAGGCTGGCCAGCATGCCAACTGGCGCTTGCCAGGCAATCACCCGGCGCTGCAATAAAAACAGTCCACCGGCGAGAAACGCCAGATTGATCCACTCCACGCCGCGTCCACCGAAACGGCCGAATGCCGGATTGGCCGCGAACAATTCATCCATGGTCAGACTTTTGTTGATGCGCAGGCTGTCCAGCGCGGTGGCTTGAACCCAGGCATCCGGGGCCTGACCCAGATTCAGGACCTGTGCAAAAGCGGCCTGCAGACTCATGCCATGCGCCGGCCAGTGGGTCATTGGCTCCGGGAACAGCAGCATCGCCAGGGCGAAACCGAGCATGGCCGGATTGAACGGATTCTTGCCGATGCCACCGTATAAATGTTTGCCGAACAGCAGGCCCGAAGCCACCGCCGTAACTGTCAGCCACCATGGGCAATAGGGTGGCAGGGCGGCGGCCAGCAGTGTCGCGCTGACCAGTGCGCTGCCATCGCTGAGCGTTGGTTGCAGTGGCTGTCGGCGCAGGCGGGCGACACCAGCCTCGATCAGCAGCGCGGTGCTCGCCGCCAGGATCAGGTTGATCAACACGCCCCAGCCGTAGAACCAGAACAACGCCAACAGCCCCGGCAGCGTGGCCAGCAGCACCCGCTTCATCGCCTGTTGCAGGCGATCATCCGGTGCCTCACGGGGCGACATGATCTTGCACCTGACGCTCGGCGGCCTGCAGGCGAGCGCGGGCCTTGTCGAGGACTTCGCCCGGCGTGTCGGCGCGGCGTTCGAGTTTGTTCAGGTCGGCGCGGGCGTAGGCCAGTTCGGTTTTCAACTGGCGGAGCTGATTGTCGATCGGGCGCTTTTCCACCCGCAGCAGGTCAGGCGCAGGCTGCTCGCTCGCCGTCTCGGCGGCGTGAAGGGCTTGCTCGGCGTCACGCAGTGCCTGTTCCAGCGTGGCAATTTGCTCGGCTGGCGCTTCGGCGGTCTGGGCCTTTTTCAATTCGGCGCGCCGCATCGCCAACTGGATTTTCGCCCGTTTCAGGTCGGCGTCTTTCGCCGGAACCGGGGCCGCAGCGGCTGGAGCGGTGGCGGCGCTGCTTTCGAGTTTCGCCAACGCCTGTTCGGCGGCTTCAAACTGCTGTTGCAACACGATCAGTTGCGATTGCTGTTCGAAGGTCGGCGGATGGCCGAAGGCTTTCAGCGATTTGTGCAATTGCGCGCGACTCATGGCGACATCGATCTTGGCTTTTTTCAATGCCGTGTCGGCGGTTGCGGCTTTCTGCGCGCGCACCCGTTCCAGAGCGGCCTGCACCGGATCGAGAGTAACCACCGCCGGTTGCGCTGCACGCTGCGCCCGGGCTTGGCGCTCAGCCTGTTTCTGCTGTTCTTCGCGCTGCAGGCGGGCGTTGCGGCGTTCAAAACGCTGGCGCGCATGATCGCGTTTGGCCGCGCGTGCGCGCAGTTCTTCAAGGCTGGAAGCCAGGCCACCGACCACCGGCAAGGTGCCGAGTGGCAGCGGATGCATTTCGATGCAGTCCACCGGGCACGGCGCCACGCACAGGTCGCAACCGGTGCATTCGTCGATCAGTACGGTGTGCATCAGTTTCGCCGCGCCGACGATGGCGTCGATCGGGCAGGCCTGGATGCACTTGGTGCAGCCGATGCACTCGGCCTCGCGGATGTACGCCACTTGTGGCGGTGCCGAGCCACGGCTGACGTCCAGTTCCAGCACCGGCACGTTCAACAGTTCAGCCAGGGCGGCGACGGTTTCGTCACCGCCGGGCGGGCACTTGTTGATCGGTTCGCCATCGACAATGCCTTGCGCATAGGGCTTACAACCGGGGTGGCCGCATTTGCCGCATTGGGTCTGCGGCAGGAGGGCATCGATGAGTTGAATCAGACTCATGTTTTGATCAGTCCACTGAATCCGAGAAAAATCACTGCGATCAGTCCGGCGCCGATCAGGTCGATCGGCAAGCCGCGAAAGGGCAGGGGAATGTCGTTGTCCGCCGTGCGTTCACGCAAGTCGCTGAACAGGCTCAGCACCAGCCAGAAACCCAGCCCGGCGCCGATGCTCAGCGCTGTTGCTTGCAGCAGGCCGCGATCATTTTGCGCGTTGATCAAGGCCAGCCCCAGTACGCCGGCATTACCCAGCAATAGCGGCCACAGTCCGTCGAACGGCCAGTCTGGCAGCGCACGAGCCAACAGCTTCAGCAGCGGCGCGATCAGCAGCACGCTGAGCGGCAAGAATACAAACAGCTGCAGTGCCTGCAATTGCAGCGGCACCAGTAGCCAGTGCCAGAGCACGTACCCGATGAAGCCGACGCTCAGCATCAGGCACGCCGTCGCCAACCCCAGCGCATGCACCTGGCGCCGACTGCCGGCCAGCAGCGGATCGACACCCAGCGGCCAGTGCAACACGAAGTTGTTGAGCAGGGCGGCACTGATCAGCGTAAGTGCAAGTTCGGTCATGGTTCTGCCGGCAGCAACGGGCGAGTGTCACTTAAGGTTAGGCATTATCCGGCACCCGCGATGGGTGGGCCAGATATGAAAAATCCCACAGGCCTGCAGAACATGCCTGTGGGATCGTTTCAGCGCTGGGTCTTACTTGATGCGTTGACCCGGCTTGGCGCCGCTGTCCGGGCTCAGCAGGTAGATTTCTTCACCGCCAGGGCCGGCGGCCATCACCATGCCTTCGGAGATGCCGAACTTCATTTTCCGTGGCTTGAGGTTGGCGATCATCATGGTCAGGCGACCGTCGAGTTTCGACGGGTCCGGGTAAGCGCTCTTGATCCCGGAGAACACGTTGCGCTGCTCGTCACCGATGTCCAGCGTCAGGCGCAGCAGCTTGTCCGCACCTTCCACGTGTTCAGCCTTGACGATCAAAGCCACGCGCAGGTCGACGGCAGCAAAGGTGTCGAAGTCGATTTCCGGCGACAGCGGATCCTTGGCCAGTTCGCCGTTGCCCGCAGGCGCGGCAGCGCCGGTGTCGGTCTGGCTGGCGGTCAGGTCTTCTTTCGAGGCGTCGGTCATGGCTTGCACTTTTACCGGGTCGATGCGAGTCATCAACGGCTTGAATTCGTTCAGCTGATGGTTGGCCAGCAGCGTGGTGTGGTCGTTCCAGGTGAGCGGGGCGACGTTGAGGAATGCCTCGGCGTCGGCGGCCAGCAGTGGCAGCACCGGTTTGAGGAAGATCACCAGCTGGCGGAACAGGTTGATGCCGGTGGCGCAGATCGCCTGGACTTCATCCTGCTTGCCTTCCTGCTTGTTCAACGACCATGGGGCCTTGTCGGCGATCCAGGCGTTGGCGCGGTCGGCCAGGGCCATGGTTTCACGCATGGCGCGGGCGAAGTCGCGGGCTTCATAGGCGTCGGCAATGCCTGGTGCTGCGGCGAGGAAGGCCTCGGTCAGCTCTGGCGCAGCATTATTGTCGACCAGCAGGCCGCCGTTGCCCTTGTGGATGAAACCGGCGCAACGGCTGGCGATGTTGACCACTTTGCCGACCAGGTCGGAGTTGACCTTCTGCACGAAGTCTTCGAGGTTCAGATCGAGGTCATCGACGCCACGGCCCAGTTTGGCCGCGTAGTAGTAGCGCAGGTATTCCGGCGACAGGTGATCCAGGTAGGTACGGGCCTTGATGAAAGTGCCACGGGACTTGGACATCTTCTGGCCGTTGACGGTCAGGTAGCCGTGCACGTTGATCCCGGTCGGCTTGCGGAAACCGGCGCCTTCGAGCATGGCGGGCCAGAACAGGGCGTGGAAGTTGACGATGTCCTTGCCGATGAAGTGGTACAGCTCGGCGGTGGAGTCCTTGCCCCAGAACGCGTCGAAGTCCAGCTCCGGCGTGCGGTTGCAGAGGTTCTTGAAACTGGCCATGTAGCCGATCGGCGCGTCCAGCCACACGTAGAAATACTTGCCCGGCTCGTCGGGGATCTCGAAACCGAAGTACGGCGCATCGCGGGAGATGTCCCACTGCTGCAGGCCGGCGTCCAGCCACTCGGCGATCTTGTTGGCCACGGCGTCCTGCAGGGTGCCGCTGCGGGTCCAGGTCTGCAGCATCTGCTGGAAGTCCGGGAGCTTGAAGAAGAAGTGCTGGGAATCCTTGAGCACCGGAGTGGCGCCGGAGATCGCCGACTTCGGATCCTTCAGATCGGTCGGGGCGTAGGTCGCACCGCATTTTTCGCAGTTGTCGCCGTACTGGTCTTCAGTGCCGCATTTCGGGCAGGTGCCCTTGATGAAGCGGTCGGCCAGGAACATTTTCTTTTCCGGATCGAAATACTGGGTGATCGAGCGCTGGGCAATGTGCCCGGCGTCACGCAGCTTCAGATAGATCTGGCTCGACAGCTCACGGTTTTCTTCGGCGTGAGTGGAGTGGAAGTTGTCGAAGTCGACCAGGAACTCGGCAAAGTCGGCGCTGTGTTCAGCCTGCACGTTGGCGATCAGTTGTTCCGGGGTGATGCCTTCCTTTTCCGCGCGCAGCATGATCGCCGAACCGTGGGCGTCGTCGGCGCAGACATAGATGCATTGATTGCCGCGATGCTTCTGGAAGCGCACCCACATATCGGTCTGGATGTATTCCAGCATATGGCCAAGGTGAATCGAACCGTTGGCGTAGGGCAGGGCGCTGGTGACGAGGATCTTGCGTGGTTCGGACATGTGGGGCTTCGCTACTTGATGAAACGGAGGTCGGCCACTATAAAGCGCTGGCGCATATTTTTCACCCTGTGCCGCTGGGTACTTTGAGAGCATTTGTAGCGAGGGGATTCATCCCCGATGGGTGGCGAAGCCGCCCCCAAACCCGATATCAGGGCCTATCAGGTACACCGCGGGTGATGGTTCTGCGACTGCTGCGCAGCCGATCGGGGATAAATCCCCTCGCCACAGGTGCTGACTTGCTCAAGTAATCAGTTCGCCACAAATCTGCGTCCAGCGTACGATACCCGCCATCTTTTCCCAGTCTTGTTATCGGAGTTGCCCATGAGTGCCGTCACTCGCGCAGCGGTGGAAGCCGTCCTCAGCCAATACACCGACCCCTACCTGAACCAGGACCCGGTCAGCGCCGGTTGCGTGAAGCACATCGAGATCGTCGGTGATCGCGTCAACGTGCAGCTGGAAATCGGTTACGCCGCCGGTCTGTTCAAGAGCGGCTGGGCACAGTTGCTGCAGCTGGCCATCGAAAACCTCGATGGCGTGACGATCGCCAAGGTCGAGGTCAACAGCGTGATCGCCGCGCACAAGGCCCAGGCGCAGATCCCGGGGCTGGCCAACGTCAAGAATGTGGTCGCCGTGGCTTCGGGCAAGGGCGGTGTGGGCAAGTCGACCACGGCGGCCAACCTCGCGCTGGCGCTGGCCCGCGAAGGCGCCAAGGTGGGGATTCTCGACGCCGACATCTATGGCCCGAGCCAGGGCATCATGTTCGGCATCCCCGAGCGCACCCGCCCCGAGGTCAAGGATCAGAAGTGGTTCGTGCCGCTCAAGGCCCACGGTGTCGAAGTCATGTCGATGGCGTTCCTGACCGACGACAACACGCCGATGGTCTGGCGCGGGCCGATGGTCTCCGGCGCACTGCTGCAACTGGTCACGCAAACCGCGTGGGGTGACCTGGATTATCTGGTGATCGACATGCCCCCAGGTACCGGCGACATCCAGTTGACCCTGGCGCAGAAAGTCCCGGTGGCCGGTGCGGTGATCGTCACTACTCCGCAGGATCTGGCGTTGCTGGACGCGCGCAAAGGCGTGGAAATGTTCCGCAAGGTCAACATTCCGGTGCTGGGCGTGGTGGAAAACATGGCGGTGCACATCTGCTCGAACTGCGGACATGCCGAACATCTGTTCGGTGAGGGCGGTGGCGAAAAGCTGGCGACCCAATATGGCGTCGAACTGCTCGCCTCGCTGCCGCTGTCGATGCTGATCCGCGAGCAGGCCGATGGCGGCAAGCCAACGGTGATCGCCGAACCGGACAGCCAGATTGCCATGGTCTATCAGGAACTGGCCCGCCACGTCGGCGCGCGCATTGTGTTGCAGGAAGCGGCGACGCCGGCGATGCCTAACATCAGCATCAGCGACGATTGATAAGCAGAAACACAATCAACTGTGGGAGCGGGCTTGCTCCGGGCGGCGTTCCGACGAAGGCGGTGTGTCAGTCGACGAAAATGTTGTCTGACCCACCGCCTTCGCGAGCAAGCCCGCTCCCACACTGGTTTTTGTATTGCCAGTCAGATCCGCAAGCCGCCATCCATCTCCAGAATCCGCCCGGTGTAGTAGTCGTTCTCGAAGATGTACGCCGCCGAATGGGCGATCTCTTCCGGTTTGCCCATGCGCTTGAGCGGGATTCCCGAGGTCATCTTCTCCAACGCTTCCGGCTTCATGCCCAGGGTCATCTCGGTTTCGATGAAGCCCGGCGCAATGCCTGCCACGCGAATGCCATAACGCGCCAGTTCCTTGGCCCAGGTCACAGTGGCTGCGGCCACGCCAGCCTTGGCGGCAGAGTAGTTGGTCTGGCCGACGTTACCGGCTCGGGAGATCGAAGAAATATTGATGATCGCGCCGCTGTTCTTCAGCTCGACCATTTTCGCCGCCACTTCACGGGTGCACAGGAACACGCCGGTCAGGTTGACGTCGATTACCGCCTGCCACTGGGCCAGACTCATCTTGGTCATTTCGCCGTCCTTGACCTTGAGCAGCAGACCATCCCGCAGGATCCCGGCGTTGTTGATCAGGCCATGGATCGCGCCGAAATCTTCGGCAACCTGCGCGACCATGTGCTCAACCTGTTCTTCATTGGCCACGTTGCACAGATAGCTGCGCGCCTCGACGCCCTTGGCCTTGCAGGCGGCCACCGCGTCGTCGAGTTTTTCCTGATTGAGATCCACCAAGGCCAGCTTCGCGCCTTTGCCGGCGAAATACTCGGCCATGGAACGGCCCAAACCCTGGCAACCGCCGGTGATAATGATTACTTTGTCGTTGAGTTGCATTCGCATGCCCCGATAGCCGGTCTGAGTGGTTTTTGTTATTGGCGACGCTCGATCCGAATCGATTATGGCCGGATTGCACATGAGCATTGCCCGATGGCGTGACCGGGACTTATCCCCAGGCGCCTGTCCGTTTTTTCGACGGATTCTATTTAAGGAGTCATAAATTGAGCGTTGAAGCGGCCAAGAATGCCCGAGAATTGCTTCTCAAGGAATACCGTGGCGTATTGTCCACCCACTCCAAATCAATGCCCGGTTTCCCGTTTGGCTCGGTGGTGCCGTATTGCCTGGATGAGCAGGGTCGCCCGCTGATCCTGATCAGCCGCATCGCCCAGCACACCCACAACCTGCAGAAGGACCCGAAATGTTCGCTGCTGGTGGGCGAGCGCGAGGCCGACGACGTGCAGGCCGTTGGTCGCCTGACCTGTCTGGCCGAAGCGCAGAAGCTCGAAGACCCGGCTGCCATCGAAGCCGCCGCCGAACGTTACTACCGGTATTTCCCCGACTCGCAGAACTATCACAAGGCCCACGATTTTGATTTCTGGGTGCTCAACCCGGTGCGTCATCGCTACATCGGCGGTTTCGGCGCGATTCACTGGATCGATCAGCTGACCCTGGCCAACCCGTTTGCCGGCAAGGCGGAAATCAGCATGGTCGAGCACATGAACAGCGATCACGCCAAAGCCATCGCCCACTACGTGGAGCTCAGCGGGTTGCCGAAAACCGTACCGGCGCAACTGGCCGGAATCGACAGCGAAGGCATGCACTTGCGCATCGGTCAGGCACTGTATTGGCTGCCGTTTCCAGCGCTTTGTCATACGCCGATACAAGTGCGCGAAGCCTTGGTTTCTCTGGCTCACGCCGAGGTCTGGCCAAAAAATGCGGTGGCCGACGCTTGAATTCACGAAAGGGCGACGTCATCTAAGGCTTACTGCAAGGCATTTCTTGCGTTGAGGAATCTTTGATGCGCCCTTTTTTGTTGCTCTTTCTGCTGTTTCCGGTGCTGGAGCTGTTCGTATTCGTCAAAGTGGCAGGGGCGATCGGGTTTTTCCCGGCCCTGCTGCTGATCATTCTCGGCTCGATGTTTGGTGTGTTCGTACTGCGCGTCGCCGGTCTGGCCACGGCACTGCGTGCCCGTGAAAGCCTGAATCGCGGTGAGTTGCCCGCACAGACCATGCTTGAAGGCTTGATGCTCGCCTTGGCCGGTGGCCTGTTGATCCTGCCGGGCTTCATCAGCGACGTGGTCGGTCTGGTGATGCTGCTGCCGTTCACCCGTCGTCTGCTGGCCAATAAAATGCGTCAGCGCGCCGAAGAACAGGCGATCCGTCAGCGGGCCTTCGCCGACGACCTGCAACCCCGTGGCGGTCCTGCACCGCGCCAGCCTCTGGGCCGCGAGGGTGATGTGATCGAAGGCGAGTTCGAACATCGCGACAGCAAGTAACCCCTGCTTCGACACGGCACCTTCGGGTGCCGTTTGTTTATGCGCGGCATTCAAGGGGCAATTGATGAAAAATTTTCTGCCCCCGCCCTTGTAATAAGCTTATGCGCCCTTATGTATCGGTCACCGAAAGGTTTCCGGCATTCAAGCCGGACAGACTTCCGCGGTTTGCTCGACGAACCGCAACCGGCGCAGGCCGGATTTGTTAAACCCGCCGGGACTACACCGGCCGATGAAAACCACAATTAGGAGAGATCGACAATGAAGCTTCGTCCTCTGCATGACCGCGTCGTCATCCGTCGCAGCGAAGAAGAAAAGAAAACCGCTGGCGGTATCGTCCTGCCAGGTTCGGCTGCTGAAAAAGCCAACCACGGTGTGATTCTCGCTGTAGGCCCGGGCAAGGCTCTGGAAAACGGTGAAGTGCGTGCACTGTCCGTGAAGGAAGGCGACAAGGTTGTGTTCGGTCCTTACTCCGGCAGCAACACTGTGAAAGTCGACGGCGAAGACCTGCTGGTAATGAGCGAGAACGAAATCCTCGCTGTTATCGAAGGCTGATACCCCCCGTTCATTTTCCCGTTACTACAAAGTATTTAAGGAATATCGATCATGGCTGCTAAAGAAGTTAAGTTCGGCGATGCCGCTCGCTCCAAGATGCTCAAAGGCGTCAACGTTCTGGCTGACGCGGTAAAAGCGACCCTGGGCCCGAAAGGCCGTAACGTGATTCTCGAGAAGAGCTTCGGCGCTCCGACCATCACCAAGGACGGCGTTTCCGTCGCCAAGGAAATCGAACTCGAAGATCGCTTCGAAAACATGGGCGCGCAGCTGGTCAAAGACGTTGCCTCCCGTGCCAACGATGACGCTGGTGACGGTACTACCACCGCTACCGTTCTGGCTCAATCGATCGTCAACGAAGGCCTGAAAGCTGTCGCTGCCGGCATGAACCCGATGGACCTGAAGCGCGGTATCGACAAAGCGACCATCGCGATCGTCAAAGAACTGAAAGCCCTGTCCAAGCCATGCGCTGACACCAAGGCCATCGCTCAGGTAGGTACCATCTCCGCCAACTCCGACAACTCCATCGGCGACATCATTGCCGAAGCCATGGAAAAAGTCGGTAAAGAAGGCGTGATCACCGTTGAAGAAGGCTCGGGCCTGGAAAACGAACTGTCGGTTGTAGAAGGCATGCAGTTCGACCGTGGCTACCTGTCCCCGTACTTCGTCAACAAGCCGGACACCATGGTTGCCGAGCTCGACGGCCCGCTGATCCTGCTGGTCGACAAAAAGATCTCGAACATCCGCGAAATGCTGCCAGTGCTGGAAGCCGTTGCCAAAGCCGGCCGTCCACTGCTGATCGTTGCCGAAGACGTTGAAGGCGAAGCCCTGGCGACTCTGGTCGTGAACAACATGCGTGGCATCGTCAAGGTTGCAGCCGTCAAGGCTCCAGGCTTCGGCGACCGTCGCAAGGCCATGCTGCAGGACATCGCCGTTCTGACCGGCGGTACCGTAATCTCCGAAGAGATCGGCCTGAGCCTGGAAAGCACCACCCTGGAGCACCTGGGTAACGCCAAGCGCGTGACCCTGTCCAAGGAAAACACCATCATCGTTGACGGTGCTGGCGTACAAGGCGACATCGAAGCCCGTATCGCTCAGATCCGCGCCCAGGTTGCCGAGACTTCCTCGGACTACGACCGTGAAAAACTGCAAGAGCGTCTGGCCAAGCTGTCCGGCGGCGTTGCAGTGATCAAGGTTGGCGCTGGTTCCGAAGTTGAAATGAAAGAGAAGAAGGCCCGCGTTGAAGACGCCCTGCACGCAACCCGTGCAGCCGTTGAAGAAGGCGTGGTACCTGGCGGTGGCGTTGCGCTGATCCGTGCTCTGGAAGCCCTGACCGAACTGACCGGCGACAACGCTGACCAGAACGTCGGTATCGCTGTGCTGCGTCGCGCTGTTGAAGCGCCGCTGCGCCAGATCGCTGCCAACTCCGGTGACGAGCCAAGCGTAGTCGTCAACGAAGTGAAGAACGGCAAAGGTAACTTCGGTTACAACGCTGCTTCGGGCGAATACGGCGACATGATCGAAATGGGCATCCTGGACCCAACCAAGGTAACCCGTTCCGCTCTGCAAGCTGCAGCCTCGATCGGCGGTCTGATCCTGACCACCGAAGCAGCTGTTGCTGATGCACCGAAGAAAGAAGGTGCAGCTGGCGGCGGTATGCCAGACATGGGCGGCATGGGTGGCATGGGCGGCATGATGTAAGCCAGCCTTACCCCTGTAACGAAAAACCCCGCCTGCGATGAGCAGGCGGGGTTTTTTATTGCCTTCGATTTGTTGTTGGCGCTATACCGAGGTGGGGCCATCGCTGGCAAGCCAGCTCCCACAGGTTTAGCGCAATCCTTGTGGGAGCTGGCTTGCCAGCGATGGCGTCAGAGCAGTCGACACAAAGCTTGACTGACCTGACCTGAACCACCGTCGGTTACTGCTCGCTGACCTGGACAGTGCTGTCCTTCGCCGGCTTCCAGCTCAACAACTGCTGTTTGAAGCCATAACTGGCCGCCTGGTAATACGCAATGGCCCGGCTGACCAGCGGATCGTCGCTGCTGACCCGCGACTCGCGGCTTTCGGTCAGCGCATCGTCATGCCGGCGCAAGCCCTGGCGCGGGCTGAGGATCGCCAGATCCTTGCCGTCGAACAGGCCCAGGTGCTGGTAGTTGCCGACCACCACGCGCGGTGGCAGCGGGTTGTCCTGCAACAGGTTGCGACCGAAGAACGTCGAGGTGTAATCCAGGTTGAGCAAGCCCAGCAGTGTCGGCGCCAGGTCGATCTGACTGGCCAGTTGCGCGCTCTCGCGAGCTTCGATCATTTTCGGCGCGTAGATGAACAGCGGGATCTGGTAGTTGGCGATCGGCAAGTCTTCTTTACCGGCGCTGCCCGCGGTGTGGTCGGCGACGAAGATGAAGATGGTGTTGTCGAACCACGGTTTCTGCCGCGCCTGCTCCAGGAACTGACCAATCGCGTAGTCGGTGTACTTCACCGCGCCATCACGACCGTTGCCGGACTTGATGTCGATCCGGTTGTCGGGGTAGGTGTAAGGGCGATGGTTGGAGGTGGTCATCAGTTGCAGCAGAAACGGCTGCTGTTTGGCGTAGTCGGCATCCGCCAGTTTCAGGGTCTGGCGGTACAGATCTTCGTCGGCCATGCCCCAGGCGTTCTTGAAGTGGATCTCGGCTTCATCGACGCTGCTCTGATCGACCACACGATAGCCGTTGCCGCTGAAGAACGCGTTCATGTTGTCGAAGTAGCCGCGTCCGCCGTAGACGAACACGCTGTCGTAACCCACCGCGCTCAACTGCTGGCCAAGGCTGGCGAAACCGCTTTCACGGCCGATGCGCTTGACGATCGAGCGGCCTGGCGTCGGCGGGATGGCCAGGGTGATCGCTTCCAGACCGCGGTCGGTGCGGGTGCCGGTGGCGTAGAAGTTGTTGAAGTACAGACTCTGCTTGCGCAAGGCGTCGAGGTTTGGCGTCAGGTTGCGACCGTCGCCATTGCTGCCCAGGTACTTGGCGCTCAGGCTTTCGATGGTCACCAGCACAATGTTCGGCTTGCGCGGGGTGCCCGGGTTGTCGATCACCCGGCGAATGTCCTGTGGATCCTTGCCGATGAAGCGCGCGTCGCTTTCGCTCAGCTCGGCGCGGATCTGGCTGGCGACTTTTTCTGCCGGCAGGCTCTTGTAGAACTGGGTGTAGTCGAGTTCATTGTTACGGAACGCGGCGAAGAACTGATACGGGCCGTTGCTGGCCAGTTCGTTCTGGTAGGCGTTGCCGCCCTGGGCACGTGGGGCGTCCTGGCTGAGCAGTTGCAGGCTCAGACCCGCGACGATCAACAGGCCCAAGGCACTGAGCAGACGCCCGCGCAGCGCTGGCAGCGGGGCATTCATGGCAGCATTGAACGGCTTGCCCAAGGCAAAGCTGATAACCACGGCCAGTACCGCGAGGAGGCTCAGCAGTTTGCCGATCGGGTACGACTCGAGGACGTTGTTCAGCACTTCGTCGGAATACACCAGGTAATCGACGGCGATGAAGTTGAAACGCACGCCGAACTCGTCCCAGAACAGCCATTCGGCCACCGCCACGAACAGCATGGCGAACAGGCTGATGGTCAGCAGGGCGCGCAGGAACCCGCGATGCCCACGACGACGCCACAGGCCCGGCGGGCAGAGCAGCAGGTACAAGCCCATCGGCAATGCCGCATAGGCCAGGAAACCCAGGTCGTAGAGCGCGCCGATGCCGAACACCGACAGGGCGAAGCCGCCGGCCTCATCCAGGTGAGTCAGCAGCAGTACCGCTCGAGTCAGAAGAAAGATGACCAGCCAGGCGCCGGTGATGAGCAGCAGAAAGCGCATGGGCGCAGTCTTGAAAGGGTCCATTGTCTCGTTTTCCTTATATCAATGGCGCGCGAGTGTCACGGCGCCACTGTAATCAGGTTGTGAATCCATAGTGAAAACTTTGTTAAATATTTAATTTGGTTAGGCAAATGGATCGGCGTGCCTGCCGGCCCTAGCCCTGAAACGGCGTTGGCCTTAAGCTGCGCGGGCCATGACGGCCGTAACTGTGTACGGAGGAGATGCCAATGCGAATTCTATTGGTCGAAGACAACCGCGATATCCTGGCCAACCTGGCCGATTACCTGGGGCTCAAAGGCTATACCGTCGATTGCGCCCAGGACGGCTTGTCGGGCCTGCATCTGGCTGCCACCGAGCATTACGACCTGATCGTGCTCGATATCATGCTGCCGGGGATCGACGGCTACACCCTGTGCAAGCGCCTGCGTGAAGACGCCCGACGCGATACGCCGGTGATCATGCTCACCGCCCGCGATCAACTGGACGACCGCCTGCAGGGCTTCAAGTCCGGGGCTGATGATTACCTGGTCAAACCGTTTGCCCTGTCGGAACTGGCGGCACGCATCGAAGCCGTGATGCGTCGCACCCAGGGCGGCGGCCGTCGCGCGCTGCAGGTCGGTGACCTGACCTACGACCTCGACACGCTGGAAGTGACCCGCGAGGGCAAGCTGCTCAAGCTCAACCCGGTCGGGCTGAAGCTGCTGGCAGTCTTGATGCAGAAGAGTCCGCACGTCCTGCGTCGGGAAATTCTCGAAGAAGCGCTGTGGGGCGATGACTGCCCGGACAGCGACAGCCTGCGCAGCCACGTCCACCAATTGCGTCAGGTGATCGACAAGCCATTCGCCAAGCCGTTGCTGCAAACCGTGCACGGCGTGGGTTACCGCCTGGCCGAGGGGCGTGATGGAGTTTAAGCAAAGCCTTTCCCAGCGGATCATCATCGCCTTTGCGCTGATGAGTGCGCTGGTGGCCGGGGCCTTCGCCATGGGCATCGTGGCGACCGTGCACCTGGTGGAGGAGAAACTGATTTCGGCGGGGCTGGGCGGCGACCTGCAACGTCTGCTGCTGATGGACAACGTCTCGGACTGGAGCCATCGCCCGGAACCGGACCAGTTGTTCTATTTCAGCGGCGGACCGGGTGATTTCGAGCTGCCCAAGGATCTGCGTCACCTCGATGCGGGGTTCCACGAAGTGTTCCGCGAGCAGCTGTCGTATCACGCGATGGTCGAGATCGTCGACGGTCGCCGCTACGTGCTGCTGCAGGATCAAAGCGATTTCGAAGAGCGTGAACGCGTGCTGTTTGCCGTGGTGCTGGTGGGCTTTGTGCTCAGTCTGGCGCTGGCCGTATTCCTCGGCTGGGTGCTGGCGCGCAAGGTCATGGCGCCGGTGGTGCGCCTGGCACGGCAAGTACGGCATCGCGATCAGTTGCTCGGTCTGGCGCCGCCACTGGCGCCGGACTATGCGGCTGACGAAGTCGGCGAACTGGCGGTGGCGTTCGATGCAACGCTTGGTCGTCTGCGTCAGGCGCTGACCCGCGAGCGGCTGTTCACCAGTGACGTCAGCCACGAACTGCGCACGCCGTTAATGGTGCTGGCCAGTTCCTGCGAACTGCTGCTGGAAAATCCGGGGCTGGATCAACGCGGTCGTGCCCAGGTCGAGCGCATCGCCCGCGCCAGCGAAGAAATGCGTGAACTGGTGCAGACCTTCCTGATGCTCGCCCGCGCCCAGCGTGAAGACGCCGGTTCAGCGCCGCAGCAGAACATCAGTCAGGTGGCCGATGGCTTGTTGAGTATCTGGCGTGAACCGATCGAATCGAAAGGGCTGCGGCTGATGTTCGAGCCGGGCAATCC
This sequence comes from Pseudomonas sp. MIS38, assembly GCF_019891575.1. NCBI lineage: Bacteria > Pseudomonadati > Pseudomonadota > Gammaproteobacteria > Pseudomonadales > Pseudomonadaceae > Pseudomonas > Pseudomonas sp. MIS38. The sequence continues at coordinate 191,356 of NZ_JAFLXF010000012.1, forward strand.
GCCGGACACTCGCTTCAACGCGACTCTGCTCAGCGCGGTCATGGGCAATTTGTTGCGCAACGCCTGCCACTACACCGAGCAGGGCTTCATCCGCCTGACGCTCAACGACAACGGCTTCGTCGTCGAAGACTCGGGCGTCGGCATTCCCGAGGAAAAACGCGAGGCCATGTTCCAGCCCTTCGTGCGCGGCAATGAGAAGCGCGGCGAAGGCCTGGGCCTGGGTTTGTCGCTGGTGCAGCGGATCTGTGAAAACCAGGGCTGGGAGGTGACATTGAGCACCATGCAGCCCAATGGTTGCCGCTTTGAGGTGACGCTGGGCCGTGCTGACGGTCGCTGATGGCCCCGCGCTATTGCTTTCTCCCTGTAAAACCCTGTAATAGTTTGCCGGTTTACCTGACGTAATTTTCACAAAGGGACGACCTGACGCTGACATGCCACTACCTATGGTAGGGGCATCAGTTATTCAGGAGTCCTGAAAATGAGCAGACCGATCAAGCTCGATTTTTCCGAAAAGTATGATGACCAGCATGCACAAAAATATTTGCGCAAGCATCAGGACGGTCTCGGTCGTCGGTTGTCACATTGGCGGGACGAGCAACTGGCCCGCAAGGCGTTGACGCTGGCGGGCGAGCCGGGGCTGGTTCTGGATCTGCCGTGTGGTGCAGGGCGTTTCTGGCCGTTGCTGGCGGAAAAACCCAATCGGGTGATCATTGGCGCGGACAATTCCGAGTCTATGATCAAGACCGCGATGCAGGCGCAGCCGGCTGATGTGGTGAAACGGGTACAACCTTTGCACACGTCAGCGTTCGACATTGCCTTGCCGGATAACGCCGTCGACAGCATTTTCTGCATGCGTTTGCTGCATCACATCGGTGAAGCCGAACATCGGCGGACGATTTTGCGCGAATTCGAGCGTGTCACCCGTGACAGCGTAATCATTTCGTTGTGGGTGGACGGTAATTTCAAGGCCTGGAAACGCAAACGCGCTGAACAGCGGCGTGGTCAGGAAGGTTACCAAAACCGGTTTGTGTTACCGGCTGTGACAGTAGAAAAAGAGTTCGAAGAGGCAGGTTTTCGCATTCAGGAACAACTGGACTTCATTCCGCTGTATGCCATGTGGCGGGTTTACGTATTACGCAAGAGGTAACAGGATGGCGGTGCAAATAGCAGCAGAAACGGAAGTCGCTCCCCAGGATCGCTTCGACTACTACTGGAACCAGCGCGGTGAATGGGTGGAAGAACCCAACGTGCGCCGTGGCGGGGAAAGTGGTGTGCAACGAGTCGTGGGCCGTGACGGCCAGTTACTGTATGCCAAGCGCCAGACCGGACATATCTATCGCAGTTGGCTGCATCCTTTCGGCCGGCCGACAGTCTTGCGAGAGCTGGATGCCCTGACCGGTGTCAGTCGCCTCGGCGTACGCGTCCCGCAAATCGTCTTCTGCGGTGCGCAGCCCGATCCGCAACACAAGTGGCGTGCGCTGCTGGTGACCAAGTCGCTGGACGGTTTCGACGAACTCGAGAAGTGGGAAGCCGCCGGTGGCCGTGCCCAATATGGCGAAGCGGTTTTCGAGCGCGTCCTCAAAGACCTGGCCGAAAACCTCGCGCGCATGCACAAGGGCCGTTGGCAGCACAGCTGTATCTACATCAAACACGTTTTTGTACGGGTGACCGGCGAAGGTGATTCGGCTCAGGTCGAAGTGGCATTGATCGATCTGGAGAAATGCCGTCAGCGTCTGACCGCTTATCGCGCGGCCTCCCATGACATGAAGCAATTGCGTCGCCATTCGTCGTTCAGCGACACGGACTGGAAAAAACTCGTCTACTTTTATGAGACGGCGTTTGGCAGCGCTATCAAAGGTTTATAGCGATGAAACTCGAAATTGCACGAGGTTTGTTTTTGGTTGGAGCCTTGGCAGTTGCTTCATTGGCGGTGGCGGCCTGGGAGCAGCCCCGCATGCAGGTGATCGGTGCTACCACAGGCGATGCTCACTGCGCAGTACCACGGGTGGCGAAAGCCTCCGTGGCCACTAAACCTGACCATGATCTGTTGTTGTTCATGTTCGGACTTTCTCAAGGGATGAGGCCACAGAGTTGAACCGATTGAAGCCAAAATGAAAGGCCTCGCAGATGCGAGGCCTTTTTTATTGCGCGTGTTCCAGGGATCACACCATTCCCCTGTGGGATCGGCGATGGATGGCAGGTTTGTGGCTGGCCGCGATCAAGGGTGGGAGTGGCTGCTCACGAAGGGGCCGGCACATTCAGCATTGCTGTTGGCTGACCCGACGCTTTCGCGAGCAAGCCC